>QMSI01000019.1 GCA_003649615.1 Thermoprotei archaeon | reverse complement strand
TAAGCGTGTTAGAGGGATTGTTGATAAACCGTTGAGCGCCTTCTCCTCGTCTAAAGTGATCAAGGAGGCTAAGGCTGCCAGATCACGAGGAGCCCTCAACTCCAAGGGAGCCTTAGCACCAGAAGCAAATACCACTTTTACTCTATGTTTCTTAGCCACGTCGTAAGCTCTCCTATAGAGCCTTAGGAGCCGCGAAGAACATTCTTGCTCTATCAGAGGAACTAGGTCTACTTCGAGTAGAACCTTAGAGTTTTCCATGAGGCTTGCTACTCCTTCATCAAACACCTTAAGCTTAAGGTCGGAGGGTAAAACTAGGAAGTCTACCTTATTGTCTCTAGCTGCTGTCCTAGCTACCTCGATATTCAAGGGATAGACACCTATTAACTCGAAGTTTCTACGCATGGATAGGAGCTTCCCCTTGAGCTCCCCTATGGAAGACGTAACGATGTCTAGGCGAGAAGTTACATCAAGCCCCATCTTTCTCCCTTTTTCCTTAAACTCCTTCAGCTCCTGAAGATCTCCAGTTCGAGAAACCGTAAAGGCTATGACCCTCCACTTAAGGTGGGCTGCTAGCTTAAGTACATCTTCATCTAGATAGAGGATCCGTGAGTCCATGAAGCGCCTAACCATTAGGCAAGCCCCACTTCACTTAGATAGCTCCTCAAGCTACGTCCTCTAGGCAAGGTTAAAGTTAGCTTGACCTTGATCGCTTCCCCCCTATCTACAAGTTTAAATTTCCCTGCATAGGCAGCACCTTTATCTAGCCTTAAGTATAAGCTCCTCGACTCTTCCATCCTAAGGTCTAAAGTAGCCCTTAGTATAGCCTTGTCTACCTCACTCATGGAGGAGGCTATGTATTTAATGAAACACTCAGCATCCTCCCCTTTAAGCTCGGTCCTTAAGATAACTATCTGGTTATCGTAGTGACCCTTAACGGCCTCGTATGAAACCTCCACTTTACCTCTAAGCTCTGGTGGGAGCAAGTTGAGCATCGCTTTGGAGACTTTATTGAGGTCTTCGGTGGCGTGGGAAAAAGCTTCAATGTAAGCTGAAGACATACTAAACCTACCGTTTCAAGTATAAGCTTCAGCATCCTCCCAACGCTTACTAAAAGCCTCCTTGAACACCTTGATCAAACCTTCATTCTCGGTGTAGTGAGGACGGTAATATCTAGTTTTATGCTCCGTCGCCCATATGAGAAACACAAGCTTGCTATCGTCAACTATGGTGCCACGTAGGGGGTACCAAGGCTCTCTTTGAACCCTTACCTCAGCACCTAGGTCTTTAAGCCTTTCAGCCGCTTTCCTAGACTCTTCATCAACCACCCTCATTAACACCTTGACCTTAACTCCTCTCGATTTTGCGCTTGAAAGCTCCTCGTAGACCTTGTCAAGCCACCCGAAACCAGCAGTAAAAATGTTCACTTCTCGCTGAGCCTCACTTAACATCTTGACCGTCTGAAGCTCCATGGAGCTTAAAGCTTCGAGCGGCTTCAAAAGCTCCTCTGGCTTAACTCCTAGATGTCTCTCGGCGTAGAAGCCTTCAAGTAAGCTGATTAGCTTAGATGCATCTCCCCTGAAATGTTCAAGCTTAGCGTTTAATTCCTCTATCTTGGCTTTCAGCAAAGCATTTACTGCTTCCTTTGGCTTAAGTGCTTCGTAGCTATTGTTGACGGAAGGTTTAAGGAGGCCTTTAGCCGTCATCGCTTTGAGCAGGGTCTCAGCTTCCCTTACGCTGCATCCTAGAAGCTTCGCGGCGCCCTCAAGGTTAATGGAGCCATCCTCCAAGACCTTTAAGTAGAGCTTGGCTTCAGCTTTGGATACACCCATCCTTTCAAGCAAAGATAAAAGCTCATCTATGGAGGTCAAGAAAACAACCCGAAGAGGATAAAGGCATAGCAGCTAATTAAAGTCTCCTCTAAGATCCTTTAAGGGGTAGCTTGGCCTGAAGCTCCTCATCGTTTTTGATTGAAGGGTGTGAGGGGTCGACCAGTATTACCTCAAACCATTTATGTCTACCGTCCTCACCCACCCAGTAGCTGCCAAGAACTTTCAAGTTCGGGTATTTACGGGCTGCTCTCTCCTCAGCTATTTCCCTTAAGCTTCTCCATGGAGAATAACCATAAACACCCATCCTTTTAGGTCTGCGACCGCTCCTAGGCCTCGGTTTCCTCAATCCTCCCTTCCTCACCTTAACCCTAACCACGACGAAGCCTACCTTCGCTTTATAACCCAGCGACCGAGCCCTATCAATCCTTGTAGGTTTTTCTACCCTAACTACCGTGGGCTGTCTTCTCCATTCTATTAAACGTCTCTTTAGGAGCTCAGCTAGGAAACCTTCACCAGGTTTCCTCCATGCCTTAGCCATGTATTTATACAAAGCTCTTCACCCACCCTTCTTTTCTCCCCTTAAAGCCTTCAAAGCCTCTGCTCTCTCTTCAGGAGGGAGGTTCCTAATATAGAGGTGTCGGGGCTCCACCTTGATTAGCTCCTCTTTACTATCATAGACGTGAGCGTGACCCCTCGTCTTCCAGGCTCTAGCCCTCGTAGTTAACGATTTAACAATCACGTGCTCCACGGGAACCCCGAGGAACTCTGCTATGGTTTTCTTGATTATCCAGCGGTCAGGGGTCCCCGCCCCCTCATGAAACACAGTGAATAATACTTCACGCCTGTTAAGCAGAGGGTTCTCCCTAATTTCCTCCACCTTTAAGGAAGGTTTAGCTACAGTTTCGGTTTCTTCTGTCATGGGGACCCCCTATTCATGAATGCACCTCAACAGGCACGAAGCTGTTTATTAATTTTTCGAAGAAACG
Source organism: Thermoprotei archaeon (assembly GCA_003649615.1). Lineage (GTDB taxonomy): Archaea > Thermoproteota > Methanomethylicia > Nezhaarchaeales > B40-G2 > B40-G2. Next base: position 14,573 of record QMSI01000019.1, on the reverse strand, counting down.
CTTAGCGTCTTCATCCGCCACCACGAGCACCACGCCTTCGTCGGGCTGTCCATACATTATAAAGGAGCCTCTCGGCGCGTAGAGCACCGCCGGTATGGTCAATAAGTCCTCTTCCCCTTCAACAACGATTAGTACTCCCCCACCCTCAGTAACACATCGTTTGACCGTTTCAAGGGCTTCAAAAGTAATGAAACCTGGAGGATTACTTACCTTAACCACTCTACGAAAGATGCTTGGTGGAGGCTTTTCACGTTGAACTCTCTTGGTTTTAAGGTCCGCTATTGCCACATCAAGCCTCAAGTTAAACTTCAAGGAGTCCCCGACAACTATGTCTCCTACGGCCACGATACGTTGCGGCCTATGCCTCTCCGCTTCCCTCAAGATAATTGAGTAAATCTCTTCCAACTCGCCCTTTAGAAGTCTTCCAAGAGGCTTCTGAAGAGAAGGTCTAAGTTCTTCAGGTAGCCTAAGAGCCTTCATCGACACCTTCGCCTAACGCACCTTTAAGGCATAGCGCCCAGGCTTAGTTATGTTTAGAAGCTGAGCAACCTTAGACTTCTCCGGATCTATGACTGAAACACAGCCGCTCCAGTCTGTTGAGAAGATAGTGCCCTTACAGACTGGGCAGACGTTTACATCCATGGAGACCAGCGCCTTACACTTAACGCATGCCTTAAGCCTACCGGTACCTCTACTGCTCATCTCAGACCCCTGCTGGCTTCTTTGGCTTGGCTCCCTTAACAGGCGTTCTAGCCTTCTCAACGTCCTCTTCTATCCACTCTAATTTACCTAGGAAAGGCTGCCTCATGGTTAGGCCTACCTTACACTCCCTGAAACTTCCGCTCGAGAGGCTTACAGTGACTATCCTAGCCCTCACTATGTCCCCTTTCTGAAGCACTCTCCTACTGTTCTTACATATTAAAGCCCCTCTCTTACCGTCGTACGAGATATAGTCATCAGCCACCTGTGAGACGTGAACTAGCCCCTCGAGAGGTCCTAGCCTCAGGAAAGTCCCGAAGGAGGTTACCTCAGTCACCTCGGCTTCAACCACCTCATGCTCAAGGGGCTTATAGGTTAAAAGCTTAAATACCGCTTTATGGTAGGTGGCTCCATCACCATGCACCAACTTACCTATAGGCGACACCTTAACGTCGACGACCGCTAAAATACCTCCCAGGGTCTTATTCATGGTACCCTCGTACGCCTCTTTCAAGACCTCCATAGCTGCCCTCTCGAGGGAACCCCTAAACTTATCCGGAGGAATCCTGACGATGTCGCTAACCTCAACCAGATAGTACATGAAGAATCTCCTTAGCCTCAGGAAGGCTACGCGAAATTTAAACCTTTTACCTTCACTTAGACGTTAAAGCTTCAACTTCACCTTCAAGGGTTAATCGTTTGCCTCCTCTCAGATACACCGTGGGGACACCTAGCTCCTTGAGCCTCCTTCTCAATTCTCTGTCGTTGGTAGCCACTACCCATCCACGCTTACTCGAAGCCTCAGCAATGGCGTCGTCGACTTTAGCTTGAAGAGGCACACCAACCACCTCCACGTTCCACTCCTTCATCAACATTAACGCAAGCTTAGCTCTGCGTCTCTCAGATGGTCTACCTAATGAAGCCAGCCTCTCTAACTCCTCCACCACGTGGTTTATGGTTAAGAGCTTGTAGCTACGCCCTAAGACCCTGTCGAGCTCGCTCAGTACGTTAATCCTTTTCACGGAAGGAAGCATGAGAAAGTTGGAGTCTAAGAGGACGTAGAGCTGGGAAGACACGAAAAACGCCCTATTCAATCATGCCGTACCCTATTAACCTAAACCTTCCACCTATTTGTCTGCTGATAGCTACTCGAGAACCCACTTCAGCGCATACAGGCCTCCTCAGCTTAACGCGCACCTTGTTCTCTGAGAGAGGCATGGCAGTGCCTATGGTGGTGGCAGTCCCTACGTTAAGCATCAACAACTCGTTCGCTTTTATCTTCTCCACTTTCACTTGCTCGGCCGTACCCACAGCCTTTTCTAAAAGGTATACTTCTAGGTCTAGCTCCCACCAAACCTCAGGTAGAGTACCAGGCTTGCCCACGATGTTCCCTACGAGAGAATCTGCCTTGGTTAAGGAAGGGTCTAACGTCGTCCCAACACCTATAAGGCCTCCAGGCCTAGCAGCCTCCAAGTTAACGTCACCTCCCCTTAAGCTGACCACCTCCGTGAATAGCGGTTCATACTCCACCCTTCCACCACCCTTCTCTACCCTTAAGCCAGGCCTGATCTCCACCTCTTCACCCACCCTCAGTACTCCTTGAACAATTGATCCTCCTAGAACACCTCCTTTAAGTTCCTCGGGAGTGGTGCCGGGCTTATTCACGTCAAAGGACCTGGCAACATACATCCTTGGAGGCTTAGACTCATCCCTTACAGGCGTCGGCATGAGCTCGTCTATGGCTTGGAGGAGGACGTCTACGTTGACGCCGTGCAGAGCAGAGATAGGTATGATAGGCGCGTCCTGGGCTGGAGAGTCCTTAATAAAAGCGAGGATCTGCTGGTAGTGTTCTAGGATCTTTTCCTTAGGCACTACGTCTATCTTGTTCTGAACCACTATTATTTTGTTAACACCTATAATCTCCAAGGCTTTAAGGTGTTCACGTGTCTGAGGCTGAGGACAAGGAGTGGTAGCATCGATGACTAGGAGAGCACCATCCATTAAGGTGGCTCCAGCCAACATCGTAGCCATTAACATCTCGTGTCCTGGACAATCCACAAAGCTGAATTTCCTGAGAAACATTAGCGGAGAACCACAGTGTTTACACGTCCAGCCTGAAAGGTGAAGAGTCGTATAACATTGAGGAGGAGGACAGTTGGGACACTTTAAAGCTACAACGTCTGAATATCCCAGTCTTAAGGTTACCCCTCTCCTCATCTCCTCGGAGTGTCTAGCAGCCCATACACCTGATAGGATCCAGGCAAGGGTGGTTTTACCGTGGTCTACGTGGCCTGTGGTGCCTATATTGAGCACGGACTGAGAACGTCCCGCAAGCTCCTTAGCTTCATTGATGCTCAGCCTCTTCACCTCCCTCCTCCACAATCACCATGTTAACTTGGACTATGTCCTCGGTTATGGTGTTCCCTCTAACCATGACGCGCTTCCTCATCCCCTCTTTCTTAGGGTGAAAGCCGGGGGGGTCTGAGAGTAAGACCCTGTATTTACCGCCTCCAGGTATGTCGTGGCGCATGGGGAAACCGCTTTTATCGCTACCGCCTGTTATCTTGAGCTTAACTCCTGGATAGCCGTAAGTAGCGCCGTCAACCACGTCGCCTATCCTCAAACCTATCAAGGCGTAAGCTTGAGGGCCCTCTACGACCACTTGTTTAGCCTCACCTGTTTTAGGGTTCGAGATCACTAGCTTGAACGACACCCATCACACCTCGATGCTAGGTTACTGCAAGAGAGACCCTTAAATAAGCTTCCGAACATCACCTCATAGAGGCTTTTGACCTAACCTCCTCGAGCTCTTGGAGAGCTTGAAGCTCATCTTCTGTAAGTTCTCCCTTATACTTGGAAAGAAGAAGCTTGACTTGATGTCCAGGGACATCCACGTAGAGGACGTCTCCCTCCTTAATCTGTCTACCAACCATCACATCTCCTTTGATGGACACTGCCACAGCATACCCCTTCACCGCCTCGTCGACGGGTTTACCCTTATCCTGTATCTGCATTACTATTCCAACGCTTTTGCCGTCATCCTTAATGAGTGGGTAGCCAGGTCTTATCCGGCCTAACTGAACTTCCACGCCCACGATGGCTGGGTCACTTCTCCTGAATACGTAGCCTGGCAGGAGCTTTATCTTCCCAGGCCTTATGAGGGAGGCGAACTCTCTTCTACGCTCCTCCTCTCTTAGATGGCTTACCCATTTCTGATAGTCGTCGAAAACCCTGTAGATCACGTTGCTCCTAAAGACAGGGATCCCTCTCGACTTAATCTCCTCTTCAACCTCGGGCAAGGCCTTAACGTTGAAAGCCAAGATCACCCCCAGCGTCTTGTCCACGTCCCTAACTATGGAGGCCTCGATCACATCCCTCTTGGTAATAGGACCTACATCAGCCATCCTGATAGATATACCTAACTCCCTGAGCTTACTAACCATAGCCTCGAGGGAGCCTAGCGTATCGGCCTTCACCACCACTCCTTCAGCTTCAGTCGAGAACCTTATGCTAGCCAGTTCCTCAATTAGAGTTTTCTTAAGTCCCTCGACCTCAGCCTCGCTCGAAGCAACTAGCAGAGGCGAGCCTGCTACTACTTCTCCTAAGCCGGGAGCTACGATTCTTACCCCGGCTGCGGCGTAAACCTTATCCACCGACTTAAAGCGGTCTTCAGGATCCCTCATTTCATCTAAAGGCTTAGGGAGGAGGAGGGCTCTAACCCTCGTCACCACTGGGCCTGTTAACCCGCCGAGCACGATGATATCGTTGCGTTTAAGCACACCGTCATGTATGATGGCGTCAACCACCGCACCTAGCCCAAGAAGCTCCCTACACTCAAGCACAGCTCCCCTAGCTGGACCTTTAGAAGCATGTAGCCTACCCATCATATACCTCTGTGTAAGCCCAGCCAGGACAAGGAGGAGGTCAGGGATACCTTCACCTGTTAGAGCGCTTGTAGGCACGATGGCAAGGGTCTTCGTGAAGTCCTTAACCCTATCATAACGCTCAGCGTTAAAGCCCTCATAGGAAAACTGCTCTACGATCCTATAAGTCAACTCCTCAACTCTACGCTGAACCTCAGGGCTTTGAGCCTTAAAGGACTCGATGAAAGACGCATACTCACGCGGCTTCCACCCCAAGATGCGGTCTATCTTATTGGCCGCGACCACGAAGGGTACCCTACGCTCCTTAAGTATCCTTAAACTCTCATAGGTTATCTCCTCGAAGCCTTCAAGGATATCTATAACTAGGATAGCTATGTCAGCTATCGACCCTCCTCTCCTACGGAGGTTAACGAAAGCCTCATGACCAGGAGTATCTATCACTAAGAAGCCAGGTATCTTAATCTCTGCCTTAAACGCCTTGAGTAAAGGGCCACAGAGACGTTCAAGCGCTGTCCAAGGGAGGAAGGAAGCGCCTATATGCTGGGTTTACCATCCAGCAGGGCCCCCCGCTGGATCATGGCCCCAACCTCCCTGAACATGGTGGCCGTCCCCCTTATTTTATCGAGGAGAAGCGTTTTACCGACGTCCACGTGGCCCAGTACACATATGATAGGCGATCTGACGTACTCTTCAGTCATTAGACCCCTCCTCCAAGCTACTTCTAGCGGCGCGTTTCATTAACTTTTGCCTTAACTAAGCCAGAAAGCATCAGCCCTATCGTAGCTATAGATCTCATTGTCCTTAAAGAACACCTTGATCTCGCGTTGAGCGCTCTCCAGAGAATCTGAGGCGTGGACTACGTTTTTAGTCAAAGATAGTCCAAGGTCCCCTCTAATGGTTCCTGGAGGGGAAGATTTAGGATCCGTTGAGCCGATTAGTCTCCTAACCACCTCGATGGCCTTCTCCCCCTCCACCACCATTGCGACTACGGGGGACGAGGTTATGTGAGAGACGAGGTCGTTGAAGAAAGCTTTACCTTTATGTACGCTATAGAGCTCCTCCGCCTCCTCCTTGCTAAGCCACTTCAGCTTGAGCCCAGCTATCTTTAGCCCTTTAGCCTCAACCCTCCTTATGACTTCACCGATCAATCCTCTGACTACACCGTCGGGCTTAACTAAGAGGAGGGTGCGCTCCATGAGGCTTCCTACCTCCTACGAGCTTGAGCTTCCTCCCTGGTCTTCTTAGCCCACTTAATCTTGGCAGGCTTACGCCTCAACTTTAACATGTTCTTCCTACACTTACCGGAGCAGAAGAAGAATACAGTGCCATCCCTCTTCACATACATGATGCCTGTCCCAGGTTCTATTGTAGCGTTGCAGAAGGAACACTTAGCTGCTCTAAGCATTACAGGTCCCTCCCCACGTAAAGTAGAGCTTAGCTTTAAGTTTAGCTCGCCTCCATACACGTAACGCTTAAATTCTTGCCTTTACCTCCACGCCTGGTATGAGCAAAACTACTGGAGACGAGGCCACGCCGGCAGAGGTTGTCCAAATAATCGGTAGGACAGGGGTTACAGGAGAGGTTATCCAGGTTAGGTGCCGTATACTTGAAGGTAGAGATAAAGGCAGGATTTTGACCCGGAACGTTAAGGGCCCTGTAAGGGTTGGAGATATACTGATGCTTAGAGAAACTGAGCGTGAAGCTAGGAAGCTAACGCCAAGGTAGATTCCTTAGCTTACGACTTACGCTTCCTTCGTTTAGGTTTCTCCTCAGCCTCAGCAGGTGCAGCTTCCGCTTCCTCGCTAGGAGCACCTTTAACCCTGATCTCCTCCACCTTCTTCACGATCTCATCGATCAGTGACTTAGCTTCGCCCTCCTCCACTATGCAAGCAGAGGCAGCTTTAACCTCAATACCGCAAGCTTGCCCTAATCTATCCTTGCTTGGAACGTAGATGTAGGAGATCTTCTTCTCCTCGCAGAGGAGAGGTAGGTGAGCTACCACCTCTGGAGGGTCGACGTCCTCTGCGATGACCACCAGCTTAGCTAAGCCACGTTCCACTGCTTTCGTAGTCTCATTGGTGCCTTTCCTAACCTTCCCGGTGTCCTTAGCTATCCTCACTGCCTCGTATGCTTTCTCAGCTAAGTCCGAGGGAACCTCAAACCTTACATAGAAAGGTTTGGACAAGATCTTACGCCTCCTCTCACACTCATCAATTCATGGGCGAGTAACGATATAGCGTTAAGCGGGGTATATATGCTTTCCCACTCTTGCATAGGAAGGTTTTAGGTGTAGGGAGGACGAGTTCTCCGTAGAGGGTCTAAGAATGGAACTTGACCTTAACGTTATACTAAGGAAACATGCTCTTAGAAACGCTATACTTCATGGAGGAAAAGCGGACGTCAACGCCGTGGTTAAGAAACTTCTCGCTGAGAAGCCTGAAGTAAGGTCTAGGTTGAGGGAGCTTATCGACGTGGTTAGAAAGACAGTCGACGAAGTCAACAGCTTAACGCTCGATGAGCAGCGAAGAATCTTGGAAGAAGAGTTCCCCGAGGTGTTGGAGAAGCCGGGAAAGGAAGAGAGGAAGTTACCTCCACTGCCCGCAGCGGAGGGCTTCGAGAAAGTGGTTACTAGGTTCGCTCCTGAACCTAATGGGTTTCTCCACTTAGGCCATGCTAAGGCAGCAGTGCTTTCTTACGAGTACGCTAAGATGTACGGCGGCACCTTCATCTTAAGGTTTGAAGACACCAACCCCAAAGCCGAGAAGGCCGAGTTCTATGAAGCGATAAAGGAAGACTTAAGAGCCTTAGGCCTTTCATGGGACGTGGAGAAAGTTGTTTCTGACGACATCGAGTTCATGTACGGCATAGCCAAGTCTCTCCTAGAGAGAGGGCTTAGCTATGTTTGTATTTGTCCAACCAAGGAGCTTAGGGAGAAACGTAGGCGAGGAGAGGAGTGCGTTTGCCGGCACTCTAACGCGTCACGAAACCTAGAGCTATTTGACGGGATGCTTGAAGGAAAGTTTAGTGAAGGCGAAGCCGTGGTTAGGCTTAAGACAAGCATGAAGGCGAGGAACTATGCTCTCCGAGACCCTGTGATCTTGAGGATCATCGACTACCCACATCCTTTGAAAGGAGATAGATACCACGTTTACCCCACCTACGACTTTGCGTGTGCCGTTGAGGATCATGAACTACGTGTAAGCCACATCTTAAGGTCCATAGAGTTCGTAATGAGGGTAGACATCCAGGAGGAGATCTTCAAAGCCATGGGCTGGCCTATGCCCGTGGCCATACAGTTCGGTAGGCTTAACATGGAGGGGGTCCCACTGTCAAAGAGGAAGATAACGCCGTTGATAAAGGATGGACTTGTAAAGGGATGGGATGACCCCCGCCTAGCTACCTTAAGAGGTCTGTGGAGGAGAGGAATACGCCCAGAGGCGGTGAAGAAGCTCATCCTAGATGTAGGACCAAGCAAAGCTAACGCCCTCATAACCTGGGAGCTGCTAAGCTCATACAATAGGAAGGTGGTGGACCCCATAGCTAATAGGTTCTTCTTCGTCCCCCACCCGAAGTTAATGATCGTTTCAGGCACGCCTCCCATAAGCACAGTGAAGATCAAGCTACACCCTAACTTCCCTGAGCGAGGCTTTAGGGAGCTACATGTCGATGGGTTGGGAGGAGAGGTTAAGGTCTTCGTTGATGGAGAGGAGGTCGCGCAGCTAGCTAAGCGCAAGTTTAGGTTGATAGGGCTCTTCAACGTGGAGGTCCAAGAAATAGAAGAAGTGGTACACGCCAGGTATGCCGGTGACGAACTCATAGATCCTAAGGTTCAGTGGGTTCCTGCCGAACGTAACGTTAAGGTAAGCTTAACCATCCCCACAAAGCTATTCCTAAACGGAGGAATAAACCTAGAGAGCTTAAAAGTGATGGATGGGCTCGGAGAAGAGACTTGCTCATCCTTAAAGCCGGGGGACCTCGTCCAGTTTGAGAGGATAGGCTTCGCCAGAATAGATGAGGTGGAAGATAAAGAAGTGAAAGCTATCCTCACTCACAGGTGAAAGCCCTAGCTCTACGCGTAGCCAATCTAGACACTTCTATCCCTCGTGCCCTCAACCACTCCGCGGTCCGCCCCGTAATCACCACGTCAGCTTTCTTGAGGTCCTCTACGCTACATGAACCTGTGAGGAACATCGCTAACCTAAGCTCCTCCATTATCCTCTCAAGAAACTCTATTACCGCCCATCCTCCAGCTAAAGCTGGCCTAAGGAGGGGTAAGGCCATTCCAGCCATGTCAGCCCCAAGCGAAAGGGCCTTGGCGGAGTCAAGGCCCGACCTAACACCTCCTGAACCTATAATGGGCAAAGACGTGGCCTCCCTGACCTCTACGATGCTTACAGCTGTAGGAACGCCCCAATCCCTAAACCTCATCCCTACGCTATGCTTCCTTTCATCACCATTGCTTAGGGCACGGTAAGCCTCGATAACAGCCCAGCTGGTACCACCAGCCCCAGCCACGTCGATAGCTGAAACTCCAGCCTTCTCGAGAGCCATAGCTTCTTCACGCGCTATGCCGCTACCGGTCTCCTTAACTATCACAGGGACGCCTACGTTCTTAGAGAGCTCGTTGATGGACTCTAAGACCCTTTTAAACTTGGCTTCACCTTCAGGCTGCACTGCTTCTTGAAGAGGATTGAGGTGTACTGCTACTGCATTGGCTTCCACCATGTCTATTGCCTGTTTAACGAAGTCTAAGCCTTCACTCGTCAATTGCACCGCCCCAACGTTAGCAGCTATGAATACATCGGGAGCCACTTCTCTGACTGTCTTAAAGGAGGCCTTTAAGCCAGAGTCCTCTAACGCTGGCCTCTGACTGCCAAGCTCGAGGAGAAGGCCTAGATGTTGAGCAGCCTCAGCCAATGATCTATTAATAACAGCAGCTAGTTTAGGTCCCCCTGTCAACGCAGAGATGGTTAATGGAGCCTTAAACCTTCTCCCGAGAAAACGAACTTCCATAGACACCTCTTCTAAGTCTAGTTCAGGTATGCAGCGGTGTACGAGGTATATATCATCAAAGCCTGAGCGTAAACTGGCGGCTTCCACATCCTTTTCTAAACAAACCCAAATGTGTTCTAGCTTACGCCTACTTGAAACATCCACTTAAACCACCATTAATGAAGCGTAGCCTACCACAGAGGAGTAGTCCTTAGTTACGTCACCGGAAGTGGCATACTTAAGTAGCTCAGCCTTAGAGGCTCCAAAGCTTAAGCTGGCTATTATCATGGAGGCTACGGGGCCATAACCACACATAGAGATAGCCTCACGCTCCACCACCTCTATCAAGCCTTTAGCGTCCATCTTCAAGATGGCTTCGATGGCCATCCTATCCTTTGCCTCAGCTGACCTCTGACTTTCATAGTGTGTAAAGTCCGTGGACGCTATCACCACCACGTTTCTCCCAGCAGCAGCGCTCGCTATGGCCCTCCCAACGTCTATGCATGCTTCGTAAGCTTGGATCATCATGCATATAGGCACTATCTTAACCTTCTCCCCGTAGATGTAGGTGAGGAAAGGTAGCTGAACCTCGATGGAGTGTTCGTTTAGGTGGGCTTCCTCATCCACCGATATTAAGCTAGCTGCTCCTTGGATCCTTGAGGCCAGCTCAGTGTCTATTTCAACCTCTCCTAGTGGGCAGCTCCAAGAGCCATCCACCATTATTGATATACCGGCCCCCCAGCCTGTATGGTTAGGCCCTATGATAATCGCTGTGTCCGGGATTCCGTCTTCAGCAAGCGCCAAGTAGGCTTGAGCGGCTACAGGCCCTGAATACATGAGGCCTGCGTGAGGCACCACTAGTCCCTTAATTCTCCGAGGGCCTTCTTTCTCCACCTTAGGAAGCTTGCCTGGACCTAAAGAGCTGAGGAAGCAGTGTTCAATTCTCTTTTTAAGGGCGTCGGGGTCAGCCTCATAGAAATAGCCAGCTACAGCAGGCCTTCTAACTCCCATCTAGACCCCCTACTCTACGCCTTCCTCCACCTTGGCCTCGAACTCCTCGAGAGGCGTAGGTAGATCGGCATCCGGCGGTATAACTCCCCGCTCCCTCAAAACCTGCCTTGTTAAGAGCCAGTAGGTCAAGGCTAAAGCTTTCCTTCCTTTATTGTTGACAGGTATCATGAGGTCGACGAAGAAGACGTCGTTATCGGTGTCGCATAAAGCTACTATGGGGACACCTATCTGAGAAGCTTCTATCAGTGCTTGTTCGTCGGCTCTAGGGTCAGTTATCAACACCACGTCTGGCTCAACATAGGTAGGAAGGTTGGGGTTCGTGAATGAGCCAGGTATGAATCGGTTAATGAGAGGCCTAGCTCCTGTGAGCTGACAGAACTTTAACACGCATGGGACGCCGTACTGTCTAGAGGAGACTGCAGCTATCTTAGGTGGATCATAGCGAGCTAGAAACTTAGCGGCTATCCTAATGCGTTCATCGATCTTGCCCACATCTATTACACATAGCCCATCAGGCCTAACTCGGTAGATGAAGGGTTTAAGGAAGCGGCTTTTGATATGAGTACCTATATGTAAGCCTGCTGCTAAGTAAACCTCCAACGGTATGAGGAGCTCTATCTTCTTCTCCTCACCTTCCTTATCTCCCGTGGATGACATGTCAACCAGCCGCTAAGGCAAGCCGGATCCTTTAATAGTTAACGGTTAATCTAAGAGGAGGGTGCTCATGGAGGCTGAGGGAAGCCCCTCCTCTATTCTGATCAGTTCATTTAGTTTTGCTATGCGCTCCCCGCCAACCACTCCAGTCTTGATAAGGGGGGCTGAGAAGCCTACTGCTATATGGGCCAACGCTTCATCCTCAGTCTCGCCTGAGCGGTGGGAGACTACGATGATAAAACCATTAGATTTAGCCAAGCTAACAGTGTTGAAGGCGTCGGTTAAAGTGCCTACCTGATTAGGCTTAATTATTATGGCGTTAGCCGCCTTCAACTCCACCCCTCTCCTAAGCCTCTCTACATTGGTGGTGAAAAGGTCATCTCCACAGACTAAACAAGGCTTAACCAGCTTAGTTAGCTTAGCGAAGCTATCGTAGTCCTCTTCATGGAAGGGGTCTTCAACGTAGAGGAGCCTAAAGTCCTTGACAAGCCCCTCAATAAAAGCTAACTGCTCATCGGGTGTACGGTTAACCCCCTCACCGGCGTAGCGGTAAACTTTACTTGACTCATCCCACAGCGAGGATGCAGCTACATCTATACCAAGCCCTACTTTACATCCTAGCTCGTCTCCTACTTCATCGCACACCTCGCGTACAATCCCTAATGCTTGTTCAGCGCTAAGCTTAGCCACCCAGGCGCCTTCATCAGTCTTGCCTCCGGAAAAAGTCGGGTCAAGCTTAGCTATGCGTTTAGGGAGCCTTCGATGTACCTCCGCGTTCACCCTGAGCGCCACATGCGCAGAGGAAGCATTCAAGGGGAACACAAGTATTTCTTGGATGTCTAAGGCCTTAGCAGCAGCATGTTTACCTCCTCCCAAAACGTTGCCTAAAGGTGCAGGTATAGTAGTAGCCAATGCACCTCCAAGCCACCTATAAAGCGGAAGACCCAGAGAGGAGGCTGCTGCCTTAGCAGCAGCAATGGAGCAGGCTATAGCCATCGAGCCTCCTATCCTAGAGAAGTTCGGCGTGCCGTCCACCTCCTTCAAGGCTTCATCTACTCCTTTCTGGTCCGAGGCGTCCATACCAACCAGCTTAGGTGCGACCAGTTCTTCGAAAAGCCTTAAAGCCTCATCCACTCCTCCACGAGGGAAAGCCACTGCTTCGTGGACACCTACGCTCGCACCTGCTGGAGCTGAGTAACGTCCATAGCCACCGGTAGTTTCAAGCTCCACCTCTATGGTCAAGCTACCTCGACTATCAAATACCTTACGTGCCCTAGCAGCCTCAATGACAGCTAAGCCATCCAAAAGCAAACCCCATGCAGTGATAAAGCGATACGCTAGATAAAAGTAACCCGGCGCCTCAGTAGCTAGGCCTCTTAAACTTTAACACTTCATCTATGGCTTCTATGTGGCTAATGAGCATCCTCCTACAGCAATACCTTGTCACTCCTAGGTCATCGAGAACTTTACCTGGCGCTTCCCCTTCCTTAACCCTTCGGCTGAACTCCTCCCAGAGGTGGCCTATGGGCCTACCGCAAGTAAAACACCTTACAGGTATTATCACGTTAACTCACCTCCTACTCTCTCCTTCTCCACAAGGAAGTTACCGGAAGTTACCTATAGCTATTGCATCCAACCCTGTACTGAAAAACGTCCGTATAGCGTCTTGAGGCGTAAGGACTATGGGCTTACCTTTATCATTAAATGAGGTGTTCAGCACTACCGGTATTGATTTCTCCGACTCGAAGTTTTCGATCAGCTTATAGTACTTAGGGTTTACGTCGCGCTCAAGGATCTGCGGCCGAACCGTGCCATCTACATGGTTCGTTGCAATAATCTCCTTCAGCTTACCATCTCTAACCTTTAAGCTGAATAGCATAAACCTAACTAAGAAGAAGACCTCTAAATATTCTTTAGCTGCCCTATTAAGCATGGTTTGGGCGAAAACCCTCCAAGGCTCCCTATGCTTAACCTCGTTGTTCACCTTATCTTTCATTGAAGATAGCCATGGTCTGCAAGAATACTCCTATTCCCCAGAGCTCTCTAGGATACTCGAAATTAACTGGCACTTCACAAGGCCAGCCTTTAAGCCACGGCTTAACACTCAAAAACCCTCAAGCCAAGCAAAACAAAGCTAACTTTTAAACCCCACACCACCCAAAGCCCTAAAAGGCCCTATGACTGAGCTCGCCCTCAGAGATGGAAGGGCGGTGCGCAATTACGAACTTAATCGTCACGTACGCTTAAAATGCCCATTAAGGGGCGGCCTTTTTTCTTACGCCTGCAGCACCTCCAGGTGTGTTTAAGACAGCAAAGGTTTATCAAGCCATTACTCCTCGGGCCTCCTTAATCTTCGTCGATGAGGGCTTTAACTTTAAAGAAGGTATGTGCGAGGTGCGTGGAGGGAGCCTATTCTCTAGCCTTCCACTGCGGTAACACATAGTCCTCCAGCCCAGCAAGTTTAACTCCAGCTATCGCTGCAGCTTCAACGGTTATCGCCCTTAAATCCTCCTTGTTAAACTCCTTAACGCTCTTGTGGCCACACGCAGCCGCCAGCTGTGAAACCTCCTTAGTTACTGAATGCGTAAAGTTCACGATCCACTGTGCAGCTTGGTCGATGCCCTTACCTCCACCAAGCCTCTTCCTCAACTCTGGATCCTGCGTACATATACCTGCTTGACAATTGCCCGTCGAGCATTGACCGCACATAGTACATCCAGCGGCGATCTCGATAGCCGACACCATGGCAACTGCGTCAGCGCCTAGGGCTAACGCTTTAGCTACGTCGGCGCCGTCCCTGAAACCGCCCATGGCTATCAACGCCACATCCTCCCTGACGCCAGCATCCTTCAGCGCTTGGACAGCAGCCGATATGATGGCCAGCGTCGGCAATCCCAAGGATTGGATAGCTTGTTGTGGGCTCGCGCCGGTACCACCATACTTGCCGTCAATAGCTATGAAGTCGACGTCGCATTGCGTGGCGGCGTTAACCTCCCTACGTACATTGCCAGGGCCTAGCTTAACGCCTATGGGCTTTTCATAGCCCACGATGTCCCTTAATATATTGATCACCCTCTTGAGGTCGTCAACCGTCCTGATGTCTACGTGCCTGGCCGGGCTTAGACAGTCAGTGCCTTTTGGTATACCCCTAGTGTACGCAACCTCGTCGGTGACCTTCTCGCCTAGTAAATGCCCCCCAAACCCGGGCTTAGCTCCTTGACCGTACTTGATCTCTATGCCATCTGAGTTAATGAGGTACTCTACTGATACGCCCCATCTACCAGACGCAAACTGTACTAAGAGGTAGCCGTTAGGCTTAACATACTCATACTC
>QMSI01000018.1 GCA_003649615.1 Thermoprotei archaeon | reverse complement strand
CCTCAAATTCTCGTCCATATTTCTTGTAGAGCTGAAATGCCAAGTCGCGTAGCTTAGAACCTTCATTTAACTTAACTTTTTCCTCTCGTTTCCCGGTAATATTGGAGAAAACAGTAAGGTATTTTACGGTGACGAGGGGCATCACCGTGCCCTCGCCGCCACGCCTCTCCTAGCCTTCGCTCCCGAGCACTCAACGCATAGGTTCCTTACAAGGTCATAGTCGTCGCGACAGACTATCTTACCACACCATCTACATTTGTATACCTTCACTCCTGTAGTGGAGAGCTCTATCCTTCTACCGCAAATCCTACAGTAAGGCACGCTTCATCCCTCCAATTTAAGGCTGTTCACTCCTTTATCCTTGTCGCTACTAGCCCTCTACGTTCAAGGTCTTCTGCCACGTCTTCTAGCCCTAGTTCTACGAGGCTCTCTCTGTAGGGTAAACCTGTTTCGCGCTCCCAGCCCCTCAGGTCGTAGTACTCATCTAACATTTCATCAAGCTTCTCCTGGCTGAACACTGTTCCCTTGTAGGGGCCTGTCGGTACGGGTTGCGTTAAGAAGCGCTTAGGTAGCGTGTCGTGTTCTCTCCTTATGCCGAACCTTACGTTGAGCGCTCTCTCAAGGTTTATGATTCTCTCCCCAGTTTTCATTAAGTCCTCGTAGGTGAAGTTTAATCCGGTGGCTGCTGATAGCCATTCATGGTACTTGATCGAGTAGACCGGGCCCTTCTTCTTAAGGTACTTGGCGAGGATCTCAGGTATAGGATACTCGGCGTAGAACGAGGCGTGCATGAACCTACATGTGCCCATGGAATCGGTGATCGCGGCCATATTTTCGTGGAAGAACACTAGCCTGACCTTACCTTCATACTTGCTCAGCTCTCCGGCCTCCTTTGCTCCGAAGAGCTCTTCAGCTACGCCTGGCGGGTACTTGATCATCTCGAAGACTGGGTGAGCCCTTAAGTGATCAGAGCCTCTACTCGCTACAGCGAAGCCGAAGCCGAAGCCCTTAGCTACCCTTGGGTCAGTGCCTATGGTACCCATGCCCTTGATGGTGGTGGTGTAGTTTTCGGCGCCTCTACCTATCCTCTTGGCTGCTAGTTCTTCTCCTAAGCCTCCCAGCTCGCCTAGCTTGCCTTCACGCTTAGCGATGCGGTGGACCATCTCCACCATGGCGTCAGCATCCCCGAAGTGTAGGTCTAAGCCTTCGAGCTCGTCATGGGTCAGGATCCCTTCTTCGTGAAGCTCCATGAATAACGCTATGGTGTTGCCGCAGCTGATGCAGTCCATGCCATAGTCGTTGGCCAGCATGTAGGCGTGGTAGACCGCTTCAAGGTCCCCTACACCACACTTAGGGCCAAAGGCGGCTACGCCCTCGAACTCTATGTTGCCTTTAGTCCCGGCGTACTTACCTGAGGTTATCCTTCCAAATCTCTTACACCTGTTAGGACATGATAGGCAGGCCCGACCGGCTGGTATGGGTGCAGGTCTCGTCGAGAAGCGGTCTCTGAAAGCCTCACCGCTAACTTCATCAGCCAGCTCGAAGACCGTTTCTCGGAAGTTTCTCGTTGGAAGCCAGCCCTGCGCATTACCTAACCCTAGCACCACCAGCGTGCCTAAAGCTGCATGTTCCTGCGTCTGGAAGCCTGGGTCTTCCATGAGGGCCTGCCAAGCCTCTTTGGCTACCTCTGCGTATCTCCTAGGGTTGGCTACAGTTAGGGAGCCGGTGCCTGTGACCGCTATGGCTTTAAGGTTCTTAGAAGCCATCACAGTGCCTGTGCCTGTTCTGCCCGCAGCATCCCAGTAGTCGAAGATCACTGACCCATATAGCACACCGTTCTCAGCGGCAGGGCCTATGGCAGCTACCTTGGTGTCGTAGCCTCTATGATCTTTTTGAAGAATGCTAGTAGTTTCGTAGGTACCTTTACCCCAAAGGTGGCTGGCGTCCTTTATCTCCACTAGGTCGTCCTCTATGTATATGTAGACAGGCTTAGAAGCCTTGCCTGTGATTATAATGCCATCGTATCCTGCATATTTTAGCTCTGCACCCCAGTGGGCGCCTGCGTTGGAGTTTCCGTAGATACCCGTGAGAGGCGACTTAGTTGCCACATTTACTCTGCCTGTAGTAGGCCCCAAGAGACCGGTTATGGGGCCCGTAGAGATGCATAGTATGTTGTCTGGGCTTAAAGGGTCTACCTCAGGCGGAAGCTCATCGAAGAGTACCTTAGCATCCCTGCCCCTTCCACCTATAAACTTAATGCATACTTCCTTGGAAAGTGGTACTTTCTTAATTACACCATTGGTCAGGTCTATTCTAAGAAGTTGCCCAGCATATCCTCCAAGCTTACCTGCCATCAATCTCACCCCTTACCAGGCTTAATGAACCTAGCTGCCTCTAACGATACCTTAGCTACCTCCTCAGCTACGCGTGAACGCTTACTTCTACGTATCTCCTCGTCCTCCACGTACTCTATGGCCTTAGTGAAACACCACTTAACGCACTCTGGGTCACCGTGACAGAGGTCGCACTTGTAGCAGAAGCCTTTTTCCGCGTCATGATTTATAGCGCCGAAGGGGCATATTAACATACAAGACCTACAGCCTATGCAAGCATCCACATTTATGACAACGGCGCCCGTGTCTTTATCCCTATACATGGCTAGTGGGGATGGACATACCAACATGCAAGGGGCGTTATCGCAGTGTGCGCAGCCTATAGGTACATCAATGCCCTCCTCGTCAATCCTAACCACCCTGATCCTAGACCTCGTCGGTGAAAACACGCCGTCGCAGAAGAAGCTGCACGCTAGCTCACATGCTCTACACCCTGTGCAGCGTTCTGGGCGGAAGACCAGCTTCTTCAAACTTACCACCCTTAAGCCTTAAGGGGGTTAGGAGCAAGCTTATTTATAGCTTCTTTAGGCTTCCTACACTCTAAATAGAGGAATTGGAAGGAGCACCCTCCCTGCACCAAAGGATAAATAAGTCCTGCCGCGTATCCGGAGTAATAAATGTGATGTGAAATGAGGATTCACCGTTCAACCTTCATGAGTTACGCTAGAAGACCATGGGAGCTGACAGGTATAGGGCTATCCTTTCCCATGGTGGCTGTATTAAGGTTCAAGAAGCTCGCCCCACTAATAGATGGGTTTAAGGCAGTAGCCGCCTCCATAGCTAAAGGAGGACTCTCCGCCCCTGTAACCTCTATGGCCTTGAAGAGGCGGCGTGACCTTAACCTCCCAGAGCTTAAGTTCAGCTCCGAGGAGGCCGTCAAGATCTACCAGAAGCTTGGGTTCTTAAAGCTCATAGAGGAGTCCAAATGAAGAAGTATGCTCTCTTCACAGGGTGCCTTATATATCAGAGGCTCCCCCACTTAGAGGCAGTTTCAGTCGAGGTTCTAGCTAGGCTTGGAATTAAGATCAGAAGGTTAAATGGCTTTACGTGCTGCCCCGAGCCTACCACCATGAAGATGCTAAATAAAATGGTTTGGTATGCCTTAGCCGCCAGGAACTTAGCGGTAGCAGAGATGGAAGGCCTAGACATATTGACGCTCTGTAACGGCTGCAATGCTACGCTTTTTAGGGTAGCGGAGGACCTTAAGTCGAATCGAAGGCTTAGGGAGAGCGTAAACAAGGTTTTGGAAAGCGTAGAAAAGAGCTATGAAGGAAAGGTGAAAGTGAAGAGCATACTCAGGGTGCTCTACGAGGAAGTCGGGCTAGAGGCTTTATCGAAGAGCATAACTAGGCCGCTGAAAAAGTTGAAGGTGGCAGTACACCATGGTTGCCATATCTACGATGAGCTCAGCCACTACGACGACGTTAAGAACCCTAAGGTGTTTAAGAGCCTCTTAAGAGCCTTGGGCTGCGAGGTCGTAGATTACCCCTCCGAGGGGTTATGCTGCGGTGCCTTCATAAGGCCTGTTGATGAAGAGCTCTCCTTATCAATGGTGAGAGAGAAAACCTTGGAGATTAGAAAAGCTGAAGCCGACTGTATAGCGGTGCTATGTCCTACTTGTCTGATCCAACTGGATGTAGGGCAGGTCATGGCTTCCAGGAAATTCAATGAAACATTGGACACGCCTGTATTGTACTTGACACAGCTCATAGGGTTAGCCATGGAGATGAGCTTAGACGAGGTAGGAATGAAGTATCATACACTGAAGAGCGGCAGGTTGGCGGAGAAGCTTCATTAAAGCTTAAGTCAGGAAAAGAACGCAGGTAGCTTCGGTGAGCCAAGTGAAAATAGACGAAGTAAAAGTAGTAGCGCAAATTGGAGCAGGAAGAATGGGCAGCGGCATAGCGGAGGTCGTAGCTAGGTCCGGTTTCCAAGTGGTATTAATGGACATCAGCGAGGACGCGCTGAAATTCTCCATCAACTTCATAAAGGGAAGCATGAGTAGGCTAGTTGCCAAAGGGAAGTTCACAGAGAAAGAAGTGGAGGAAGCCTTAGCCAGAATCAAAACCACCACCAGCCTCCAAGAAGCTAGCAGCAACGCTGACCTGGTGATAGAAGCCGTCCCTGAAGTCATGGACCTGAAAAAGAAACTCTTCAAAGATCTAGATGAAATATGCCCTGAACGAACAGTGTTCGCTTCCAACACCTCGTCGTTAATGATAACCGACATGGCCGCTGCCACTAACCGGCCCGATAGGTTTGTAGGGCTCCACTTCTTCAACCCCGTACCCATCATGAGAGGTGTTGAGGTAGTTAAGGGAGCCTTGACCTCACAGGAGACCATCGACCTAGCCGTGGAGTTCTGTAAAAAGATAGGCAAGGTACCCATAGTGGTCAACGATGGTCCAGGCTTCTTCACTTCAAGATGGTTCGCTGCCTGGGCAGGTGAAGCGTTTAGGCTCTTCGAAGCTGGCATAGCAGGCATAAAGGAAATAGATCAAATGGCTAAGCTCTGCTTCAACATGCCCATGGGTCCCTTCGAGCTCCACGACATGGCAGGTATAGATGTACAGCTCCACGTCATGGAATACCTATTCCAAGAGACAGGAGACCCACGCTACGCACCACCCTTAATACTAAAGAAGCTAGTTAAAGCAGGATACCTAGGAGACAAAAAGTACAACCCCAAGAGCAAGGGAGGCTTCTACGACTACTTTGGGATACCCAAGGAGTAAACATCCCCCTTCCTTTTTACAGACCTTCTCCTCATTTCACGTCGACTGTTCTTTACTGAAACTTTATATGGCTTCACGGTTTAAGTTAGGCCGATGTGAGCCGAAATGTCCGAGGAGCAAGCTAGGTTAAAAACAGGATTGATCCACGTCAAGACAGGCAATGGCCCAGGCAAGACCACTTCAGCCTTCGGCTTAGCCCTTAGAGCCGCAGGGAGAGGGCTAAAGGTCTTGATAGTTCAATTCATGAAAAAGGGAGAATACGGCGAGCTTAAGGCTGTAAGGTACGTACCAGGAATCGAAGTCTTACAGTTCGGGAGGGAAGAGTTCGTGGATAAGGAGGGACCTGAGGATATAGATGTTAAGCTAGCAGAGGAAGCGTTGAGGAAAGCTGAGGAAGCTGTTGTGAGTGGGCGCTACGACCTAGTCATACTAGATGAAGTCAACGTAGCGCTGGATTACGGCTTAGTAAAGCTCGATGAAGTACTGAAGCTTATTAGGAGGAAGCCTAAACATGTTGAACTAGTCCTCACCGGACGAGGAGCTCCTCCTCAGCTATATGAAGAAGCTGACTACGTCACTGAGTTCAATGAGATTAAGCATCCATGGAGGAAGGGCATAGTGGGAAGGAAGGGCATAGAGTACTGAAGTATACTTTCCATGACCCGGGACGGCAAGCCTTAAAAAGAAAAAACTAGCCGTGCATGTTAACTGTGGTAAAAGAGGGGGAAAGAGGATGCCCAACTTCACCTCGTTCCTAGACGTCAACGTACATTACTACTCAGCCAAGGTAGCCATGGTCGAGCCGAAGCGCCACGAGCTGTATACCTACAGGGACCTATTAGAGAAAGTAAATAGACTCGCCAACGGGTTAAAGAGCCTAGGTATAAGCAAGGGAGACCGAGTCTGTGTCTATACTGGTAGTAGACCTGAGACCATAATTAGCTACTTCGCTATATGGAGGATAGGAGCCATAGCTGTGCCAGCTAATCCAACCTTTAGAAGCGAAGAAATGCGCCACATACTCAACGACTCAGAGGCTAACACCATAATAACGTTGGAGCAGGCCTACAAGGAGGTGATTTCACAGGTCAAGTCAGACACACCCAACCTAAAGAACATCGTGTTGCTAGATAAGGCTGTTGAAGGGACGATATCATGGAGGGAGTTAATCGAGAAGGGAGAACCTAAGATGAGGCCTGAAAATTGCTCTGCCGATGATCTCTGCCAAATACAGTACACAGCCGGTACGACGGGCTTCCCCAAGGGAGCTATGTTAACCCACGGAAATTGGATGTCAGCCGTCGAGACGGAGCGCTGGGTTTTGAGGTTGACGGAGGACGATGTATACCTAGGCTTCTACCCGCACTTCCACGTAGGAGTCAGCTGGGGGATAACGGCGCTTAGGTATGGAGCCACCTTCGTAATCATGGATCGCTACGAGTTCAACGACTACCTACGGTTCGCGCGTGAGTATAGGGCTACCATACTGTCTGGAATGCCGCCTGTACTCCACGCTCTCGTCAACGCTCCCCCCGGCACTGAAGAGTACTTGAAGACCGTTAGGCGCATCATAACAGGTGGAGCTCCCACACCACAGGAGATATGGGAGAAGTTTGTTAGACGGTACCCGAACATAGAGGTTGTCAACGCCTACGGCCTCTCAGAAACCATAGTTGTGGGAACTGCTCCTGCCGTCCCAGTAGGGTTTTCCCATATGTCTAAGGGTTACCGAAGCGTAGGAGCACCTGTAGGGTACTGCGAGGTCAAGATAGTCGATGAGGCAGATCCTTCAAAAGAACTTCCTCCTGGTGAAGTAGGCGAAATAGCTCTTAGAGGCCCATCAGTAGCTAAAGGCTACTGGAAGAGGCCCAAAGAGACGCAGGAAGCCTTCCTACCCGATGGCTGGTTCCTGACAGGAGACACAGGGTATCTGGATGAAGAAGGGGTGCTCTACGTGACCGGTAGGAAGAAGGATATGATTATAATGTCTGGGTGGAAGATCTACCCAGCTGAAGTAGAGAACGTGTTGCTCAAGCACCCCAAGGTCTCTGAGGCAGCAGTGTTTGCAAAGTACGACGAGAAACGAGGAGAGCTGCCAGCAGCTGCCATCGTTCTCAAGGCGGGCGAGACAGCTACTGAAGAAGAGATCATAGAGTTCTGCAAGGAGAGGCTCGCGGGATATAAGGTACCTAGAGCGGTGATATTCGTCGATAGCTTACCTAAGATGGGCGGCTGGAAGATACTCCACAGAGTGCTTAGAGAACAGTATGGAGGGTTCCCGAAGGAAGGAAGGAAAAGTTAATGTAAACCATCTTTTTATTTAAGAAAAAGGTTAAGCTTGACGAGAATACCTCCTTGGTAAGGTGTATAGCTTTGGCTGAAAGAGCACTAAAGGGAGTAACCGTCTTAACCTTGGAGCAAGCCTTAACATTACCATACACCACCTACAAGCTCGCCTTGGAAGGAGCTACGGTAATAAGGCTTGAAAACCCATTGATGCCCGACCCTAACAGGTTCGTGGGAAAGAACGTGCTGGGGGAGGAGGGCATGAACACCTACTTCCTCCCCTACAACGTGGGCAAGAAGTCCATAACCTTAAACCTAGCCGAAGGGGAAGGGAGGGAGCTGTTAAAGAAGATAATTGTCAAGCTTAACGTCGATGTCTTCGCAACCAATCAGCTACCACACCGCTACAAGAAGCTAGGAATTGACTATGAGACCTTAAAGGAGGTGAAGGAAGACATAATATGGGTAGGCGTAACAGGCTTCGGTCCAGACATCGTGGAGGCTGCCTATGACCCCATCCTTCAAGCAAGGGCAGGAGTCATGGATCTAACAGGCGAGCCTGACGGCCCACCTATGATACCGGGCATTCCAATAGCCGACCTGGTGGCCGGTGAGCACACCTATTCTGAGATCCTTAAAGCTCTCTACAAGAGGGCAGTGACGGGGAAGGGCAGTAGGATTGATGTCTCCATGTTTCATAGCACTGTGAGCTGGCTCATAACCAAGCTGCCTCACCATAAGTCGTTCGGGCAAAAGATAGTCAGGACGGGCAATCGCCATCCGTTCTTCACGCCGGTCGACGTGTTTCCCACAAAAGATGGCTACGTATACATAGCTATAGGCAACGATAGACAGTGGGAAGACTTTACTCAGCTGCCTCCATTCAAGGAGCTGCGCGAAGACAGGTATGCCACCAATGAAGGACGTAGAGCAGATGCCGATAATCTAATCCGTAGGATCTCTCAGATAACCGTTAACCTCGGAAGCCAAGAACTCCTAAACATGCTTAGTGAAGCCAGAATACCCTCGACCAAGATAAGCACGCTCGAAGACGTATGCAACGACCCCTTAGTCTCAGATAGAATGCTTAAGTCTAAAGACCTCAAGACAGGCGTGGAGATCTACCTACCACCGCCATCTACGATGGAAGCACAGAAAGAACTAACCAAGCTACCGCTAGGCTTTCCGCCTAGGCTAGGCGAACATAATGAAGAGATATACTGTGAGAAGCTGGGTCTAAGTAAAGAGGAGCTGAAGAGGTTGAAGGAGAAAAAGATCATTTAGTTTTCTTTGCTTTCTCCTCAGCCAGCTTATCGAAGAACTTTACTATGTCTTCGAGCCTTGATCCCACTGGAAAGACTTCGATCACACCCATCTCTTTGAGCTTCGGTATATCTTTATCAGGTATTACTCCACCTACCACCACTGGAATGTCGCGTCCTTTCTCTTTAAGCTGTTTAAGGACTTCCTGTGAGACTTCAAGGTGTACGCCTGAAAGTATGCTTAACCCTATTACGTCAACGTTCTCATTAAGAGCCATGGACACTATTTCATCCACTGACTTATGTCTCCCCGTATAGATCACGTCAAAGCCAGCTTCCTTAAGCGCCGTGGACACTACCTTGGCCCCTCTATCGTGGCCGTCAAGGCCAGGCTTAGCCATCAACACCTTGAGCTTACCCAGCTCAAACACCTCCTCATAGAGCAGCAAGGTCCTCAGCTGTGCCGAAGACCTCCCTTAAGGTATCTGCCATCTCACCTACCGTAGCGTTAGCCCTTACAGCCTCTATCACATATGGCACCAGGTTCTCGTTGGTCTCCGCTGCTTTACGTAGCTTCTCTAAAGCTTCCTTCACCTTCTTGTTATCACGCGACTCCCTGAACTTTCTAATCCACTCCACGCGTTCCTTCTCCACTTCAGGTCTAACCTCAAAGGTCTTTATGGGCGTATGTTCCTCAGCCGCGAAGATGTTCTCCCCGACCCTTATGAGCTCACCTTTGTCTATGCGTCTCTGGTATTCATAGGCCTGTTGTAGGATTATCCTTTGCATGTAGCCCTTTCTTATCGCCTCAACAGCTCCTCCCATCGAGTCTATTTCCTCTATGATGCTTTCAAGCTCCTTCTCTATCTGGTTAGTAAGCCATTCTACGAAGTAGGAGCCAGCTAATGGGTCTATTACATCGGTCACGCCAGATTCGTAAGCAATGATCTGTTCTGTGCGTAGAGCTAGCTTAATGGCTTCATCGGTAGGTATAGCGTAAGCCTCGTCGTAACACTGGATGTTCATGGCTTGGACTCCCCCTAGGGCTCCAGCTATGGCTGAGATAGTGCCTCTAACGACATTGTTAAGCGGCTCAGCCCTTGTCATCTGAAAGCCTCCGGAGCCCATGAAGATCCTCATCATCATGGATGCTGGTCGCTTAGCATGGAACCTCTCCTTCAATATCTTAGCCCATAGCCTCCTAGCTGCCCTAATCCCACATACCGCCTCGAAGAGCTCTGGTCCACATACTATGTTCCATACCGAGATGTTAAAAGCAAAGTCGTCGATCGGTAAACCTCTCTTCAACATTTCCTCAACGTAAGCGATGGCATTGGCTAAACTTAAACCCCAAGCAGTAACGTGGTTTGCTCCAGCCTCTTGGATATGGAATTGACACACCGTAACGGGCTGCCACCTAGGCATGTTCTTGACGCAGTACTCTACGACGTCGCCCCACAGCCTCATAGAGGGGCCGAGCGGGTAGATGTAAGCACCTCGAGCAATAAGCTCCTTCAAGATATCGTTCTGGCAAGCACCCCAGAGATCCTTAGGTTGGTGGCCTCGGTTTAATCCTTCAGCTATATGCATGGCGAGCATGAAGATAGCATTGGCGTTAGCCTGGATATGCACACTAATCTTATCCATAGGTATGTCTCTGTAAAGCACCTGGTAGTCATGAAGCGTGCTTATCGAGACACCTACCTTACCTACCTCCCCTCTCGCTAAGGGATGGTCAGGGTCGTAGCCCATCTGAGTAGGTAGGTCGAAGGCTATGCTGAGCCCTGTCTCGCCGTGCTTAAGCAGGTACTTGAACCTAGCATTAGTCTCCTCTGCCGTACCGAAGCCCGAGTACTGACGCATGGTGTATAGCCTAGTCCTATACATGAGGGGGTAGATGCCACGAGTGTAGGGGAATTGGCCTGGAAAGTTTAGGTCCCTCAAGTAGTCCAGGTCTTTGATGTCCTCAGGGGTGTATATGGCCTTTAGAGGTATCCCTGAGTAGGTCTTGAATTCCTTGCGACGCTCAGGAGTTTTCTCTAAGGTCCTCTTCACGGGGCCCTGAAGCCATTTCTCTTGTTCTTCCTTTATCCGTGCAAGTTCCTCTTCCTTAAACAAGGACCCCCACCAACTATGAAGTAGGAGATAAGGATAAAGTATTTGAACCTAACGATTACCTGCGGAGCTTGACCATTTTATATCCTAGCTTTTGACCATCAACGTTGTGTGATGTTTTTCTTAATGGACAGACATCAGGGTTTTTCAGGGATTATTCATGGAGCCTTCGTTCCAGGCCTATCCTCCTTTGGAGGAAAAACTCGAGGTTACAAGGCCTATACTTGCTAGTAAAGTCAGCATAGGAAGCCG
Organism: Thermoprotei archaeon; assembly: GCA_003649615.1. Taxonomy (GTDB): domain Archaea; phylum Thermoproteota; class Methanomethylicia; order Nezhaarchaeales; family B40-G2; genus B40-G2. The sequence continues at coordinate 6,989 of QMSI01000018.1, read as the reverse complement.
CCAAAATCCATATTTTTATAAGAATAATACAGTTACATACATTCACAGAAGGCATGGAGAATAACATATAACAATATTGAATAAAACTCATGGTGGATGCATCTCTTAAGAGAATAAGGGAGAGATACTCACACGATTATATTTTTGTTGAAGATGTACAAACCATCCGACGGTAAAGAAAAACTCCAGCTATCGAATCGGGCATGGTTATAGCTTGGCGCAGCCCATGGAAAAGTTTCAATAAACCCTATAAACCTTCAAATCCTACTATTAGCCTTGCCAGAGGTGGAGGGCTTGGACTTTAAGTTAACCGAAGAACAAGAACTCTTCAAAGAAACAGTCAGGAGGTTCGTGGAAAACGAGGTCAAACCCCTAGCCGCTCACATAGACGAGACCGACGAGTTCCCCGAGGAGCTATGGAAGAAGTTCGCTGAAATGGGGTTCTTCGGCCTCAGGTACCCAGAGGAGTACGGTGGCTCTAACTGCGATGTATTGACCTTCTGCCTCTTCTGTGAAGAGATAGCGCGGGGGTCATTACCTGTAGCCTTCCAGGTCACCATGCAAGCATTTCAGTCCACCGACTTCATAGCGAAGTACGGTGACGACGAGGTCAAGGAAAACTACCTAGTACCTGCCATCAAAGGGACGAAGCACGGAGCTTTCTCAGTCACCGAGCCTGAAGCCGGCTCTGACTTAGGATCCATGAAGACTACTGCTGTAAGGGACGGAGACTACTTCATTCTGAACGGCAGTAAAACTTGGTGTACTGGAGCTCCTTACGCCGACTTCTTCATAATAGGAGCAATGACGGACAAGAGCAAGAAATTCTGGGGCATAGACTTCTTCGTCGTCGATAGAGACACTCCAGGCTTCCAGGTAGGAAGACACATTCCAAAGTATGGGATGAGAGGCCTCAAAGAAGCTGAGCTTTCCTTAGACAACGTTAGGGTGCCAGCAAAGATGGCATTAGCAGGCACCGGTGTAGGAGGAAAGTACCTTCAAGGCATCCTAGCCGAGATAAGAGTAGTGACGGGGGCACTGGCGTTAGGAATAGCTGAAGCAGCCTTCGAAGAAGCGTTAAACTACGCAAAACAACGCATAGCTTTCGGTAGGCCTATAGGCAGATTCCAGTCCATAGCCCATAAGCTCGCGTTTCTCCGAACAGATCTGGAGGCTGCAAGGCTCATGGTCTACTGGGCTGCATGGATCTTAGACCAGAAAGGCAGAGAGTCTCGTGAAGCTATAATGCCCGCCGCCATGGCTAAGAACGCTGCCTGCGAGATGGCTTTCAGAGCAGTCGACATAGGCTGGAAGATACACGGAGCTCTAGGCTTCTCGAGTGAAGTACCTGTCAATAGGTTCTTCAGGGACGCGGGAGGCCTATATCTAGGAGGAGGAACGACGGAGATAAATAACGACATAATAGCCAGGGAGCTGGGACTATACGGGTGACCATCACCTACTATAAAATTTATAAACTCTTGAACCCTAGTCCTCCCTCATAAGTAGAGGAGAGGAGAACGCTTGAGCTCAACTAAACGTTTTAGATTGAGCATAGATATCGGCGGGACCTTCACAGACTTAGTACTGATAAACGAAGAAACCGGTGAGGTAAGTGTTGGTAAGGTCCTCTCCACACCACAAGACCCTTCTATAGGAGCCTTCGAAGGATTCCGTAGGATCCTTCGAGAAAATAATGTTCATCCTTCTCAGCTAACCGCAGTAATTCACGCCACCACCGTAGTGACAAACACGGTCATCGAACATAAAGGAGCAGTGACAGGGCTCATAACCACTAAAGGGTTTAAGGACATATTGGAAATAGACCGTGAACGGCGAGTTACGCAATACGACTTCTTTGAGGAACGCCTACCTCCCTTAATTCCCAGATACCTAAGGAAGGAAGTGGACGAGAGGGTAGACTTCGACGGCAGCGTCGTTAAACCACTCAACATAGACAACGTGAAGGCAGTGGTGAAGGAATTAGTAGACATGGGAGTAGAGGCCATAGCCGTCTGTTTCATACACTCGTACGCCAACCCCAAGCATGAACAAGAAGTAGAGGAGCTGATAAAGAAGGAGTTCCCCAACGTTTTCGTATCCATCTCCTCCTCAGTATTGCCTGAATGGAGAGAATACGAGCGGCTCTCCACAACGGTAGTAAACGCCTACACCCAGCCTAAGACAGAGAGTTACCTCAGGGTCATGGAGGAGGGCTTAAAGAAAGAGGAGTGTGCCGGAAGGCTCTTCATCATGTCCGCTGGCGGAGGAACCATGGCCGTAGAGACCGCAGCGCGATTCCCCGTCAGACTACTCGAGTCAGGTCCCGCAGCAGGAGCGTTAGCAGGAGCGTTCATAGGGAGGTTGATGGGCGAGGAGAACCTGCTATCCTTCGACATGGGAGGAACCACAGCTAAGTGCTGCCTTATCGAGCACGGAGAACCAAGGATAACCACAATCTTCGAAGTAGGAGGTTACAGGTTCAAGAAGGGGAGCGGCTACCCTGTGAAAGTACCGACCGTGGACCTCATAGAGATAGGCGCTGGAGGAGGAAGCATAGCCCACGTAGAGATGGGCCTATTAAAAGTAGGCCCTCAAAGCGCTGGAGCTGACCCAGGCCCAGCTTGCTATGGTCTGGGAGGGCAGGAACCCACCGTAACCGACGCTAACCTCGTGCTCGGATACTTGAACCCTGAGTACTTCTTAGGAGGAGAGATGAAGCTATACCCTGAAAAAGCTGCGAAGGCAATAGAGGAAAAAGTAGCCAAGCCGTTAGGCATGAGCTTGGTGGAGGCTGCTCGAGGAATCTACGACGTCGTCGTCGCGAACATGGCTAGAGCCATGAGAGCAGTGTCCGTGGAGAGAGGAAGAGACCCTGGAACCCTCGCCCTCATAGCCTTCGGAGGCGCAGGCCCACTCCACGCTGTCAGGATGGCCCAGCAGTTGAAGATTAAGAAAGTAGTTATCCCCACGCTCGCAGGCGTCGCTTCAGCTGTAGGTCTGCTGGCCGCTGACGTCAAGTTCGACTTCGTCAAGACGTACGTCTCAAGAATTGATAAAATAGACTGGAGCTACGTTAAGCGCTTATACAGCGAGATGGAGGAGGAAGGGCTAAGGCTACTCAAGATAGCTGGCGTGACCGATTACGAGATGATCAGGACCGTCGACCTAAGGTATGTAGGACAAGCCTACGAGCTGAACGTTAGGCTGCCTGAAGGAGAGCTTAACGAAGGAGTTGTGAAGGAGATAGAGGCGAGGTTCACGAAGGTGTATGAGGAAGCCTACGGATACGTCACCGGCGACCCTATCGAGGCTGTTAACTGGAGGCTACTCGCCGTAGGAAAGGTACCTAGGGTAAAGTTCAAGAAGCTATCCGCAGAGCGTCGAGACCCACTTAAGGGAACCAGGAAAGTATACTTCTCTGAGTACAACGAATACGTAGACTGCAAGGTCTACGACCGCTACAAGATGTATCCAGGCGTAGAAGTAGAAGGGCCAGCTATCATAGAGGAGAGGGAGTCCACGACCGTGGTAGTCCCAGGAGCGAAGGTAACCATGGATGATTACGGAAACGTGCTCATAACCTTATAGGAGGTGGTAGAGGTGGCTTATGGTTTTGACCCTGTAAGGCTTGAGATCCTATGGGGAGGGCTGCTCTCCGTAGTCGAAGAGATGTCCATAACCTTGAAACGCACCGCTTACTCTGAGCTGATAAGAGAAGCCAACGATTTCTCCTGCGCTGTGTTCGACGCTGAAGGAAACATGCTCGCACAGACCGACTGGGTAGGAAGCCCAGGACACTTAGGCTCTGTGCCTAAAATCATGAAAAGCCTCTTCGAGGAGTACCCACCTGAGACCTTAGAGCCAGGCGACGTAATCGCCACCAACAATCCCTGGCTAGGCTCAGGCCACCTACCAGACCTAGTAATGATCTCACCCATCTTCCACGAAGGGAAACTCGTAGCGTTCGCCCTAAACATCGCCCACCACTCAGACATAGGTGGCCGAGCACCAGGAGGCCACATAGCTGACTCGAGGATAATCTTCGAGGAAGGCATCCTCATACCTATGCATAAGCTCTACAAGGCCGGCAAGCCCAACGAAGACACCTTAAAGATGATAACCGCCAACGTAAGGATGTCTAAGACCCTACTTAACGACATTAAGGCCCAGCTGGCAGCTAACTTCGTAGCCGAGCGCAGGCTCAAGGAGTTCATGAAAGACGCTAAGCTAGAGGACCTCACCGACTTAGCCAAGGCTATCATAACCATCACGGAGGAGGCCACAAGGAAAGCGCTGGAGAGCGTACCTAAAGGAACCTACACGTGGGAGCACGTTTTCGATGGACCTCAGCCAGGCACCACGTTAAAGATGAAGGTGACCATAGAGGCCAAAGGCCCCCAGATGAAGGTAGACTGGACCGGGACTTCACCCCAGACCGATAGCGGCCTCAATAGTCCCTTCAACTACACCTACGCCTATACCATCCATGCGATAAAAGGAGCCCTCACACCGGAGCTGCCCTTCAACGAAGGGGCTCTCAGACCCATCGAGGTCTACGCGCCTGAAGGAACCATCGTAAACGCCAACTTCCCAGCTGCCGTAGGAGCTAGGCACGTGTTATCATGGCATGTAAACGCCACCGTCTGCGGTGCATTATCCTTAGCTATACCTGACCGTGTCTTAGCCGCCAGCGGAGGAGAAAGTAACATGCCTCAGTTCTCAGGCATCAACCCAAGGACAGGAAGGCCTTTCATACATGTGGCTATGCATTCAGGCGGCTTGGGCGCTAGGCCTAATAAGGATGGAATCCACGCTTTCGCCTTCCCACCCAGAGCCGAGAACACCCCCGTGGAGGTTACAGAGACCGCTAACCCGCTAAGAATCGAGCGCTTAGAGATCCTACAGGACTCAGGAGGAGCAGGGAAGTATCGTGGAGGCTGCGGCCTCATAGTAGACTTCAGAATACTTACCGATAAGCCATGCACCATAGTTAATGTCGTCGACTGGATAGAGTTCGGTCCACCAGGGCTCTTCGGAGGCTTACCTGGCTCCAAGTCAGAGTTCATATTAAACCCGGATACACCAAACGAGCAGCGCTTAGACCCAAGAAAGATAGCCGTAGTTCCTCCAGGCAGCTTAGTTAGATGCCTAGTACCAGGAGGAGGCGGTTACGGAGACCCATTAGAAAGAGACCCACAACTAGTCCTAGAAGACGTACGCAACGGATTCGTTTCCCTTGAGAAGGCGAAAGAATTCTATGGAGTAGTAATAGATCCAAAAACCATGTCTTTAGATCTCAAAGCCACCGACGAGCTCAGAAAGAAGCTAAAGGCTTCAAGAACATAAATCAACAATGCATCCCAATTTAATCTTTATTTAACCTTATTCTAAGTCTAAACGCCAATAATGCAAGCATGCTTACATAACGAATTAGGGCCTAAACTCCATGAATCAATCTAGCGATGACCCTATAGATCCCAAACTAGTTCCATAGGTAGATTGGCAGAGCAGGTTCATAAAACTGGAAGGGCCTATGAAAAATAACTATACTACCATAAATTAGTGAAGGAATGAACCACACTTATTCAAACATGTACCTTTAAACCTATAGAAAACATCGCTCTCTAAGCCTGTGAGAAAATGAAATAAACCCTATCGTCTAACCTCCCATTCAAGTAGGAGGAAATAAAAACATTGAAAAAAGATAGGTCGATAATGAAGACAGCAATAGCAATAGCACTCTTAACGTTTTTCGCGATGGCGGTTGGAAGCGTAGTCGCCACTCAGGAGGTTGAGTCTAATGATAGTATGAGCTTGGCTGACTATGTTGGCAGTGTGCCTGGCACATGTAGTATAAGCGCTGCTAAAAGCCCTGTAGGCGACGTAGACTGGTTCTACTTCTACGTGTCGCAGTATAGCTATGTTGAGATCGAGACGACAGGTGCTTCAGGCGGTGACACAGAAATCTATCTCTATGATAGCTCAGGCAACCAGCTAGACTATGACGACGACAGCGGCTCAGGCTACTATAGCTACATAGACACCTACCTATCATCAGGCTACTACTACGTAAAAGTAGAGGAGTACGCTAACAACGAAGTAATAAGCTGGTACACCCTAACCATAACTGGAACAGCAGCTGGTGGCGGTGTCGGTGCTGTTGAAGTAGAGCTAAGTCCCTCAAGCACCACTGTGTCAAGAGGTTCAACTTTCACAGTAAGTATATATGTAGATCCTGGGAGCTGCGGTATAAGCAGCGGAGAGGTATGGGTAAGCTTTGACACTTCCGCCTTCACAGCTACGGATGCTTCAGCAGGCAGCCTTCTAGGGTCAGGGCCTGTTGAAGCATTAAAACAATTAGATAATAACAATGGCCTCGTAAAACTTGCCTATGCTCGCGTTGGATCAACACCTGTACCTACTTCAACCGGCGTTTTTGCAACGATAACCTTCACGGTTAAAAACTCCGCTTCAGCAGGGACCTACGCAATTAATATTCAATACGCCGGATTTGCTGATCAAAACTTCAACGACATCGCCAATGTAGTGAGTTACTCCACATACGTTACCGTCACTGCCGGTTTAACAGGCGATATTAACGGCGACGGCGTTGTTAACTACGTCGACCTAGCTATTCTAGGTGCTGCTTATGGCTCCACTTCAGGGAGTCCTAATTATAACGCCTCAGCCGACCTCAACGGTGACGGAACGATCAACTACGTCGACCTAGCCATACTGGGCGCACATTACGGCGAGAGCTTATAAAAACTCCCTTTTTATTTATCCTCTTGTTCTAGAAGCCTCTCCATAGACATGTTTTATTATAACTATTAACGTACCAGCATAAGCCACTAAGATATTGAAAAGGCTTAAAAGGTCTTCGATGATTAAGTAGGGCTTAGGGATGAAACTTGGAGAAGCTAAAGGCAAAAACCATCAGGCTTTCAATGTTCATAGCTCTACTGCTAATACCCACGATCCTAGCT
>QMSI01000017.1 GCA_003649615.1 Thermoprotei archaeon | reverse complement strand
GGGAGGGCAGACTTCAACAACATCTAGCCCTACAATCCTTCTATCTATAACCAAGTTTAACACTTCTAAGAGGGAGGTTAACGTCAATCCTTCAGGCTCAGGGTTGCTTACGCCTGGAGCATAGGCAGGGTCTAGGACGTCTAAGTCCACGCTGATATATAGCTGGCTGAAACCTTCTAGCTTAGCTTTGATCTTTCTAGCTACCTCTAGGGCGCCCAGCTCAGTTACCTCCATGCTTGTGATCATCATTACCCCCTTCTTCTCAACGTAATCCACCTCTTCCCTACAGGCTGCTCTAACGCCTACGAGGATTACGGAGTCGTGTCCATAGGCTTCAGTAAGCCTCCTCATGAAGGTGGCGTGGCTCATCTTAACGCCTTCCGGATACTCATCCCTCATATCTAAGTGAGCGTCGAAGCATAGGAGGGCTGACTTGCCCGCACCCATCATTGCTCCGTAGGTTATAGTATGCTCTCCTCCTATGAGAATGGGGATCTTGCCTGCCTCCTTAACCTTCTTCACCACCCTCTCTACCCTCTTCAAGGTCTCCTTGACGTCTCCTTGGACAACGTTGAGGTCGCCTAGGTCACAGGTCTTGATTTCCTCTATATCGAGGCGGGTCCTCCAGCTAAACCCCTCTATGTTAATGCTAGCCTCCCTTATAGCTCGAGGAGCAAACCTTGACCCAGCTCTATACGTAGAGGTGGAGTCAAAGGGTACACCTATTACGATGAAGGGAGAGGCTGTGAAGGAGGCCTGGAAGCCTTTAAATACGTTGGGCGAGGGGTTTACGTAGAACTCTAGCTCCTCCATTACATGACCCCTTTCCTTCACTTGAGCTAACTCTTATTAATGTCCTTTCTTACCCGTGACGCTGAGCTTAAAAGGCTTGGTTTCGGCACTTAGAGGCGGACTCAAGAGGGGTATTGAGGTGGCTGAGCAGGATAGGTCGCTCTACGAAAAAGTGGTCGAGCTAGCTCATCGTAGAGGCTTCTTCTGGCCTTCCTCAGAGCTCTATGGAGGTGTATCAGGCTTCTTGGACTTCGGCCCCTTAGGGGCCGCTATGAAGCATAGGCTAGAAGAGAAGTGGCGTAAATGGTTTGTGCTTAGACATCAAGATTTCATCGCGGAAATAGAAACTCCCGTGGTAATGCCCTCGAAAGTGTTTGAGGCTTCAGGCCATGTCCAGCACTTCACCGACTACGTAGTGGACTGTAAGTCTTGTAGTAGGAAGTTTAGGGCTGATCACCTCATCGAGGAGCAGACAGGGCTTAGAGGACTTGAAGGCTTGGGGTCGGAGGCTCTCAGTAAGCTGATTGCTGAACATGGGGTTCGATGCCCTGAATGTGGAGGAGCTCTCGGGGAGGTAAGGTCGTTTAACTTGCTTTTCAGGACCACAATAGGCCCTTACACCGAGAACGTAGCTTTTGCAAGGCCTGAAGCCGCTCAAGGCATGTTCATTAACTTTAGTAAGGTGTATAGGGTGATGAGGGAGAAACTGCCTCTAGGCATAGCTCAGATAGGTAAGGTGCTGCGTAATGAAATCTCTCCTCGACAAGGACCGATAAGGCTTCGAGAGTTCACGATCATGGAGATAGAGCTTTTCTTCGACCCCGAGGACCCTACATGTCCTCTTCTCGATAAGGTTAGGGAGGAGGAACTCAAGCTTTTAACGGAAGAAGACGTGGAGAAAGGCGCTGAGCCCAGGAAGGTTAAAGTTGGCGAGGCGGTGGAGGAGGGTTATATCAAGACTGAGTGGAACGCGTATTTCATGGCTCTATCCAAGGGCTTCCTTGAAAGCCTGGGCGTTCCTGACGATAAACAATTGTTTGTGGCTAAGTTGCCTTCCGAGAGGGCACACTACGCGGCCCAAGTATACGATCAGACAGTTTACTTAGATCGCTGGGGATGGGTGGAGGTGTCCGGTCACGCTTACCGCACGGACTATGACCTTAAGGGACACATGGAGGTTAGTGGTGAAGATTTAAGGGTCTACAAGAGGCTTGATACTCCAGTAGTGAAGCATAAGTTAACGTTCAAGCCTAATGTAGAGCTTATCAAGAAAGACTTCGGCTCGAACGTAGGGGGGATTTTAAAGGAGATTTCGAGGTTAAGGGTCGAAGAGATAAGCGAAGCATTAACCAGAATAGGTTTTATTGAAGTTTTAGGTTTCAGGCTAACTCGAGATCACTTCATATTCAAGGAAGAAGAGGTTAAAGAAACTGGTAGACGCTTCATACCTCATGTAGCTGAACCTTCCTTTGGCGCTGAGCGCTTAGTCTACGTAACCTTAGAGTATGCGTACTCTGAACGTGAAGGGAGGGTGGTGCTTAAGCTCCCTAAAGACCTAGCCCCCATAGAAATCGTGGTTCTGCCGCTGGTTAGCCGCGATGGTTTGCCTGAAGTAGCCAAACGGGTCTACGAAGAACTTGTTCATAGAGGTTTCAGGGTAGAGTACGACGAGTCTGGCTCGATAGGCAGGCGCTACGCTAGAGTGGATGAAATCGGTGTGCCGCTAGCGGTCACCGTCGATCATCAAACCTTGGAGGACAACAGCGTCACGGTTAGAGATAGAGATACTTGGAGCCAGGTTAGGGTCAAAGTTGAGGAATTACCAGCTAAGCTTCGAGCATATTTAGACGGAGAGTTAAGTTTTAAGGAGCTTGGCGCCAGCTTTAAGTGATCGCTCACCAAACTGGATAGGGATGTGCTATGAGCAAGGTGGAGAAGCGGCTTAGGCTTAGACGCATGGAAGGAGTTGTGGAGGGGGAAGCGAAAGTTAACCCGAGGACCATGGAGTATCTGGGCATAGAAAGCCTACTGGAAGTAGTTATAGCTGGGAAGCGTAAGTTCACGTTTAAAGCGCTTCCAAGCGAATCTACGCCTGCAAATGAGGTTTGGATAAACCCTAATGAGGCTAGGATGAAAGGGATAGCTGATAATAGTATAGCTACCGTTAGGGCTAAACAATAAATAAAAAGGTTATGTTATAAACTCCATTTTCTGTGAGATTACTGTATGTACTTCGTCCACATACCATCTTGTTAAATCCCTGAACTTATGCCACCAATCATGGAAGCTCTTTAAATCCTCGCTCTCTACTAATAAGAACCCTGAATAAGGCATGCCCCAGCAATGAGAGTATTCTCCGACGATCCTTACTCCTCCTCCGCCGGGTGACTCCATTAATTCTTCCCTGGCAGTGTGTCTCCTAAATTTAACCCAGTCTCTTCTTGCCTTTTCTACTTCTTCAGGTGTTAGTCTACGTACCTTATAAAAGACAATAAAGCCAAATGCCAGAACACTTCACCCTATATAGTTTAATTAGGTATATGTAATATATAAAGTTTATTGATCAATGCCTTCTAAGACCTTCACTACCTGCTCGTAGTACCTTTCCCTTCTGGTCAAGGTAATCTGTTTAAAACTTCTCTTACCCTCTACCTTTTCTAGCCAGCCCTTTACTAAGATCTTCTCATCTTTAAACGCTTGTAATCTAAACTCCTCGACGTAGGATACTATTCTCTCAACATCGTAGGCCTTAGGTCCCTCCAAAACCTCCTCCACCTCAATTAGGTAAATGGAGGGCATGTATCCTGCTCCTCTATCGTCAACCACCCTGGCTATTAGGGTCACCATACCTTCTTGGACAATGCGTCCATAGAGCTCATATTCATTAACTATTTCATCCCAGCTCTTGACAGGCTCAAACTCCACCTTCACCATCCTGCCCAGTTTATGTGAATTGAAGACCGCGTAGATCAGCTTTCTTCGCTGATGCTTGAGGTATTCGTCGACGCTATAATTGATGAACCTCCACCTCCCTATTGGGGGTGCCTCTTCAAACTCGTTTTTAACGAAACCGTTGTTTTCAAGGTATATTTCTCTCAACAATTTTCGAAGTTCGTCGAGGTTTTTCCCACCATATATCACAAGGTCTAGGTCACTATACGCTGGATGATGGAAACCATGCTGTAGAGATCCAAAGATTCCAAAGTCTTCTTCACTAAGTGAAGACCTATCTAGCACTAGGTCTAGAAGCTCTCTTAAGGCTTCCACTAAAGGATCTCTCGGCTCCTTTAAAAGGACCCTAAGTCTTTCATCGGTCCTTCTAGCTTCTCCCTCGCCCTCCCTCACTCCTACAAGCTTAGTATTTAGAGGATCATAGTATATCGTGTAGCGCGGAAAGTGTCGAGCCACGAACTTAAGCCCTTCATCCTCATAGAACTTATAAAATTTCCCCTCCTTTCCTTCTCTCAATGCTCTAGGATCGCTGCTGCGATAGATGGACTCGTGGGCGTATTCAGCGTCACATACGTAGGCTCTTGGAGGATGGTCATAGCCGTACACCCTTAAAATTATTCCTTCAGGGGTCACTACTGCATCCCTATCTCTCAGCAAAACCTCTACCCCTCAGCAGCTTCACGGCCGCGTTTAGGCGTAAAGTAGGCTGCCCTAAAAAAACTACGTATAACAGTTTGAAAGGGTCTTCTTTTAAGACTTAAAGTTATTTAGTAGTTGCTAAACTTTATTGAGCTAGGGGGAGTGGGGGCTAGGTTTATTTGAGCCAGGAGGTCTCATGCCCATCTTGCGGGCGTGCGTTACCGCTTCCTGCCAAGGTTATATGTCCTCACTGTGGAGCTGTCTTTGAGCTCCACCTGCACCCCCCTCCCCAACCAATAGCTCAGCCAGCTCAACCTAGCGTAGAGCCTAGGTTCCTAGTTGAAGAAGAAGCTCTCGTCAATGCACTAGTCGTAGACTCAGAAGGATATGTGTGTGGTAGAGTTTATAGAACTCGGTATGATCGGGACGAAGTCTTCATCGATGTATATAAGCTTGTGGAGCAGCGTGTGACAGGTCCTGACTTTGATAGATTAAAGATAGAGCTTCTTAAGACGCTTCCTAAGAAGCTCTGGAAACCTCGAAATTTCAGGGACTTGGAGGAGAAGGTTAGGAAGGAGCTACGCCTCCACCCTTCGGCTCATGTTACTGATAGGGAGCTGTATGAGTACGCTAAGCTCAAGGGGGTCCCCATCCCTACGAAGGTTATTGAGCATAGAGATAAGAAAATAGTATACTCCTTTAGCTTAAAGCAAATTGAAACGGTCGGTGTCAGCGGCTTAGGTGCATGTGTGATCCTAAAAGAGCCAGTAGAGGCTCTGAAGTTGAGCATTCAGCCAGTAGATAAGGTGCCTTTTAAAAGTACTGAGCAGGTTAAGGGGAAGCTTACTATAGACTCCGTTGGCAAGATTCTTGGCAGGGTTCAGAAGGTGTTGTTAGGGGCAACCCTTTTTCTAAGGGTGGACCTAGAGGACGTGATTTCAAAACACGTAATCGACCTTGAAGCGCTAAGTTCGTTAGGAGGCTTCGAGGCGTTAGCTGATAAAGCTGCTTCATCCCTAGGCATAGATCGTAGTTCCGTGACTCCTGAAATGGTGTTAGAGTGGGCTAGGCGTGAAGGTATACATATCCCAATGAAAATCGAGCGTCGGGTAGAGAAGATAGGGGAGATTGATGTTAGGTGGGAGGACATAAAGAAGATAGGAGACGTAGTGCTTCTCTCCAAGAAGATGGAGGACTATGGTTCTCCCTCTAAGCCTTCCCTCCCCTCCTAGCGGTTTGAACTATACCTACGTTAGCTACGGCTTCAGCTCCAACTCCCTCCTCGAGCTGTTGATTGATCCAGTAGTAGACATCTTCCATGTTCACGTAGGATACCTCGAAGGATAATAGTCCTCTCTTGCCCATCAGCTTCTCTGTTAGGTCTTTGACCTCCTCCTTGCTGGAAAGGAGGAAGCGTACCACGTTGCCTGCAAGCTGGAAGGGGTATCCTAGCTTCTCTAGGCTTTCCCTGGAGAACTGAGCTTTAGAGTACACCTTTATGTTAAACTGGTACTTGAAGGGGAAGCCCTTAAGCAGGCTCTTAGCTTCACAGCTTCTAATCACCTTACCCCCGGCCTTCATTAAGATTACCTGGTCACAGAGTCTACTCACCACCTTGGGGTCGTGGTCTACCATCATGATCGTGGCCCCTTCGACTTTCCGTTGAAGGTACTCTATGACCATCTCCTTTCGGGCCACGTCTAGGTTAGCAGTAGGTTCATCGAGAAGGAGGAGCTTAGGCCTTTTCATTAACCCTATCGCCAGCCTTACTGCTGCTTTCTGTCCTTCACTAAACCCTTCAAGAGGCCTCTCTCTGAGGCCGTTCATCTTGATGAATTCTAGGAAACTGTACGCTGGCTCGGTATCTGATCCTTGCACCTTAGCGAAGAATTTGAGGGTTTCATCGAGGGTTAGCTTTTTATGGAAATCTAAGCTGGGGGACACGAAGCTAATCTTTCTCCTAATCTTTCCTGCGTCCTTAACAATGTCTAGGTCGAAGACTTTAACCTCGCCGTAGTCAGGGATGTAAATGGTGGAAATTACTTTCAGTAGCGCAGTCTTCCCGCATCCGCTTGGGCCTATGATGGCTACTTTAGACCCAACAGGTACTTTAAAGCTGACCTCGTCCAGTATCCTTAGCCTCCTCCCTCCCTTCAACCTAACCTCTTTAACTAACCTATGCACTTTAACGGCTTCCTTAGTCTCAAAGCTTCTTCTATTGAAGAAAGGTATCTTCAACTTAATACTGTTCAATTGTACCCCACCTCATGGTTATCCTCTCTACCTTAACCAGTAGGACAAGGGAGAGGGCGAATAGGACAAGTGGTGTGAAGACTAGGATCCATTCAGGGGTGAGCGGAGTGGTGATTCTTGAAATCGTTAGTTCGATGCTTCTAGCCTCGCCAAACACCAACAACTCCCTGAAGGTCGCTAGCCCTATGGAGATAGGAAGCTTCTCTAGGAACCATCCAACTAATGGGATCGCTTGAGGAGGGAAGTATAGCCCTGAAGCTACACCCAGCGCATAGTGAATTGCGCCTGCAAGTCCTCCTATACGCTTGAATACGAGTTGTACAGCTGTTAGAGCTACAGCGACGGAGGCCATGAATAGCCACGGTAATGATATGGAAGCCACCAGCTCCACAAACCAGCTTTGTGATAAAGGTAGGACAGGATAGCTCCCTCCACTTGAGATTAGAATGGCAGGTACGGCGATGATGGTAGATATGCCTATAGCCTCGATAGTAGATACTGCCATCCTGCTCAACGTTATAACTGCTGGAGATACGCCGTTGCTCAGGAGGAAACCTATGGTCCCTCTCTCCATCTCTTCGTGAAGAGTAAAGATCCCAGTATTGAACCCGGTAGCTATGGCAGTCCAGTAGTAGATGCCTGTCAAGAGGAAGACGTGGTAAGGGTAGCTCACAAGTTCGGGATTGCTAGATACCACGAAGTTTCCTAGGAGGCCGAAACTGACTATGTTAGCTATCAGGAGCGCAGCGTTGACGGTAAGCTCGAACCTATACTTCAAGTCAAGCTTAAAGTACCTTCTACTAGCAGCTACCATTACATTAAGCGTTCTCAGCAACTCTCCTCCACTCCTACCCAGTGTTTGATTAGCGCTCTCACGACTGAGCTTACTTTGACATCTTCCTTTACGCACTTCAGCTTGAGCCTCTTGAAGAGCTCGTCGTCCAGCTGGACGTGTAGGTTCTTGACCACACGACCACCTGATCAATTGATGGATCCTTGCAAATTTATCCAAGTTGATGTGAAGTATGCAAAGGGGCTTGAGGGAATACCCAGATTTTCCCTGGAGAATAGAGAAACTATACTTTCATGGAGGGCTGGTTGAGGGAGGTTAAGCAGCTTCAGCCTCCTTCCCATAAAACTTCAGCAACTCTTTCACGAGCCCTCTAAGCTCTCCTTTAACCTTTGATGGGTCTACTCCCCCAGCCATAGCCGCCTTGCTCCATGGTTTTCCTTGGAGACACTTAGCTATCAGTAGGTTTTCAGCGCCTGGAGACAATGAAAGCCTAGCTGATCCTGTGCTCAGGAAATGTATTCGTAGAAGCTCCTTTACAGCGTCAGAGGAGGCTTCGTAGGTGAGAGTACCTATGGTGTAAAGTAAGGCTCTCGACCATTGCGTCTTCAATAATCTAGAAGGCTCCCTCCTGCTACGTTTAATCACGTTAGCTAATAGCAGCCTCGCTACTGAAGTTTCAAGGTTGAAGTAAGGGTCTGAAAGCGCCTCTACGAGTCTGCTCTTAAACTCCTTGTTAATCCTCTCTACAAGCTTCCTCGCTCTGGCCGTTAGTGGTTTAACTACAACCACGCTGAACTCTCCTGACACCATGTTCCTTGTAGGGCTTATGTGGATAGGCACGAAACCATTTCTCACCCAAAAACTCAGAAGTTCTCTACTCCCTCCAAAACCGGCTCCTATCCACTCATAGCCTTTCCCCTTCGCTTCCTTACATAGTTCGTTTAAGGCTTTGGACCCTAACCCTCTACCTATGAGTTCAGGGTGAGTAGCTATTCTGACGATTCGTAGCCCCCTTAGCTTGACGAAGTTGTTGTAAGGCGTATAGTATCGAGCGACGCAGACCGGAATGATGTTGCCTGGAGGCTTATACCCTCCTATTACCTTCTCTACTTCCTCATCGGGCATGACGCCCTCCTCGGCTAAATGAAGGGCTACGACGGCTTTACCGCTTGGATGCTTAAGCACCCTAGCCTTATGGTGAGGAGCGTCTCCAAGGAGCTCTATGTCGTCTGGCCTATTCCTGTAGTGAGCAAAGACATAGATACCTATGAACTCTCTAAGCTTCTCCTCCTCTTCTCCTAAGAACCAGCTATCTAAGTCTGGTTCTTCGTAAATACATTGTCCGAAGGCCACAGAGCGTTCAGCCTCTGTTAACTGAGGTGGCTCAGCGTTGAGTAGGAGAGTATCGTAAAGCCACTCTTCTATCGGGTCGTCAGGAGCATACCTGATAGGCTCCTTGAGCTCTACTTTAACAAGGTCTATCCCTTTTTCCTCCCTCAAGCTTTTAAGGAACCTTAACCCGAACCCTCTGCCTGCCCCCTCATAGCCGTGTATGGTAGAGGAGTAAACAACCTTCCTAAACGTCTTCATTATTTTAAAGAGAAGCGGGACAGGTATGCCTGCTGCTTCATCCACCAAGGCGACATCTGCCTTTTCATGTATCAGCCTATAAGGGCTACAATACTCGATCCACCCTTGCTTACAGCGGAGAGCTATGGCTGTTCCTCCACGTTCCTCCAGCCTTGCCTTAATCTTCATCTTCCTTAACGCCTTCTCAGCGAACTCAAATACAGCTGCCACGTTCTGAGGATCTGGTGCGGTAACTTTCACCGAGACCCTACTTTCACGTCCAAGCATGTAGATGAGACCGGCAGCGCCTAATCCCAGAGCTGCCGACTTCCCTCTACCCCTATTGGCTATGAGCACTAACACCTTTCTCTTATCCTCTAAGAGGTTTTCAAAACCTGTTAAGGCCTCTATTTGATCCTGGGTCTTAGCCATCTCGTAGAGTAATCGTGGAAGTAGAGGTGAAGGTGGAGGCGTAGGTTGAGATCTAGCTTCTACGAGAGGGTGGTAAGGCTCTCCGCTTACCAGTTCTAGGTCGTCCAGCACCCATATTCCAGGATGTTCTGAGAGCTTCCTAATGAAACGCTTGATGAACCTTCTTTTCACATCATTCTCGGTGTAGGGGGGCACTATGAGCTTCCTCTGGAACCTTGTAAGCCTATTAGGCCATTCTCGGAGCGAAGGAGTCATTAACACTACTAGGCCTCCTCCTCTTACGAGCTCCACAAGCCTACCTAGGTCGTTGGGACGTAGCTGCTCCGTTAAATCCATAAATAGAAGGCTCCAAGTAGTTCCCAACACGCTATCGGTACTTTCATAGAGTATTGGCTTGACTTCCACCTTATCTTTAACCCATGCCTTAAACAAGGCGTACGGTGTTTCTTCGCCTTCAAGCCTATCGGCGGTGAAGAGAACTCTTACTTTATCTCTCACCTCCTCGGCATAACTCGTAGCTACAAATGGTGCTAGCTTAACAGCGTTTCCTGCAAGCACTATCATTCTACGCTGCTCGCTGCTTGCAGCTTCCTTAACCACCTTCACTAAATCTTCTCTAGCCTCCTCGATGGTGCTGTAACGCTTCACCCCCAACTCCTCCGGGGAAGTCGAAGCCTACTTGCTTTTGGTTAGCTTGTAGACGTTGACCTCATCCACGCTCCTTATGACAGCTCCATGGTCGTTTATTATCTTAGCGGCCTCGTCATAGTTTATGTCGGGCCCTCTAATGGTTATCTTTACCGTCTCGGTCCGAGCATCCACCTCTATGACAACCGTGTCCACCTCTTCTATTCCAGCTACTTCACATAGCGCCTTGGATAGCTCTATGAGCGGGGCTTCCCTAGGCTTTAAGGTATCCAGCACCAGTCTCCTAATGCTTATCTTAGACATACATACCACCTACCTATAGCACCTGTATCAGTAGGAGGAGACTTGCCGTAACTCCTCCTATAAGAAGAGCCTTAAACCCGCTTATAAGGACGCTCTCGCCTGACACCTTACCCATGTAGATCCCTAGAATGAAGAGCGTGGCTATCATTAAAGCTGCTGACCAAGCTACAGCCACGTTGAAGTTGAAGAAGCCCAGTGAAGCTAGCATGAAAGGAGCTGTGGCTACAGCTATCGCGGCTATAGGTGATATTCCATTAACTATAGCTGCTAGCAGTGCGGCGAAGCTTGAAGCTCTCCCAAACGCTGTCTTCTCCAGGTCCGAGAATAGCGCTTTCTCCAACACCTTAAGTTCTCTGGTCCTCTCCGCTCTCTCCGCCATGTAGGCTCCAGAAAAACCTGAAACTGCCATGGCCACCCCTACGCCTAGCCCAACCTTAATCACTACGCTTGGATCCCTTACTCCAGCTGCATAGGAACCTAGCACAACACCTAGCACGGCTAAGGAGCCGTCGAAGAGGTTCATCACGAAGTACCTTCTAGCTATCTCCTCGACCCCTGAAAGCTTAACGTAACGCTTGAACTCTCTCAGTACATGTATAATGCTGCTATGCCTACTCAACCTCTCCTATATCCTCCGCGTGTTCTACGCCTAACAAATCTATAAAGGTTCAGCTGCTAGTTTTTTGAGGCTTATGATATCGATCATCGCGGACTATAGAGAGGAGACCAGTGAGGTCGTGTATAGGTTAGCGGAATTAGGCGTAGAGGTGAAGCTCAGAAGACTTGAGGTAGGTGACTATGTAGTATCAGATAGGATGGGGGTGGAGAGGAAGACCGCGATGGACTTTGCTAGCTCCATAGCTGATCGAAGGCTCTTCGAGCAGGCTAACGCCATGGTTAAAACCTTCTCCATACCAGTCTTCATCGTTGAAGGGGACTTAGGAGAGATATACCTTAAACGTAGGTTTACACCTTCTCAGGTGCAGGGAGCTATAGCCTACCTCATAGACCTCGGAGTTCATGTAGCACCCTCCACTAATCCATCCGACACCGCTCAGCTAATCTACTCTTTAGCGAAGAGGGAGCAGCGTGCTTATGGTAGACCTGTTCAGGTCTCCCTTTCAAAGATGAGGAGAGCTAGAGGAGGAAAAAGCTTGAAGGAAGCTCAGCTCAACCTAATAGCTTCTATACCGGGGATAGGGTACGAGCTAGCCGAGCGTATCTTGAGGACCTTCGGCTCTCCTAGGCGCTTCTTTAAGGCAAGCCCTTTAGAGCTTAGAAGAGTGCCTGGCATGGGTGAAGGCAGGATAAATAAGGTAGCGGAGGTGCTCGACACTAAGTTCGAGGCCATGGAGTTTTTAGGTGATTGACGCGTTATCTATGATAGCTGCCGCCTGCTCTATGAGCCTCCTAATGGTTGGGATAAGATCCTCATCCCCCCTGACCCCATTAAGGTAACACTTATAGCATTTTAATCGCTCGCTTATCCCTTTAAGCGTGGCTGCAGGCTTTGAGGTGTAACCTTCACCCAGTTTTGACAGCTTCTCTACGTGTCCTAGCACATCCCTAAGCTCCTCTACTTCCCTTTCCTTGAGCTTCACCAAGTTCTTCAGGGATTCAACCTCTCTATCCTTTTCCATGAGCTTAGTCCTAAGCTCGTTAAGGTTTTCCTCTAACTTCTCTAGGTTCACCCCCTCGTCTCTCCTTGTAAGGTATAAAGTGAGAGCTTCCCGTATTATCCAGGAAACCGAGGTACCTTTCTTTCTAGCTTCCTCTACTACAGTTCTATATAACTCAGGGGAAACGTGGCAACCTAGGAACTCTCCTTTATCCACCAACCCTTCTCCTCCTCAACGAATACCTAAGCCTAAGTATTTTCTAATCGGCACAGTAGAGCTCTACAGTTTTCAATATTTTAAAGCCTATCGGGTACTGGATGTTCAACAACCGTCTACAACCTTCCGCTAAGTTAATACGTTGCCTTAGGCCTTTAGGTTCCGTGGATTAGAGATGCCATACCCCTTCACGTTCGACCTTTCTAATCTCTCAAGGCCCTTCCTTGAGGAACTCAAACGATTGGCTAGGAAGCTTTCTCGTCCAGAGGTATTGATTAAGGCTGCCAAGAGTATGGTTAGAAAATTCAGGATCGACCAGAAGCTAGGTATAAAACCTAGTGAAGCTGAGAGAGTGGTAAGCGATCTTCTCCATCTTTACTCGGTTAATGAACGTCTACGCGACTCCTTCCACCTCTCCAAACATAGGGTGCTTGTCCTCCCACACTGCGCTAGGAAGTACATGGATAACCGTTGTAAGGCTCTCTTCGACCCATCCATACCAACCTACATCTGCGCAAGCTGCTCGGAGGATTGTTTAATAAACGCGGCTTGCTCCTTAGCTAAAGCTTTAGGGTACGATGTTTACGTTGTTCCAGGCGGCTCCTGCCTAAGGAAGCTTCTCTCGAGGGGGTACGATGGAGTAGTAGGGGTAGCTTGCCCTGAAGAAGTAGTCAGAGCTGAGAGCTTATTAGCTGAGCTGGGTATTGCCGGCCAAGCTGTACCGCTTTTACGCAATGGTTGTGCTAACACTTGTTTTAGCTTAGATCTTTTAAAGGAGATCCTAGCTACTCCCTAAACTTTACGTTCACCTCGAGCAGAACACCCATAGCCTTAGCCATGTTTTGAAGCCTTATTACCTCCTCCTTAAACCTAGCGAGCTCGCTTAAACCTTCCTGAAGGCCTAATAGGAAATCTTTATGTTCTTCGACTTGGTAAACCTTTAATGCCTCTCCAATAGCCTCAGCAGCCTCCTTGAGCCTAGCTAGGTCGAAACGTTCAGCCATCATCTTAGCGGCTTCATATCCATCCTCAAAGGTTAACATCCTAAGCCCCCATCATCCAATTGGTGTTACCACTTAAAAGACATTATGCGCCGCTTACATAGCGGCCTCAAAAAACCTTTTAACTCGGTTAGCGCTAACCGCTCTAGGAAAACTTTCATGGTCTATGGGGGCTCTCCGATGTATCCCCTAATAGCTCTGGTGGCTTCAATAATAGCTCTCCTAAGTGCGGCGGGAGCTGCGTTTATGGTGTTAGCTAAGCCTAAAGGGACCGAAAGGATGGTGGAGATCTACGAAGCCATCAAACAGGGAGCTAAGGCTTACATGGGTAGGCAGTACAAGACCCTGCTCACCTTCATGATAATACTTTCGGTCATCTTCGCCTTGGCCGTAGACTACGGCTATTTCGTGTCGGGCCGTGAAGGCTATGAGATCTACTTCCCTCATACAGGGCTCTCCTTCCTCGTAGGTGCTATATTTTCTGCCCTAGCTGGCTACGTGGGCATGAGGGTAGCCGTGGAGGGAAACGTGAGGACTGCTAACTCGGCCAAGAGTGGCTTAAAGGAAGCTTTAGGCACTTCATTTAAGGGCGGCTTGGTAATGGGCTTATGCATGGTAGGCTTGGCGCTCTTAGGCGTCACCGTCTTCTATCTAGCTTGGAGAAACCCATTCCTCTTTGCTGGCTTTGGCTTTGGAGGAAGTCTCGTAGCCCTCTTCGCTAGGATAGGTGGAGGTATTTACACGAAGTCGGCTGACGTAGGAGCCGACCTAGTAGGTAAGGTTGAAGCAGGGATACCTGAAGATGATCCGCGTAACCCAGCAGTGATAGCAGACGCGGTGGGCGATAACGTAGGTGACGTGGCTGGTATGGCGGCCGATATCTTTGAGACCTACGCGGTCACGTTGATAGGAGCCATGCTTTTAGGATGGCCATTATTCAAGCAGACAGGGTCAACGGTATTTCTTGAATATCCGCTACTGCTAGGTGCTATAGCGATTTTCTCCACGCTGGTGGGTGCCCTCGTGGTTAGGGTGCGTGAAGGAGGAGACCCTACTAGCGCTATTTTAAGGGGGATAGCGGTCACGGCTATTTTAGCTATTGCCGGCTTCTACTATGCGACCTGGCAGCTTTTCAATTCGCTTAACTTGTTTTACGCCGCTATGATAGGCGTAGTGCTCGTCGTCATACTAGCCATCTTCACCAACTACTACACTTCATACAAGTACTCTCCTACTAAGGCCATAGCTGAGGCTTCCCAGGCAGGTCCAGCCATCAACTTGATAAGAGGATTAGCTAATGGTTTGGAGAGTGCGATCTTTCCGATAATTGCCATAGCTTTGAGCGTTGTAGGTGCCTACATGCTGGCTGGAGGCATGTATGGAGACGTGGGAATGGGTATGTATGGTGTAGCCATAGCAGCCATGGCCATGCTCTCCATAGCTGGAATAATAGTGTCGGTGGATGCCTATGGCCCCATCGTCGACAACGCTGGCGGAATAGCTGAGATGGCTGAATTAGACCCTAAAGTTAGGGACATAACCGATACGTTGGATGCAGTAGGTAACACAACTAAAGCTCTCACTAAGGTTTTCGCCATAGGCTCTGCTGGCTTGGCAGCCTTGGCCTTGCTACTAGCCTACATGGAGGAAGTAGCTACCTACCGAGGTGTTATGCTCTCAGAGCTAGCTTCAAGGCTTGCACTAACCAGGCCTGATGTAATCTTAGGGTTAATCCTAGGAGGCGGCCTCACATTTGTGTTTGCCGCTTTATGTATGAAGGCGGTGGGGAGAGGAGCGTTTGGCATGGTAACAGAGGTTAGAAGACAGTTTAAAGAAATACCTGGCATCATGGAGGGAAAGAGTAAACCTGACTATGCGAGGTGTGTGGACATAGCTACTAGGACTGCCCTACGCGGAATGGCTTTGCCCGGCGCCATAGTCATCCTAAGCCCCATCGTAGTGGGCTTCCTCTTCGGCCCATACGCTTTAGCGGGCCTCCTCATAGGCAGTATCGTGTCTGGCTTAGCGTTAGCCTTAATGATGGCGAACGGAGGAGCTGCTTGGGATAATGCTAAGAAGTACATCGAGACAGGCACGTTTGGAGGTAAACGTTCACCTGCACATGCAGCAGCTGTAGTAGGCGACACAGTGGGTGATCCCTGTAAGGACACGGCGGGGCCGGCTATCAACCCTATGATAAAGGCCATAAACATGATATCTATAATCCTCGCTGGCCTCATAGTAGCCACTGTCTTCTTTGCCTAGCCTTTTTCTACCAGTTACCAAAGCTTTAGCTAGGTAGGCCGAATATGCCTGAGCCTCGACATAGGCATTGGATGGACGAGTTCGTCGATCAGATACTAGCTAGAAGCTATGAACATGTAGTCGAGAGTGGTACCTCCATATCTGGCCCTGCTCATATAGGTAATGCCTGTGATGTTATCTATGCTGAGGCTGTCAAACGCCTCGTCGAGGAGAGAGGAGGCAAGGCGACGTCGATATGGGTGGCCGACGATCTAGATCCTCTCGACTCGGTCCCCTACCCTTTGGATCTTGAAGAGTTTAAACGGTACTTAGGTATGCCCTACACGGAGATCCCAGATCCATATCGCTGTTGTAGTAATTGGGCTGAACACTTCACTAAGGATTTTGTGGATGTCCTAGAGAAGCTGGGCCTAACTCCTCAAGTGAAATCTGGCGCTAAAATGTACAGAGATGGGACATACCTTCCGTTTATTAGAAAAGCTCTAAGTCGAGCTGAGAAGGTTAGAAAAATCTTCGAGGAGGTTAGCGGTGCTAAGAAACCTCCTACCTGGCTTCCTTACATGCCTATTTGCGATAACTGTGGCCGCATAGCGACGACGCTCGCTTACAGCTACGAAGGGGATAAGGTCCTTTATCGATGCGTTCTTGATGTAAAGTATGTCAAGGGATGCGGCTATGAAGGCGAAGTGGACATTAAGGCCGGGAGGGGGAAGCTTCAATGGCGAGTAGAGTGGGCAGCTAGATGGGCTGCTTTCAACGTCACGGTGGAGCCGTTTGGTAAGGAACATGCAGCTGCCGGGGGATCTTACGATACCAGCAAAGTGATAATTAAGGAGGTTTTTGAAAGCCCTCCTCCTACACCGTTGGTGTACGAGCACGTGATGATAGCGGGGAGGAAGATGTCGAAATCTAAAGGACTGGTCTTCACTCCTCGCGACTGGCTTGAAGTAGCCCCCCCTGAAACTTTAAAGTTCTTCTTCTTCAGGGTCCATCCAACTAAACATAAGGACTTCAGGGTGGAAAACCTACCTAGGCTTGTCGAGGAGTATGATAGGGCTGAGCGTATCTACTTTGATCTAGAACATCCTCCTGATGAGAAGAGCGAAGTACTATTGAAGCGAAGCTACGTGTTGTCTCAACGTGGGAAGCCTCCGTCCACTATGCCTCTTCAGTTACCATACGACTTCGCTGCAGCTCTACTACAAATATACCCGTCTCTCACGGTGGATAAGGTCTTAGAGATCATGGAGAGGACAGGCCACTTATCCAGGAAACCGACGATGGAGGACATTAAACGCTTAGAGGAAAGGCTGGCTCAAGTTAGGACCTGGCTTTCTAAATACGCACCTCCTTCGGCTAAGTTTATGTTGGTGGAGGATGCCTCCAAGATTCAGACTGAACTTACACCTCTCCAGAGAGAAGCTCTGAAGAGGGCGGCTGAGGAACTTGTGAGTAGAGAGTTTTGGGGTCCTAGAGAACTCAATGAACGTTTCTTTTCGATAGCTAGAGAGCTTGGACTTAAGCCTCCTGAATTCTTCGAGGCTGCTTACCTAGCTTTAACGGGTAGAAGAGCTGGTCCTTGGCTAGCTAACTTTGCTTTAGCTATAGGACTAGAGGTGGTAGCTAGGAGGTTTAAGGAGGCAGCAGGCATGGAATAAAAAGGGCTATCTTTATATCTTGAGCCCTAACGCAAGATAGCTATTAAGGGCTCTTAAGAGGTCCTTCTCCGTCACTATCCCTACCGCTTTACTGTCCTCGACTACTAAGAGCCTTCTAATGTTTTTTTCAGCCATTATCCTGCTAGCATCCACTATATATGTATCAGCCTTCACCGTTACGAGGGGGCTGCTCATAACATCCTTTACCTTTGTCGTAGCGGGATCTAAGCCCTTAACCACCACCCTCTTTAATATGTCTCTTTCTGTCATTATTCCTACGGGTTTCTCCCCCTCCATCACTATAACGGATCCTATGCCTTTCTCGAGCATGAGGTTAGCGGCATCCTTCACTGAAGCAGAGGCATCAACGCTTACTATAGTCGGTGTCATGACCTCCCTAACCATTACAGGTAGTTTCATAGTCTCCCCTCCATTAACTTAGAGCTAAGCTCCAACCCCCCTATGCTTTACGATATTTTAAGCTTACTAGATAAATTGCCATTATGGGACTTCTAAGGTTAAGTAAATTTTTTCTATGTACGAGCTAATCATGCCAACATAACAGCTATGATATATCATGAAGTCGATTTTATGGATAAGCCGCACAAGGGTTAAGATAGCTGGACTGGCTTGGCGCTTGGGGTATAGTTAGGCTTGGACTCAGCTCTCAGAAGTTTCCTCACCGCTCCATGGAGCAGACGTAGTTAGAAGTATTGACAACACGAGCATAACGAGGAAAGCTATGACTGCTGGACTACCTCCTCCTTGCATCGTCCAGTAAAATGCTATCAAGGTTAACAGCCATGAGGTAAATAAAGAGGCTGCAGCAGCCAAGACACGTAGCAAGTCTAACCCCCCATCGAGGCATAGTGTTTTCAGCTTATTAGCTCTACATGGCAGTTGGGTAAGCCTCCTCTGACTTAACCCTTGAATAACCACGCTCCCTTGTCACTAGATAGACAGTATCGGCGGCTTCTTCCACCTCTCTATCATGAGTAACGAGTATGAGTTGAGGCAGTATGCGAGGTCCCTCTCTAAAGAACTTCTTGAGCACCTCGACTAGCTCCCTTCGCCTCTCGTCGTCTAAGTGGACAGTGGGCTCATCGAGCATCATAAGCTCAAGCCTAGGTCCAGCCAGAGCTCTCGCAATGGCT
>QMSI01000016.1 GCA_003649615.1 Thermoprotei archaeon | reverse complement strand
TTTTCTTCCCTAGCCCTGAAAGGTTATGCTTCATTTGTGAAGCAGCTCTAGTGCTTTTTTGACTGCGAATTTAATTCTTGCAACACATGCGTAGTCATGAACTTTGGCGAAGTACTCCTTTAACCCTTCGTTCGTCTTTAGATCTAAACCTGTTAGCTGCCTGCAGTTCACGTAGCCGAACTTCTCCTTAAACTCGGCCACGTATTTATCAACCATGTTCCATACTGGCTGTGGATCCTCTTCGGGGCATGTCCTTCCATACTTTATGCCTATTGCAATGGCTACGCTGGAGACCGAGCCGCAGAGCAATCCGTTTAAAGAAACCCCTGCGCCTATGCCTGTGCCGATCTTAGGTATTAGATTGGGGTCTACGTCGAGATAGTCCTTCAAGGCTAAAAGGACGCTTTCACAGCAGTTAAATGGCCGCCCAGTAGGGAAGTTGCTCGGTCGTTCACAGAAATATCTCACCGCTTTTTCTTGCAGCTCCTCTAAAACTTCATGACTATACAATTCCTTCACTCCTCTTTAATACAAAAACCTAGGCTATTCATCACGCACCTTTTTCACGTGAGACTTTTCACCTCCGTGAAACCTACGTTCCAGACATGGACTAAAGGCAAAGTACCACCTCCATGTAAATATCCTCATGGCAATATTATAAGTTTCTCTTCCCTCTCGTATGGAAGGGAGAGGTATGTGTAGGCTGTTAATGTTTACAGGCTCTAATGAAGGGCTGGCTAAGCTTCTAGAGCTTACTGAGCTTCTTGTCGAAGCATCGTGTAACGACCCATTCCTTTTCGAAGCGACAGGCGGTCGGAGCAGTAGTCATGGTGATGGTTGGGGGTACGCATTATCCCTCAAGGTGGGCGGGTCGGTGAGAACGCTCTACTACCGTACATCAAAGCAGGTTTGGCTAAGCGAAGAAAAAGAGAAGCTGCTTGGTCTTATGGAAGGGTTGAAGGAGGCTGAGCGATATTACGGCTTGATCCATTCAAGGAAGGCTGGGCGTACCGAGCCTGTAGGTGATGAGCATAACCATCCATACCGTTACGTAGTCGATGGACAGGAGCTCTTTTTTGCCCATAACGGAGGAGTTAACAAACAAGCGTTAGCTGAAGTGTTAGGCTTTGAGAAGGTTTCTGAGGTCACCGACTCTTTCCTTGCAGGGCTCTTTATAGCTCAGCGGATCGGTAAAGGCAGGAGGTTGGAAGAAGCGTACCGTGAGCTCGCAGGCTACACTAAGTCAGCGTTGAACACAGGGCTCCTCCACGTAGACATGCTCAATAACACGGCTACCCTCTACGTCTCATCCTTGATCGTTCAGAGGGAGCCAGCTCGCGAAAAGTACTATGCTCTCTTCACGGCTAGCTGCCCTGGCTTGGCTGTGGTTTTATCGTCAACTATCTCGGCACTAGCTGAGGAAAGAAGGGTTTTAAGCGCGGTAGGGGTGAAGAGTGGCTTCTTTAAACTTGAAGATCAAGGTCTACGGGAGATAGCTACGTGTCGCTGCTCAACCTAAAGCTTCCGAGGGAAGCGTGGAGGCAGCTAGGATTAGGGGGCTTGGGTTGAGCTCAGCGAGGGCTTTCGACGAGGCCTCGAGGACCTACGACGCCTGGTATGAGGAGCACTTAGCTGAGCTTCTCAGCGAGCTTAAGGCGTTGAGGAAGCTTCTCAGGCCGGGGCTAAGGCTTGACGTGGGAGTAGGGACGGGGTTGGTGGCTCAGAGGCTTGGAGTCGAGGTAGGAGTCGACCTCTCCCTAGGCATGTTGAGGAGGGCTTTGAAGCGCGGAATCGCCGTGGTTAAAGGGGTTGGTGAGCACCTTCCATTCAGGGAGGCCTGCTTTGACCATGTGGTCACTGTGGCGACGCTCTGCTTCCTCGACGACCCGGCTGGAGCGGTGAAGGAGGCTTGGAGGGTTGTTAAGCCTGGCGGTTGCTTCGTTGCGTGCTTCATCTCCAAGGAGAGCGAGTGGGGCAAGCTGTACGAGGCGAGGAGGAGTAGGGGAGGAATATATGCTCGCATGAGGCTCCTAGCCCCAAGCGAGGTTATGGAGCTGCTTAGGAAGGCAGGGTTCAAGCTAGGGAGGGTTGCGGCTACGCTGAGTCAGCCTCCTGGAAGCGGTGTTGTTGAGGAGCCTAGCGGCGAAGTGGAGGGGAGGGGTTTCGTGTGCTTGGAGGGCTTGAAGGAGACATAGGGTGAGGCTGGCTAAGCTTGACACCTTGAGCCTTTAAGGGCTCCACGACTTACTTAGTATTGCTGGGCTTTCCAGCCTTTATCTCCGTTAAAAGCTCACTGCACATTTCATGGGCTTTCCTTGCCCACTCTACGGCTCTTTCAGCTTCTTCGCGGCTCACCACTTCGTCGGGGGAGAGCAGGGCCTCTTCATCCCCATACATGCTAACCTCCCTCATCTTCGCTAGCTTCCTAGATGCTTGTGCAAGGGAAACTACCTCGGCCTGAAACCATCTTGGAAAGCGGTCTTTGACCTCTAAAAGTACATCGGATACATCGTGTTTCTTAGGGTACTCTATGCCTACGATCTTTAAGGCAGCCTTTAAGGAAAGCTCTACGCATTCCTGCGATAGCCTCAGCGAGTAGGCGTTTAGTGCTTCCTCAAGTGCTTGCTGAGCATCTCTTAAACGCGCACCTGCCTGCCTCAGGAATGCTTCAGCTATTCGTATAAGCTTCAAAGCTCTATGGCCTCCCCGAAGACGTAGTCTGGCTTTAGATCCCAGTACCAGGTCTCCTCATCTATGGAGATACGCTTAGCGCCCAGCTTAACGAGCTTGTCTCTCAGCATAGCTAAGGCTTTTTCTAGGAATAGTTCACGGTCGTGGACGATAATGCCCTCCACGGTCAAGTCGAGGAGTATTGGAGGAAACCGTAGAACTTCCTCTTTTCTAAGAGGGTAGAAGCTTAAGGAGGTATACACGCCTAGTTTTCGGAGCCTCCTTAACTCTCCAGCTACCTCTTCATCAACCTGGCAAAGCTCCTCTATCCTGGATGACAAGCTCCCCTTGAAGGCATCTGAAACTACGAGGAAGTCGAGGTCGCTGTCTAGGCGTGCTTTACCGCGAGCTACGGAGCCATAGAGACATACAGACTCGGCTTTATGTCGTTTCACTAAGCTGGTGGTCACGTCGCATATTAGTTGGAGGTACCTTTCCTGCCTGACCTTATCGAGGTTCTTGAACATACCTGAAGCCATTAAAACGAAGGTCTCAGGCTTGAGCAGGCCATAAAGCCTAGGCCTCGTCCTGCTGTAGATATATAGAGCTCTGAACTCATGTAGCTTGCTGAAGGCTACGTTAAGCCAAGCTCTCTTCGCTTCGAGTAAGGATCTAGCTTTCTCGAAGGTGAAGAGGTCTGTGTTGAGCTCGGCGTAAAGTTTAGCGTAGACCTCTCCTAGCCAGCGTGGAAGCCACATCTACTTCGAGTAAGCTACAAGTTAAGCTAAATAAATAATTTACCTTATAAGGTTTCACGTGGCAGTCGGTGATCGAAGACTCTCTATCTAAGAGGTTAGGATAATTAATCTGCAGTTAACGGCCTTAAAGCCTGCGTTGAGCCCTGTCCTCCTAACTATTCCAACGCAGTTAACCGAGTGGGACAGGAAACCATACCCTACCTCCTCAAACCTAAACTCGCTATCTCTGGCCTTAAAACCACAAAAGTGCCTAGCCTTTACTCCTCTAACCTTCACTGCTCTGGCCTCAACGAAGGCGTAGTCGATGTCCTTGCATAGGTCTCCTACGTTAAACTCTCCGAACAGCTTGGTCTGCTCCTCGGCCTTTATGGTTAATAGGTAACCTACGGTTTTACGTTCAGGATAAGTAAGTTCCTCGTAACGTTCTATAGCCTCCTCGATCAAAGGGGAGACGTCGGTCACGCCAAGCTTGGATAAGGCTTTCTCCACCCTCCACCTCCAGTCCTCAGTTACGGCAAGCCTGTTAGGAGACACCTCTCTTAGAAGCCTTTCAAGCATTAAGGCCCTGTTTATCCCACGGGATTTAATAGGGCTTCCTTTCCTCCTTTAAGCCTAGCTTAGGCCTTCACCCCCTATAACCTCCTAGGCCTGCTTAAAAAATGAAAGGGGGTGAATGTTTTCTGGAGGCTCTCTTGGACATGTCCCAGGCTTTTCAAGAAGCCTCTATGAACTCGACGGCTCTCCCCTCAGGGTTGCTGAAGGGACATACAGCTATACACGTTGAGCAGTCTACCCCGTTCTCGCTCCAGAACTTGTAGCACTTCTCGGGGTCGATGTACCATTTAAGCACCCCCGGGTTGTTGGAGGGCGTGGGTCCGTGGTCAGCCATCTCGCCGCTCGATATAGCTCCAGCCTCGCATGCCTCAGCGCAGCGTTTACAATTATCGCAGAACTCCGTGACGCCGAAGTCTATGGGCTGATCTGGCTTTAGAGGTAGGTCGGTGAACACCTTAGCTATCCTCACCCTGGGCCCGAACCAAGGCGTGATTAAAAGCCCGTTTCTCCCTAGCTGGCCTAGCCCTGCATCTATGGCTAAAGGTATGCTCAGCGCAGTGTCGTTGCCGCATGGGATGGCCTTGTAGCCTAGGCTACGGATAAACTGGGCTAAGCTACTTGCCAAGAAAGCCATCTTAGAGTAGGCGAGGCCTGTCTCTGCAGCTGCCTTAACGAAGGGTGAGGCCTTCAAGTATTCATACCTCATCTCGACGAGGATGACCACGGCGAACTTGTAGTCTTCAGGTATCTCGAGCGGCTCATTTACACCTGTAGCTGGATCGTAGATGTGAGAGTATATCCAGGTCCTGTTTAGCTTACAGATGCCTACCGCCGAAGCACCGTAGAAGAGGGCGGCTTCCTTAACTATCCTGGAAGCCTCCGCCGGGTCCTTTATGCTTAGAGGATATCCTTTAGGTGGAGGCCAGGTTAGCCTTGCTAGGATGGGGGGCGTAGGCTCCATCCACCTGTAGAGACCTACATCTCCTCTACAGCCACTAGCGGATATCAAGCCTCCCTCGAAGCTCTGTAGGTGCCAGCTTCCACCCATGAGCGCATAGTCCTCTAAGCTGTATCCCTGGTCCCTGGAAGCTATATGCTTCATCTGCGAGTCGTAGTACGCCTTGATAAGCCTCTGAAAGTCCGGGTCCCAGAACCTACGTGAGAATACAGTGTTCTTAGGGTTGAAGCGTTTTACTTGCCCTACTATCTTATATAGAGGAGACTGTACCTTCTTGACCTTAATCCGCATGGTTCCACGAAGTAAACTGTGGCTTTCTCGTTTACTTAAGCGACGTTGAAGCTTAGGTTTTAATGAGTAAGACCCTTTGTAAGTATCAGTCCCCCCTCCTCGTGTAGGTGAGGGTTGAAGTGTGCAGGATGGTTGAGCAGGGATATAGGCCTGGTAGCTGCTCGACGCTGATGCCCGACGGTAGTGTCCAGCCGGCCTGTAAAGCTACGCTTAAACGTGAAGGTGGTTTATGGTGGAGGCTTGTAGAGGCTGTTCATCTTTCTAGGCCTGAGGATTACTTAAGCATCTACCAGAGCGGCTGTAACCATTCATGCCTCAAATGTCACTCATGGGAATTTACGCAGGTCTATAGAGGTTTCTGGATGTCGACGGAGGATATAGCTGAGGAGGCTGCTCGCTATGAGGCCGTGGTGACGGTGCAGGAGCCCAGGGAGAGAGCGCTGATGTTCTACGCCTCCGACCTATGCCGGCACTGTGGGCTATGCGTTACGGCAGGCGTTAGGGGCCCTCTATGTCCAGGTAAACTAAGCCCTAGCCAAGTCCTACCTAGTGTTCAGGGATGGGGGCCGGCTAGAAACATAGTTGCCTTCACCGGCGGCGATGTGGTCTGTGTCCCAGAGTTTTACGCTGAGGCTGCGGAGAAAGTTAAGGAGGCTTGCCGCCAGGTATGGGTCTTAATCGAGACTAACGGCTTCGGCTTAACTCAGCGCAACCTTGAGGTTTTAGCGAGCGGAGGTGTGGATGCTTTCTGGCTGGATATTAAGGCCTATAGCCCTGAGCTATACCGTAAACTGTGCGGCGCCGACAACTCCACGGTGCTTAAAGCTCCTGAGCTCATAGTTGACATGGGTTTCCAGCTTGAGGTTCTAGCACTCTATATCCCAGGCTGGGTAGAGGTGGAGGAGATAGCTAGGATAGCGCGCCTCGTAGCTGACGTAGACCCAAACGTACCCTTCACGGTGCTAGCCTTCTTCCCTGCCTATAAGCTCATGGAGTCTAGGCCTCCCACAGTACTGGAGCTGGCTAGAGCTGTGGCTGCTGTCAAGGAGGCTGGGTTAAGGAGGGTTAAGGTAGGCAACGTAGGGGTGGCTGCTAAGACCAGCCGCGAGCTAGAGCTGCTCATAACCCTTGTCGGCGAGGACGCCATAGGTTAAAGGCTCTCTATGTACTCTATGAGCTGGGAGGCCAGCTCCTCGGACTCTATTAAGGCGCTTACTTCATGGTTATACCAGAGGGCGCTCTCAGTCCAGTTGTGGCTGCCCACCAACACGATGTAGGAGTCTACGACCATAAGCTTGGCGTGGGTCGTAACTCCCTCGGGGTCCCAATGTACCTCAACGCCCTGTTCTTGAAGGTAGCTGTAGGCTTCGATGTTGGTGTCCACCCCGTTCTCTAAGACCACCTTTACCACTACTCCACGCTCAGCCGCCTCGATCAACGCTCTAACCAAGTCGTTAGCCGGGTCTTCAGGGTCTCCCGGATCATACTTTAACACGTACATAACCACGTAGATGCTGGAATTGCACCTCTCAACTAGGTCTAAGGCTTTTTCATAGTACTCCGCGTCCATCAACACTTCAACCTTCACGCCTAACATAGCCTCCAGCTGGCTTATCCTTGAGAGGGCCTGGACGTAGTCAGCGCTTAACTGCGCGTAGTCCTCCTGGAGAGCTAAGACCTCTCCTCTAATACTCGCCAGCTCGGTATGGCTTGAGGCCCACCCTATCGAGGATACCGCCGCGGCTAGGATCAGGATTAATACTAACAGCTTCACCTTATCCAATCGAACACCTCCTAGATGTAAGCTAACTTGGACGTTTATTTAGTCAGCTGACCCTAAAGGCTGAGCTCGTTAAGGAGGAGCATGGCCTCCTTCTGGGCATGTGAACTAGCTTTAATCCCCTAGAACTAGCTTCCTTAGCCCTCCTCTAGCCACCTTGTCTGGTCCTGCGCGTGGGAGCTCCTCTACGAATATTATTTTATCTGGGACCTTGAACTTGGCTAACCTAGAGGCGCAGAAGGCTTTCAGCTGTTCAGGCTCCTCTTCAAAGCCTGGCTTCAACACCACAAAGGCGATCGGCCTTTCCCCCCACTTCTCATCCGGCACTCCTACTACCGCTGCGTCGGCTATGGCTGGGTGGCTCAGCAAAACCTCCTCAACCTCAGTGGCGAGTATCTTTTCTCCCCCGCTCTTGATGACGTTATAGAGCCTATCAACCACGTATATGTAGCCCTCCTCGTCCATAATGGCTAGATCGCCTGTATGGTACCAGCCATCCTCGTCGAAGGCTTTAGCCGTGGCTTCAGGGTTTTCGTGGTAGCCCAGGAAGACTATGGGGCCTTTAACCAGGATCTCCCCTTCCTCACTGATCTTAACTTCACAGTGAGGCATAGGCTTCCCCGCTGGAGCTCTCCTCGTCGATTTGGCTAGGAGGTAGCTGCTGACCCTACGCTTGGATGGTGGCAGAGCTATGCTGAGGGAGGTCTCGGTCGTGCCGTAGCAGAAGGATAAGGCTATGTGAGGCCACTTAACCTGAAGCTTCTCCACTACGTCGTATGGGATGGCTTCCCCTCCAAAAGCCCAGAACCTCATGGCCTCCAGCCTATAGGTGTCCTCAGCCTTCTCCAAGCCCGCTAGTAGCTTAGCGTGGAAGGCTACACCTAGAAACCAGGTAGCTTTCCCCTTCTCTAAGGCTTCAAGCAGTCTATGAGGGTCTCCCCGTACTCTTCTAAGTAATAGGAGGGTCCCTCCCGTACATAGGGTTGGCACGGCTTGGATGAAGAGGCCTCCTGAATGAAAGAGCGGTAATGTACATAGCGCTACGTCAGCCTCGTTCAAGCCGAAGGTTAGCTGAGCGTTCAGAACGTTATGCAGGGTTTTCCTATATGGGAGGAGGCATCCTTTAGGACTCCCCGTGGTGCCAGCAGTATACATCAACGTCTGCACGTCCTCGGGGTTGACCTTAGCTAAAGCCTCGCCTGTCCCTGTTGATAGAAGCTCCTCGTAGCTTTGATAGCCTAGAACCCCTTCACCCAGCGAGTAGACGCAGGGTACTTCCTTTAGGGCCTCCTCCTTCCCCTTGAGCAGCTCTTCCTCCGCTACGAGGCTCTTCGGGGAGCAGTGTTTTATGGTTGTTGACAGCTCCTTGGACGTCCACCTAAAGCTAAGCGGCGTGAACACTACGCCTAGCTTAGAACACGCGTAGAATAGTTCGAGCAGCTCTACGCGGTTCTCCATTAAGACTGCCAGCCTATCACCTTTCCTCAGCCCAAGTCTGCTTAGCCCAGCGGCTAAACAGCTGCTGTGCTCGTTGAGCTCGGCGTAGCTTACCTTACGTTTGCTGTCGAGCTCGACAACGGCGGTCTTAGCTCCATGAGTCTTAGCCCGTTGTTGAAGCCAGAGAGCCACATTGTAGTGGACTTGCTGGTGTAGCATACTAAGCGCTCTACGGGGAGGATGTAGGCTTAAGCCTTACCTTTTCTACATATTACTCTTAACGGGCACTCCCAGCATCTAGGCCTCCTTGCCTGACAGGTATGTTTAGCGAGCAACCATAGTAAGCCTACGAGCCTTTCATGTTTCTCCGCTGGCACCTCGCTCCATGGAATAAAGCTCATCAACGCCTCTTGGACATCCCTGTAGCTAGCGCCTTCGCTCACCAGGCCTAGCCTGAGGGCTAGCCTACGCATATGGGTATCCACGACGTAGGCTCGTCGATGTCCATGTATCCTCGACAACAGTACATCCGCGGTCTTATCACCTACGCCTGGCAGCTCCTTGAGCCTCCTCCTAGCCTCATCTAAGGGTAGGGAGAGAAGGGCGTCGAGGCGTCCATGAAGCTTCACAGCTACGCGGCGTGCCAGCTGCTTAAGCCTCCTAGCCTTTACTCTATGGAGGCCTCCAGGCCTTAAAGCCTCAGCGAGCTCACCTTCATCTAGCCTTGACAGCGTCCACGGGTCGACGTTGAACCTTGAGGCTAACGATAAGTAAGCCCTATGCGTGTTCTTTGACGACGTGTTCTGAGATAGTAGGGTGAACACGAGGGCTTTGAAGGGGTCTGACATCGCTTCCTCGTATACCCTCTCCTCCTCAACGCTCCACCAAAGCCTAGAGTATTTCTCCTCTAAAGAGGAGATGAGGTTGATGGGTAGCGTAGCCAAGGCTTCTTAATGGAACAGGGTTTCATGCAACGTTAAGGCTTTCTTCATCAACTTCAACTTAGCCGCTAGCTGTAGAAGGTCCTTTGAAGTTCTCCTTAAAGCTCTGCCCGCCCATGGGCTTCCTATAACATCCTCCACCACCTTGGCGTAAGCCATCCCTTGAACGGCGAGGAGCCTGAGGATCATGTAGCTAACGGAGGCGAAACGCCTTAAGATCTCGCCGTCGATCTTCCTGCTCATCTTGTCAAGTATGGCGTGTAGTTCGCGAGACAGCTTAATGAAGCGGGGGCCCAGCACCCTCGCTGCTTCACCCTCATCTACTTCATCTTCGTTGAAGCCAAGCTCGTTCACCACCACGTCGACCAGCCTATTAAGCTTAGCTACCTCGTGTAGTGCATACTCGCCGTAGGCTTTGACTACGGGGTTCTTCGCGTTCCGGAGCACCATCTCCAGCTTAAGGGTGATGGCGCGGTTAAACTGTAGGATGTAGTTTAGCCCTTTAGCTGTACCTACTATTAGAGGGTTTAGAGCTAGCTCCTTTGCCTCGCCTTTATGTGCAGCGACGTCCATGATGGACCAAGTAAGCCTCGAGGGGGGCTTTAAAAAGCTGATGTATACACGCGCTACAAATAAACAATTGAAAAAAGTACTGGTTGATTAAGCATATATCTTACTTACCCCCTAGCTACTAGAGGCAGCGTGACCCTTTCTAGCGAGCAACGAGTAAAGCGCTTCTTCCCTTACTCCAACCTTAGGCCGTACCAGCTTGAAGCCTCCACGTTCATATACGACGTGTTTAGGGAAGGCGGCATCGGCCTACTCTCGGCGCCCTGCGGCATAGGTAAGTCCATAGCAGCTCTAGCAGCTTACCTTGCTGCACGCGAGGAAGCAGGTGGTTTTAGGGTTTTGGTGTTGACGAGGACCAAGAACCAAGCCGAGATCTATAGCAGGGAGCTTAGAGCTCTTCGAGAACGCGTAGGCGTGGAGGTGGCTGCTGCCATCTTTAAGAGCAAGATGGAGATGTGCTTGAAGGTCGGGGAGGACGAGAAGCTTCGCGGCGTAGGCTACCAGGATTTTCTAAGGTACTGCGGCGGCCTAAAACGGCGGCTTCATGGACGGCGCTGCGAGTACTATGAAGCTACGGTAATAGAGGGCTGGAGGCCGACGGTGAAGGCTAGGCGTTTAGTGGAGTCGCTGGTTAGGGAAGGGGCTTCCATGCCCGACGAGGTCTACGAAGCTTGTAAGGAAGAGTCGCTGTGTCCCTACGAAGTTACGAAGTTCCTAGCCAGCCGGGCTGACCTCATAATAGGTAACTACAACTACGCGCTTCTACCGCCAGTGAGGGCCTCAGTTCTTTCTAGAGCGAGGATTAAGCTTGGATCGACGGCTGCCGTCTTCGATGAAGCTCACTCCCTACCTAGGTACGTGATCGACCTCTTCTCCGACGAGCTCTCGACCAGGTCTATGAAGAGGGCTTTAGAGGAGGCTGAGCGCTTCGGCGTTGATGGTTCGCTTACGAGGGTCTTAGCCGCCTTCAAGGACGTCGTGGAGGAGCTTGGACACGAGGCTTACAGTGAACTTGGCGTGGACGAGGAGAAGATAGTAGACCCTATACGTGTCTTACGCGATGTTGCGTCGAGGACCGAGCTGGAGGACCTAGAGGAAGTCGTCGACGTGCTTAACCATCTAGAGGATGAAGGTGAAAGGATCAGGCAGCTTAAGG
Organism: Thermoprotei archaeon; assembly: GCA_003649615.1. Classification (GTDB taxonomy): domain Archaea; phylum Thermoproteota; class Methanomethylicia; order Nezhaarchaeales; family B40-G2; genus B40-G2. Next base: position 7,720 of record QMSI01000016.1, on the reverse strand, counting down.
CAGCTGAAGGTAAGCCTCCAACCTCCTACATAGCTAGGTGCGCCTCCTTCCTAGCCGACTGGGCTACAGCTACGGAAAGCTTCTATGCGGCATATGTTAAGGCTGTGAGGAGGGGGGAGGAGCTTTACTTTAGGCTAGGCCTTAAATGCCTAGATCCTTCTCCAGCAGCCTCGGTTATCAACGGGTTTAGGACAGCAGTGCTCATGTCAGGGACGCTGTGGAGCCCTGAGTACTACATGGATGTGCTGGGCCTAGATAAGACCAGGTGTAGACAGCTAAGCCTTCCCTACCCTTTTCCGCGTCGAAACCGCGCCTTAATCGTCGACCTTGCCTCAACCTCAAAGTACGAGCGTAGAGGAGAGATGCTATGGAGTAAAGTAGCTTTCAGGCTCAATACGCTGCTTAGAGCTCTTAAAGGCCGTGCAGCTATCTACACGCCTTCCTACGAGGTGTTACGTGAAGTAGCTTCTAGGCTTAGCTCGGATAGGCCTCTTCTCGTGGAGGATGAGAGGACTAAGGTGGTTGAGGCGCTGGAACATTTAAGGCGCCACCCCGATGCGGTGGTGATGGGGGTGGCTGGAGGCAAGCTTAGTGAAGGCGTGGATTTCACCGACGCTGAGGGTAAAGGCCTGCTCTCCGCTGTGATCATGGTGGGGCTCCCCTACCCTAAACGTAACCAGCTACATGAAGCCCTCGTCGAGCATTATAGGTCAAGGTTCGGCGGCTTAGCGGTGGAGTATGCGCGTGAAGCTCCATGCATCAATGCCTTAGCGCAGGTGGCAGGTAGGCTGATAAGGGGCCCTGAGGACCGAGGCGCGGTGATCATAATGGACTATAGGGCGATGCGGCCTAGGTTTAGAGCTAAGCTTCCCGAGGACTGGAGGGAGGATATAAAGGGGCGTAGGAGCCTTGAGAGGATCATAGAGGATCTGGCTTCGCTAGGCTTAGTGGAGGCTAGCTTCTTAGCGAAAGCTTGAATACCTCATTAAGCTTCACGTGTCAAGGGTGGGAATGGTGAACTTCGAGCTTAGCAGGGAGCAGAGGGAGGTTAAGGAGGCTGCTCGCGAGTTCGCGGAGAAGGAGTTCACCCCCGAGCTGGCTAAGGAGTGTGATGTGAAGGAAGAGTTTCCCTGGGAGCTCTACAGGAAGGCGGCTCAGCTAGGCTTCCTTCAGCCACACTTCGCCGAGGAGCATGGTGGACAGGGGCTCAGCTACCTTGAAAACCTACTCATAGTTGAGGAGTTTTGTCGCGCCGACTCGACGTTAGGCATAGCCATAACGGTGGGTACCTTCGGCAGCGACCTTATACACCTCTTCGGCAGCGAGGAGCAGAAGCAAAAGTACCTACCTATCGTGGCTAGGGGTGAAGCGGTTTCTTCAGGGGCGTTCACGGAGCCTGGACATGGAAGCGATATAACCTTGCTAGACACCACCGCGGTGAAGGAAGGGGACTTCTACTTCATCAACGGGACGAAGACCCTCATCTCCAACGCCCCCATCGCTAGCTTCACCGTCGTGCTCTGCCAAACCATCCCAGGCCTTAAACATAAAGGTCAAACCCTCTTCATAGTGGAGCGCGGAGCGGAAGGCTTCGAAGCCACTAAAATCACAGGTAAACTTGGTATTAGGGCGTCGCTGCTGGGAGAATACTCGTTCAGTAACGTTAAGGTGCACCGGTCAGCTGTGGTAGGCGAGGAGAACAGAGGCTTCTACCACACGCTTCAATTCCTCGACTATGGGAGGCTTCACACGGCAGCGCAGGCTGTAGGCTGTGCTCAAGGAGCTTTAGATAGAGCGGTCAGGTACGCGAAGGAGCGTAGACAGTTCGGTATGAGGCTAGCGGACATGCAGGTGATAAGGCATAAAGTAGCCGATATGGCTACCAAGATAGAGGCTGCGAGGCTCCTAGTCTACAGGGCGGCGGCGAAGCTGGATGAGGGCAAGATTATCCCTGAGCTTACCTCCATGGCTAAGTCCTTCGCCGCTAAGGTAGGCATCGAGGTGGTGAACGAGGCTCTACAGATCTTCGGTGGCTACGGCTACCTCGCGGAATACGATATCGAACGCTTCTACCGTGATGTGAGGATCACCGCTATCTACGAAGGCACCACGGAGATCCAGAAGAACGTCATAGCTAGGGCCATCCTAGGCTGACCTGTACAAAGACCTCGAACAGGGCGTTTCAAAGCATAGCGCTATTACTTGGCCACTTAGCTTAGCAAGGAACGATGACTAAGCTGAAGCTTAAGGTAGCAGTGCTCCTCGTCTTGGTCCTAGCGTCTCCAGTACTCTTCATCCTTCCTCACAGCGGCTCTGCTTCAAAATCTCCCTTAGAGGTCAAGAGCTTCAAAAGCTATAAAGAGCTAGTGGACTACCTCAACTCGACCAAGGTTAGGTTCAAAGCGCCCGTCGCTGGCATATACTTCTACATCCAAGCAATGGGCCTTGAAGCTGGCCCGCCGGATCGAAACGTGGCCTACTCGACCACCAACGTACAGGTCCCAGGCGTTGATGAGGCCGACCTAGTCAAGACTGATGGAAGCTACCTCTACGTAGCCTCCCAAGGACACGTCTATATAGTTAAGGCTTACCCACCTGAAGAAGCCGCGGTCATAGCTGAGGTTGAAGTGAACTCTAGTATCTATGGACTCTTCCTCCTGGAAGATAGGTTGATAGTGGTGACTGAGACTTGGCCTATCTACATCTTCGAAGGAGGGATGGGCGGCGCGATACCTATCTTCCCCTACTACGTCAACACTACCATCTGGATCTACAGCATATCCAACCCTGAGCAGCCTGTCCTCCTAAGGAGCATAGAGGTTACTGGGCGCTGCGATGCCTTGAGGCTGAAGGACCACTACATATATGCCGTGATCAGCTACCCAGCCTACACCGACCCAGTCCTGCTACCTCTCGTGGATGGTGTACCAGTTGAGGCTACGGAGGTCAAGTACTTTGAAGAAGACGACAGCTACGTTTACACCATAATACTCGCGGTGGACGTGGAGACCTGCGAGTATACGAGAGAGGTCTTCTTAATTGGCAGGAACAGCTACGTCTACGTTTCCCTGGATAACCTCTACCTGCTATGCGTAAAGCGGATACTTAGGCCGCTGGAGACGAGAGTGCTCGAGGAATACCTAGCTCCTATTACCTATAGCCGCGAAAAGACCGTCATCTATAGGTTTAGCTTAAACGGCCTTGAAGTATCGGTAGCTGCTAGGGGGGAGGTTAGCGGCGTCGTACTCGACCAGTTCTCCATGGATGAACATGGCGGCTACTTCAGGGTAGCTACCACGGAGCACCGCTGGTCCGCGCTAAACGCTGATGAGCGCGTGAACAACGTTTACGTCTTAGACATGGACCTTAACGTAGTGGGCAGCCTCGAAGGCTTAGCGCCTACCGAGAGCGTTTATGCAGCTAGGTACCTGGGAGATCTATTATTCCTCGTTACGTTCAGGGTGGTGGACCCTCTCTTCGCCATCGACCTCTCTGACCCCTCTCGGCCAAGGGTACTAGGCTTCCTAGAGCTTCCAGGCTACTCGGAGTATCTTCATCCTTTAGGTGAAGGCTGGTTAATGGGTGTGGGCATGGATGCCGATGTGAACGGTAGGGTCGATGGAGTGAAGGTAGCTCTATTCAACGTATCCGATCCTTCCAGCATAGAGGAGGCCTGTTCAATTAAGTTTAACGCCACGTGGTCTCCTATCTTCGGTGACCATAAAGCTTTCACGTTTAACCCCTACCTGAGCTACGTGGCCATCCCTACGCGGGGCGTAGATGACGGTGTATACGTGGTTCAGGTGGAAGAAGGGTCCCTGTTGCTTAGAGGCTTCATAAACCATGAAGAGGCTCTACGCACCCTATACATTGACGAGTACATCTACACTGTGTCATCCACGATGGTAAAGATCGTAGACTTAAACCTCCAGCCGGTGGGCCAAGTGATGTTAAGCTAACCTTCCTTCTTCCTTCTTTTCTCCAAGAAGGCTCTTATGCCTTGGTGAGGCGTCTGAGTAGCGAAGTTTAAGGCGAAGCATTCAAGCTCCAAGCTTAGCCCCTGGGAGAGGAGGGCTTCGATGGGCTGGTTGACCACGTCCTTGATTAGCTTGAGCACGGAGGGATCCAAGCGGCTTAGCTCATCCACCAATCCATCAACAGCTTCCTTAAGCTTCTCTGGGGGGACCACCATGTTGATGAGCCCAAGCTTCTCAGCCTCCTCGGCGCTCAGCAATCTGCCTGTCATGAGAAGCTCCTTGGCCTTCTTGACCCCTACAAGTAGGGGCAGCCTTTGAGTAGCTCCTAGCCCAGGCATCATACCGAGCTTCACCTCAGGCTGCCCCAGCCTAGCACTGCTAGATGCCACCGCTAGGTCGCAGGCGAGTACTAGTTCACAGCCAGTGCCTAGCGCTAAACCGTTCACCGCGGCGACTACTGGTTTGCCGAGCTTCAAGACGGCTTGGATGGTCTTCCTAGACTCCTCAACGTGCCTCCTAACCTCCATCGGTTTAGCTTCGAGGAAATCCTTGACATCAGCGCCTGCGCAGAAAGCCTTCTCGCCTATGCCTGTCAGCACGACGACCTTGACCTCAGGGTCGGCCTCAGCTCGGTTTAAGGCCTCCCTCAGCTTACGGTGAGCTTCAGCGTCCAGCGCGTTGAGGGCTTCAGGCCTATTAATGGTGATCCAGGCCGCTGCCCCCTGCTTCTCGTAGATCACAGGTGGATGCATGGTGAGCTACTATACACGGAGGAGGGCTTAACGCTTCCTCCTCTTAAAACCTCGACGCCGCCTCCTTCGCGCCTTCTCCTCTGCGAGCTTCAGGCTTTGAGCTATGGTAGGCAGCAGCGCCTTTGCTATCTCAGTTTCCTTAAGCTTCACCTCGTCGTAACACGCTAAGAAAACCTTCTTGGCGTACTCGACCACCTCCTCTCTGCTTCTATGCCCCGCTGCTACGTCGGCTATCTGGCTCTCGATGAAGCCTCTAACCTCCGGCTTGACGAGCTCCGGCTTGACTTCAAGCAGGGATTTAATGAGGGCTATACCCAGAGGTGTAGGTATACAGCGTTTACTTTCTATGTAGAAATAGCCTCTATCAAGGTTTGTCTGGATGTGCTGGGAGGCGGTTGCGTCGGTGCCTATGTGGAGCTTCTCCATGGTTTTAAGCAGCTCAGCCTCGGATAGGAAGGGTGGAGGCTCGGTCTCCCCCTCCTTGACCTCGACCTTCACCACCTCTACGAGGTCGCCTACGCCAAGCTTTGGTAAAGGCTCCTCGGAAGGTTTTTCGTAGGGGTAAACCTTCAGGTAGCCTAGCTCCTCTACCCTAAGCCCTAGAGCGTTGAAGCGTTCACCATTCACCTCTATGACCGCCTTCTGCCTCATGAGCCTGGCGGGTGGGCTTAAGGTGGCTAGGAAATGCCTCACGATTAGGTCGTAGAGCCTCCAGGCATTGAAGCCCAGCTGGTTTATCAGCTCACCTTTCCAGGCGGGCTTGATGGGATGTATGGGTGGATGTGCCTTATCGTCCTTGGAGCCCCTCGTAGGCTTTAAGGGTGCTTTAAGCAGCTCCGTGGCTGCCTCCCCATATAGGGGGTGGCGCGTAAAGCTGGAGAGGATGGCTTTGAGGTCTATCATGGGGCTGTAGATCTCCGTCTCGGTCCTAGGATAGCTTATGTAGCCTCTACGGTAAAGCTCCTCGGCGAGGTCTAAGGCTATCTTCGGGCGGAGGTTTAGGAAACGGCTAGCTCGGCTTTCAAGCTCCACGGTGTTAAGTGGGGTGGGAGGTTGCCTAAGCGATGGATGCTCCGTGAACTCGTTTACCTCCCCTACGTCTACGCCTTTAACCCTCTCTAGGACAGCTTGACCCTCTTCGCTTTCCTTAAACCTGCCCTTAACGTGTTCTGCTCGGATGAGCTGATCGTCAACCTTAAACGTGGCTAAGACACGCCAAAACTTCTCAGGCCTAAACGCTTCTCGCTCTAGGGCTCGCTGTACAACTAAGTAGAGCACTGGGCTTTGGCAGGGACCATAGCTTAGGAAACGGCCTAGCGGGAGGCTTCGCGGCGCTAAACGTTGAACGCTGAGCGTTAAGAGCCTGGTGAAGGCTGCACCTATTGTCAGGTCGACCTCCATCCTGGCGAAGCACTTATTCGCTAGGTTAGGGTTTGGGATCCCTGCCTTCTCGACGGCTCTACGCAGCTCCTCAGGGTTTAGCGTGGAGAACCATGGGCGCTTAAACTCGGCGTAGGGGTTTACGCTGGAGACCACCGACATGGCTTCGAACGCTATGCTTTCACCTTCAGGATCTCCGTCCAGAGCTAAGTATACTACTTCAGCCCCTCTACCCAGCTCTCGTAGGACCTCTATGTATGGCCATGAGCTCTTCTCAGCCACTTTGATGGGCTTAGCGAAGAAAAGGTCTCTTGGATCGACGCTCTTCCACGACTTATTGAGCCTCTCCTCGAAGTCGAAGTTGAAGAGGTGGCCTCTTAACCCTATCGAGGCCCATCGTTTACCGTCCCTCTCGAACGTATATACCTTGACCAGCCCTCTGCCATGTATCCGGTAACGGCCTACAGCTAGGGCCTCAGCGAAGGCTTTGGCTACCGAGTCTTTCTCTGCCACCACCAATACGTCGGGCTTAAGCTCCCAGCGCCCAGCTGCCTTCGTTGAGAACGTGTAGCTCCTAGCTGTAGGCACCTTTACCCTACCCCATGGCTTGGGCCGTCTACGTTAATTAAGTTTTCCACGTCATCCATCTAAGGCCAGCTCTCTCGACGCCAGCTCAGGCAGCGACTTTTTCAAACCTCTCGTAAGCTGGGGAAAGCTTAACTTGAGGCTCCGCCTCCAAGGTTCCAGAGGGCTTTGACGAAGATAGCTCTAAGCTTGCTAGGCTCCGTGGATCCTTCATGGGCTTCGTGGGCTCAAAGCCTCCTAGAGAAGCTCTACTTAAAGGTGGAGAAGCATCCTCTATTAGTATACCTGGTTATAGCTCACAGCAAGCTCCTGTTTAAATCCTACTTGATGACAACCCACCTGGAGACAGGTGTAGCCTCCGCTCCAGCCTTCGAGGAGTTTGAAGCTTCCCACGACGCCTTTCTAGGTGCTCCACGCATAGTCCTATGTGAGGAATCGCTCAGGAACCTGCCTAGACATGTGCAGGCTGGCGTAATCCTTCATGAAGGCGCCCACTCCGTGCTTCACGGCGAGTTAAGGTCGTATACCTTAACTCCTCCTCCACTGCTCAGGGATGTTGAAGCCAAGCTACAGGCACCTCAAGGCTATTCGGTCAACCTCCTCTACCTGTTCTCCACCGCGGTGAAGGATTACGAAGCCACTGAGCTGCTCTTAGAGCTGGGCTTCAGGGAGGAGGCTAAGGACTACGTGATCTACGCCCTGGAACCTAGCCCTAGGCTGGTCGAGGACTGGAAGCTAGCCTCAGCCGCTGGGATCTTCCTCAGACTGGTGCATTTAGCTGAGCTGCTTAAGCCCCTATGCTGCGCTTCTCCTTTAATGGAAGACGGCGAGGTGAAGATGCGAGCCCTATCCATGACCTCCCACCTGCCAACGGCCTACGCAGATGGTTTAGTGGACATAGCTGCTTCACCAGCTTGGAGGAGCAGGGCGACGCTTCAAGAAAAGCTGGAAGGGTTAGCTGAGGTGTTCCTCGAGCGCTTCACGGCTTAGCCCTCTACTCTAGGAAAGGTTGAGGTGGATCTGGCA
>QMSI01000015.1 GCA_003649615.1 Thermoprotei archaeon | reverse complement strand
GCAAAGCTCATAGTAACCCATGGTATCGACCATGTGCCTATCATAGGTCCTGAAGGAAAACTCGTGGGCATAGTCACCTCTTGGGATTTAGCCAGAGCAGTGGCCCAAGATAAGAAAAGCCTCAAGGAGATAATGACCGCCAAGGTAGTCACAGCAAGACCTGACGAAGCCCTTGACCTAGTAATTGCTAGGCTACAACAATATAGGATATCAGGAATGCCTGTAGTCGATGAAGAAGAGAAGTTGGTTGGCATAGTGACTAGTGATGATATCGCGAGGCTATTAAGGAGGAGAGTGCTTTGAAGCTGAAGGTAATATACGAGAAAAAACACGTAGACAAGCCAGTGTTGGCCAGCGTGGTGTTGAAGACAGGTACTCTTGTAAATATCCTTGAAGCCAAGATGTCCCCTGGAGGAGGAGAGATCCTTGTCGATGTACCAAAAGCCGAGTACGTAGGAAAAGTAATAGAGGCATTTAAAGAAGAAGGGGTGACGGTAAAGGAACTAACCAAACATTTTGAATTAGATATATCTAGATGCGTAGCTTGTGGAGCCTGCGTGTCGCCATGCCCAGTCGACGCAATAAAGTTGACAGGGCAGGCTATTGAAGTGGATGAAGGTAAGTGTGTAAGATGCCAGGCCTGCGTACATGCCTGTCCTATGAGGGCCATAAAGCTGCTATAGAGGGAGACGCGTGTTTAAGGCTAGGTTTACAGTTAAACAAAGTAACATCTTGGTCTTAACCGACACCCCTCTAGCCCTAGAAGCAGCATATAGGTCTCTCCTGGTACATCGAGCCTTATTGGATGAATACGTCGAGAAAAGGCCCTGGTTCAAGCTAGCTTTATCACCAGTTAAAGTAGAGGACTGGGCACCACACGCAGCTAAATTAGCTGCGGAGGCTGCTGAGATCGCTGGAGTTGGACCTATGGCAGCGGTGGCTGGGGCTTTAGCCGAAGTGGTAATGTGGGATATGGTTAGGGCTGGAGCTAAGCTAAGCGTCGTTGAGAATGGAGGAGAAATCTCAGCCATCTCCCCCAAAAGATTAAACATAGCTGTGCATGCTGGTCCCTCCCCCCTATCAGGTAAGGTGGGCTTTGAGGTCTCTGAAAGCGATTTCCCAATAGGGATAGCCACCAGCTCAGCCAGCGTAAGCAAAGCCATAAATCTAGGTTTGGCTGACGCCGCAGTTGTTGTGGCCGAGGAAGCCGCCATAGCTGATGCTGCAGCTAAGGCTGTATGCAACGCTGTCATAGGTGAAGACGAAGAAGGCTCTATAAAGCGGGGGCTTGAAGCTGCTGATGATTTGAAGCCATACATTAGAGGAGCCTTGATAATAAGGGGGAGACACATAGGCTTGATGGGAAAGCTGCCCAGATTAATTGGATTTAAGCCCTCATGAAAAACCTCACCCATCACCTAAATGGCATTACACGTATAAGGTAAACAAAAAAACCTTTAAAGCCCTCCTGGAGCCCAGCTCTCCCTTAAACCCAGATAATCCTTCGCCTCCTCCATTATGGAGGAGCTCGACGAAGAGCGTTAAGGCATCTATAAACCTATGCATAGGCTTAGCTCATCAATCCTGCGAGTAAGAAACTCAGCTTAGACACACACCTAGCTAGGGGAGAAGACTTGAGGAGTTAAAAAGGATAAGCTTGATGAAAATATTCATGAACAAGAAATTAAAAAGAACTATTAAATTTTGAGCCAAGCAAGAGGTGATGACATAAAGACCACAAAAAGAACCTGGTTAACACCTTCGACACCCCTTTCATTCCATACGAAATATTTATTTTGTAGGGGCCCTCAACCCCATAGGGTTATCCCACCGCCTTCACCGGGAAAAAAAGGTGGGGGTTGTGGGGGTGGAATTAGGCAGGCATCTCATAATAGAGTTTCAGGGCTGTGACCCTGAGAAGCTGACGAGGGCAGAGGAAGTTGAGAAAATATTGCTCGAGGCTGCTCGGAGTTCTGAGCTAACAATTATGGAAGTTAAAACCCACTTCTTCAACCCTGGAGCAACGTCGATGGTTATAATAGGCGAGTCGCATCTATCCATCCATACTTGGCCTGAATATGGATACGCTGCAGTCGACATCTTTGTATGTGGAGGCAAAGATCCCTGGAAAGCCTGTAAGGTAATGGTTGAAGCCTTACGTCCTAAAAGGGTTAAGGCTCTCGAGATCAAGAGAGGACTGGACACCCTGATAGTAGAGGATGTATCTAGCTTCTTCGAGACCCCTGGCAGTTTAAGGCAAGATAATGAAGGAAAGGGCTCTGTTAGAAAAGGTTAACTTTCCAAACCTCTCAAAGAATCGTTTACGTTGAATATATCCCTCAGCGCTCGTATCAACGAAGCCTGTTATTCGGCTTAAGCCCTTTAACTTAGCGTAAGATTTGGCGAGCTCAATAAGTTTAGAGCCGAAGCCCTTCCCTCTTTCCGTTTCATGCACATTGATCCACACTATATGTAGTTCTTCAGGGTAGGCTTCGAGTAACATGTAACCTGCGCATTCATCCTTATCGTTGTATATCTCGAATTTCAATCTCATGCAACGAGCCCGACGCTTAAAAGGGGGGAAATATTTAAGTTTAGTCCTAGCTCCGCTTCAAGGCCTCCACCACGAGAACATATAATAGTTTAGTTCTTTCGTGGAGGGGTTGGTCGTAGCCAGAATAAACCTCTTTCTAACACTATGGGAAAGTCTTCCCGCTCTCACGACTTCAATTGGATCCATCTTTACGCTAGGAGGGACTACGTGGACGAGGAAGGGGGCATGATCTATACCTGGTCCATACTTATATACCGCGAAGGTAGCCCCAAACTTGAGTCCTGGCCTAACCACGTAGCCTTTCTCTCTAAGATCCTTGTAGACCCTATAGTGGTCATTAAAAGACTCCTCCTTCTCAGCTATTCTCCTTACCTCATCTAGGCTCAGCTCTTTTCCTTCCTCATCTACCACCTTTATCCTTCCTTTTTCAAGAAGATAGATGGTCTCTATTAGTGAGAGTTCAAGAGGTTTTTCCAGGTCAGGTGTCTTAGGCTTATTTACACCTACGAACTTGCCGTAAAAACCCTCCTTATATAGCCTAGCTGCATCTTTCAAGTTCCATACAATAGCTCGAGGTCCTGAAAGGACAACGGTCGGCTTCGACTCCATGGTAGATCTAAGCTAAACTAAGGAGGGGGGTTAATATTAAAGCTGAGCTAGGAGAACCGGTAGAAGGCTAAGAGGCGTAAGTCTTGTACAGCATCAAGAATAAAGTCAGAAATACTCTCCATACGTTCGCAAATATCCCTCAACAGTAAGGTTAAGGGTAGAGGAGCAGCCACCTCTAAGATCATCATCGCTAAGTCACGGTGGATTCTATCTATATCTTCCTCCATACCTTCTATCTCACGACACACGTTTAAGGCATGTTCAACGTTAAACGTATACGTGAACAAAGCTTCTTTCAACTTCTCACAGAGCTGTAGCGTAGCTTCTGCCATCTCTCCTAGCTTAGAGACCACTTCACTTGGAGGGAACCAAGCTTTATCGCAAGCTATGGATATGCGGTAAGCTACGCTGTAAGCTAGGTCAGCCATCTTATCAAGATCTATGGAAAGTCTAACCCAATCCTCTCTGTTGAGTAAAGCTGGAGAAGCTTTAGCTAGATACTCATAGATGTTCCTCCTGTAGTCATCAGCTTCCCCCTCCATTTGCTTAGTTCGTGTAAGGTGAAGAGCCACACCTCTTTGATCCATGGAGACGTAACTTTCTATAGTAAGTACCATGTTCCTAACAGCTTCACAAACTCTTCTCACGTGTTCGAGTACGAGATCTCTAACCTTCCGCTCAATCAGTGGTGGGGCTGGTTCCATGGACATCGATACCCCTAGATGTGCTTTGGTAAGCCTCCCCTTGAGGATAAATAGTTTGCTTTCCTCTCCATAGCGGAGAATACTAGGTTAAATGGTCCGTAAACTTACGAGCAGTTTAAATCACGTGTTACATTCACAACTTGATCCTCCATTAAGGAACTAAGACAAAAGCTGCTAGCTTCTACGTTAGATGCCTGAACTAAGTGTTTTCGAGGAGCGAAGCAAGACTTCGAAGAAGCTCCACGTGGTGTTCTAGTTCTTGACCTATAGCCCTTAACATCAATGGGTACTGCTTCTCACCAGGTACTAGAAATTCTAGAGTAGCGGCCTGGATTAGGGCGTAAGTAATGGCGTTCTGCGCTAACTCCATACCAGTACATACAATTCTAGATAAATATTTAAATGTAACCTTACAGAGGTATTACGTAGGTATTACGAATGAGCGTGGCCGACTGGGCTAGGTTATTCATCCAAGCAGTGGATGATGCCCTGTCCATGTTCGGCCATACGGTAAAGGAAGTAGTGTTGTTCTATGCTAAAACTAAATATGGAATAAATGAAACTGAGATTCCGTTTAAGCTCGAATTGTTCGAGGACTGCCTATATGAAATATTTGGCGAAGCCTCTAAAATAATTGTTAGGCAAATCATTGAAAAGTTTTCAGAGAGAGCAGAGTTTAGGGTTAAGGTCGAGAGGCTTTGCGATCTATCAAGATTCATGGAAGACTTCCCTTACCCTCCATGAGGTAGTTGCACTATCCATTCCACCTATAAAATAGGCCCAACAACCCTTTGTTGTAAGCTCGGTCCAGGTGAGAAGTCAAAGGTTGGTCGCGTGGCGATGCAGTAAGACCTAGAAAAGGCCGTTTTGATCACTGATTAAACCATTTTAGAGTAAGCCTTATTAGAGGGGGACAGGCAGCGTTTAAAGCTGGGTTCTCGCCATCCAGAGCAAGAGGACAAGTAAGAACCTTAAGGCTGTTTTAGCACTGGAAGATGGTACCTTCGTAGAAGGTAGAGGTTGCGGCGCACCTGGACTTGTAGTCGGTGAAGTCGTCTTTAACACAGGTATGGTAGGTTACCCTGAAGCCTTAACTGATCCTTCCTATAAAGGCCAGATCCTATGCTTCACTTACCCATTGATAGGTAACTATGGTGTTCCACCTTATGCTCAAGTTGACGAGTTTGGGCTCCCTGTACACTTTGAATCACATAGGATTCAGGTGGCTGGTGTCATAATACATGAGCTTTGCGAGGAGCCTAAACACTGGGCTATGAGCAAAACCTTCCATTCCTGGCTTGCTGAGGAAGGCATACCTGGTATCACAGGCGTAGACACCAGGCGGTTAACGAAAAAGCTTAGAGTTCAAGGAGTCATGATGGGGGCCCTTCAGGTATCTGAGGAGCCCTCTATTGATGATGCCTTCAAAGCCCTAGAGAGAGCCCCTAAATATGGGGAAATTAATTACGTGGAGCAAGTTACGGTCAAGGAGCCCTTGGTACACCAGGGAGGAAAACCAACGGTAGTAGTCTTAGACTGTGGCGTTAAAGTAGGAATCGTCAGAGGGCTTCTTCAAAGAGGGGTTACGGTAATTAGACTTCCCTACAACGCTGCGGTCGACGAGGTCCTAAGCTATGAACCTAAAGGAGTACTCGTAAGTAATGGACCTGGAGACCCTAAGCAATGCATAGCCACGGTGAAAACTGTAAAGGAGCTTTACGAAATAGGTATCCCGCTGCTTGGAATATGTTTAGGCAATCAGATTATCTCGCTAGCGCTAGGAGGAGATACTTACAAGTTGAAGTATGGACATAGAGGACAGAATAAGCCCTGTATCAACCTAGAAACTGGGCTATGTTATATAACTAGCCAGAACCATGGCTATGCCGTTGACCAATCATCTCTAAGAGACACAGGTTTAGAAGTTTGGTTCGTAAATGCTGACGATAAAACCGTGGAAGGAGTACGCCATAAAGAAAAACCCTGCTTTGCAGTACAATTTCATCCAGAAGCTAGGCCTGGTCCATACGACACAGAGTGGATTTTTGACCTATTCATCAAGACGATGAGGGGAGGCTAGTGCCCAAGTTCGACTGGATTAAGAAAACCATTATACTGGGTTCAGGAGCCATTAAGATAGCGGAAGCTGGAGAGTTCGATTACAGCGGGTCTCAAGCCATCAAGGCGTTGAAGGAAGAAGGCGTCAAAACTATCTTAGTGAACCCTAATATAGCCACTATCCAGACCGACCCGCAATTAGCCGATAAGGTGTATCTCCTCCCAGTTACCCCTTACTTCGTAGAGAAGGTCATAGCTAAGGAAAGGCCTGACAGCATTCTTCTAGGCTTCGGAGGACAGACAGCCCTTAACTGCGGTGTACAGCTAGCTAAATCAGGAGTATTGGAGAAGTACGGGGTACAGATCATAGGTACCTCGCTTCATGGTATCGAGGTGACGGAGGACAGGGACCTCTTCTGCAAGGCCATGGAGAAGGCAGACATACCGACGCCGCGTAGCCGAGCCGTGACTTCTGTAGAGGAGGCACGAGAGGAGGCCGAGAAGTTAGGGTACCCGGTTATGGTGAGAGTAGCTTACAACCTAGGTGGTAGAGGCTCTGGAGTAGCTTACAATGAGTACGAGCTCGACGAGATAGTTAGACGTGGGATAGCTAATAGCATGATAGGGCAAGTATTGATAGAAGAATACGTAGGGCATTGGAAACAAGTGGAATACGAGGTAATGAGGGATTACGACGACAACTGCATCATAGTCTGTAACATGGAAAACGTGTTTGGTATGCGTATTCACACTGGCGATAACGTGGTGGTTGCCCCTTCTCAAACCTTAACCAACAGGGAATATCATATTCTTCGCTCAGCCTCCATAAGGGCAGTCAGAGCCTGTGGGATAGTAGGTGAGTGTAATATACAGTTCGCCTTAGACCCTAACTCTGAAAGGTTTTATGCCATAGAGATTAACCCCAGGCTTTCGAGGTCTTCAGCTTTAGCATCGAAAGCTACTGGTTATCCATTAGCCTATATGGCAGCTAAGCTGGCACTTGGCTATACATTACCTGAGCTGATAAACAAGGTTACAAGGATCACGACTGCATGTTTCGAGCCAGCCCTAGACTACGTGGTGGTCAAGATACCCAGATGGGACCTGGATAAGTTTGAGAGAGCCACTAGAAGAATCGGTACACAGATGAAATCTGTAGGCGAAGTGATGGCAGTAGGTCGATGCTTCGAGGAAGCTTTACAGAAAGCGATAAGGATGCTTGATAAAGGCAAGCTAGGGCTGGTTGCCAATCCAGATGAAGAGCCTGTAGGCTCCATAGAAGAGCTAGAGCACCTGCTGTTAATGACCAACGACGACCATCTCTTCAACGTAGTTAGAGCCCTGAGAGCCGGGTTACCTATTGAAAGGGTTAGTAAGCTATCCAACATAGATGAATGGTTCATCAGAAAGATCAAAAATCTGCTAGATATGGAGGAGAAGCTCAGGAAGGTTAAGGGACAACGCGGGGAAGAGTTAAAGGAGCTACTTAAGGAGGCCAAGAGGCTTGGTTTCTCAGATAGGCAAATAGCGGTGCTCTGGGGAGTTGACGAGGAGGAGGTTAGAAAGCTAAGGCTAAAGCTAGGCATAAAGCCTGTAGTGAAACAAATAGATACTTTAGCTGCTGAGTGGCCTGCTCAAACTAACTATCTATACGTCACCTATGGTGGCGATGACGATGATGTGGACTTCACCAAGGGTAAGCGTAAAGTCATAGTGCTTGGGGCTGGAACCTACCGAATAGGTAGCTCGGTGGAATTTGACTGGTGCACTATGAACATGGTATGGTCACTTAAGGAGCAGGGAATAGACCAGGTCATAGTGATAAACTGCAACCCTGAAACAGTCTCAACAGACTATGACATGAGTGATAAATTATACTTCGACGAACTTACCTATGAGAGGGTTCTCGATATCTATGAGAAGGAGAAGCCTTTGGGCGTTATAACCTGCGTTGGTGGTCAAACCCCTAATAATCTAGCTCCCAAGCTAGCCAAGGCAGGGGTAAGGATACTAGGAACAGCTGGGGAAGATGTTGATAGAGCAGAAGATAGGTCTAAGTTCAGTAAGCTTCTCGACGAACTCAGTATACCTCAACCTAAGTGGAGCAAATTCACTTCAATTGAAGAAGCCGAAAAATTCGCTGAACAAGTAAGTTACCCTGTTTTAGTCAGGCCCTCTTACGTGCTTAGCGGAGCAGCCATGAGGGTAGCTTGGTCCAAAGAACAGTTGAAGGACTACCTGATTAAGGCGGCTAAGGTCAGTCCTGAGCACCCCGTCGTGATAAGCAAGTTTATTGAGGGCGCACTTGAGGTGGAGGTGGACGGTGTATCTGATGGAGAAAAGGTGTTGATAGGCGCCGTCATAGAACACGTCGAGAGGGCAGGAATCCACTCAGGAGACGCCACCATGGTGATACCTCCTCAGAGACTTTCTGAAGAGATAATGGAGAAGGTGAAAGACTATGCATGTAAAATAGCCAGAGCCCTCCGGATTAAAGGCCCCTTCAACATACAGTTCGTGGTAAAGAACGATGAAGTATACGTGATAGAGTGTAACCTAAGGGCCTCAAGGTCCATGCCCTTCGTGTCCAAGGTAAAGGCCATCAACCTAATGAAGCTATCTGCTCCCATCCTGCTGGGCAAACCCATGGAGCCCCTCCCCTTTGAGGAGCCTCCAGCTCCATGCGTAGGTATCAAGACTCCCCAGTTCTCCTTCATGCAAGTGGAGGGCGCCGACCCCACACTCGGGGTGGAGATGAGGTCAACAGGCGAAGTGGCCTGCCTCGGCGAAGACTTCTTTGATGCCTTCCTAAAATCATTGATAGCTGCCGGCTTTAGGATACCTCAACCTAACGATAACATTTTAATAACCATCGGAGGAGACCGCGAAAAAGAGGAAGCAGTTCCTATTGCTAAAACACTGCGAAGTTTAGGCTACAATATCTATGCCACCGAGCACACCGCAGAGCACTTAGTTAAGTCGGGAGTGAACAACGTCAAAGTTGTATATAAAATAAGGGAAAAAGACCGTAAGCCCAACATTGCCGACCTACTTGGTGAGAGAGCCATACATCTGGTGATAAACGTACCTTCTACCGCTCCCGAAAGACAACGTGAAGTTCTGGAGGATGAATATGTTATAAGAAGAAAAGCTACAGAGTTAGGGGTACCCGTCATAACTACTATAGAGGGCGCTATAGCACTAGTTAAGGCTCTCGCATGGATGAGGTGGAACGAACTGACCGTCAACTCCCTCAACGAATATCATGAAAGAGCTCCCCTCAAAATATGGTAATCCTCACAGCATTGCAGCCTATTAGAGCTAAGATCTTTAGCTCGCACGGAATACATCAAAAATATAGAAAAAGTGATGAAACGAAGGCTACATTTACTTAGGTTCTAGGGTAACGACTCTTTTCGCTTTTCCTTCCCAGCGGGGCAGTGACCCTACATCAACGAATTCTAGCTCTGGCCTAACGAACACTGCTTTATCGATCTCAGAGAGGATGGCCTCTTTAAGTGCTGGAGACCGTTTCTCGGGAGGTACCTCTATCCTAACGGTTAGTCTATAGGGCATCACGGTCTTGTCGAAGACAATTTGGAACTCCTGTACTTCATTAAACTTCATGATACGTTCAGCTATAGCGCTTGGATAGATTTTCGTACCCTTGTACGAGAAAGCATCGTCCACTCTACCTAATACGCCTGGCATACGCGGAAAAGCTACTCTACCACATTCGCAGGGATCGTAGATTAGCTTAGTAATGTCCCTTGTCCTATACCTTATTAACGGCATAGCTTCAGCAACTAAGTTCGTGAGCACGAGTTCTCCTTGCTCACCTGGTTCTAACGGTTCCCCAGTGTCAGGATCTATGATTTCCGCATAGTATTGATCCACCCAGACATGCATACCGTTCTGGTACTCGCATTCCGTAGCTACCCCAGGACCGAACATCTCCGTTAAGCCGTACATCATCCTAGCGCCGCCTCCATGGGCCTTCAAACCTAACCATTCCTCAATGCGCCTACGCATCTCTTCGGTCCAAGTTTCAGCTCCAGGCACCGCTATCTTAAGGTTAAGTTCTTTTTCAGGGTCTAAGCCCTTCTTCTGAATGAGTTCACCTATGAAATAGTCATAGGACGGCGTACCAGTTATAACCGTGCACTTGTAATCTCTCAGCGCTTCTATGAGCGCCTCCGTCCTTCCAACACCCCATGGGATTACAGTAGCACCTATCTTAATGGCGCCATAGTGAAAGCCTAATCCTCCTGTGAAGAGGCCGTATCCATAGTTATTCAACATAATATCTCCTTTCCTTATTCCGGTACCATAGAGCGCTCTAGCCATAACGTTGGCCCATTTTTCTTGATCATTCCTAGTGTAGTACATGACAGTGGGCTTACCGGTAGTACCAGACGTGCAGTGGAAGTAGGGGGTTTCACTTAACGGTACGCATCGTAGTTCGCCTCCATGAGGATAAGCGTACTGTCTAAGGTCCATCTTAGTGGTGAAGGGGAACTTCTTAAGATCCTCTAGAGTCTTAAGGTCTTCTGGCTTAACCCCAGCTTCATCAAACTTCTTGCGGTAGAAGGGGCTGCGCTCATAGACGTACTTTAGCTGTGCCTTCAGCCTAGTTAACTGAAGCTTCTTCATTTCTTCAAGAGACATGGTTTCGATGTTCGGTTCCCAAAACTTCGGTTCGGTGGACATTGCAACCACCCGCTCAAATACCGAACAGAAGAAAACTGTACATTTTGTATAAAACGGTTACGCACAGAGATGACTATAATAAATGAATAGCGCTAACTATAAGGGCGAGAAGGGCTAGCGTAGGTCGCGGCGTGCGTAGGCCATGTTCGTAGAGTCTCTTAAGTGTATTGAGTGTGGACGGGAATATGCCCCCAATGCCATAGTGTATACATGTGAGGCTTGTGGCGGGCTGCTCGATGTAACCTATGACTACTCTCGGCTTGAGGCCTCTCAGCTATTGGAGATCTGGAGTAGGAGGCCTCTCTCGGTCTGGAAGTATCAGGAACTACTTCCCGCCGATTCTTCAAGAAAGGTCTCGCTTGGAGAGGGAGGTACTGGGCTGCATAGGTGTTCTCGGCTTGCTTCTAAGCTAGGAGTTAAGGAGCTCTATGTAAAGAATGAAGGAGAGAACCCCACTGGGTCCTTCAAGGATAGGGGGATGACCATTGGAGTTACAAAGGCAGTGGAGCTTGGCGCTAAAGCCACAGCCTGCGCTTCTACTGGTAATACTTCCGCTTCATTAGCTGCCTACTCAGCAAAAGCTGGGCTTCCTTGCCTCGTAATAGTGCCCAGCGGTAAGATAGCGAGAGGAAAGCTTGTGCAGGCAGTAGCTCATGGAGCTAAGGTGCTAGCGATAAAGGGGAGCTTCGACGACGCATTGAGGGAAGTTAGGAAGCTTTGCGAAAAAAGAGGGCTTTATCTTCTAAATTCAGTTAACCCCTTTAGACTTGAAGGACAGAAAACTCTGGCTTACGAGGTATGCGAGCAGTTAGGGCGACGCGTTCCAGACCGTATAGTGCTGCCGGTGGGCAATGCAGGTAACATAAGTGCTATATGGAAGGGGTTTAAGGAGCTACGTGAACTAGGAATTACACGTGAGACCCCTAAAATGATGGGGGTTCAGGCCGAAGGCGCTGCCCCCTTCGCCCACATGATACTGCAGAACCTAGATAAGTTAACCCCTCTTGATAAGCCCGAGACCGTTGCCTCCGCCATCAGGATAGGGGCCCCAGTTAACTGGTCTAAAGCTAAAGCTGCTGTAGTAGAGTCAAAGGGAGGGGTAACTGTGGTGAGCGACGAAGAAATCGTCGATGCTCAGCGAGAGTTAGCTAGGCTTGAAGGCCTCTTCGTTGAACCTGCAAGCGCAGCTTCCATAGCTGGGTTAGTCAAGATGCTTGAACAAGGTGTCATTAGTCGAGACGAGACTATAGTATGCGTAGCCACGGGCCATGGACTTAAAGACCCAGATATAGTGGTGAGGTTCTATGAAGAACCCTTCGAGGTTGAATCAAGTAGGGTAGAGGAGGTTGTTGGGAGGGTTTTAGGTTGCGGTTAGAGCTCACCGTAATGCTACCTGATAGGCCAGGGGAGCTATTAAAGGTACTTGAAGTCTTAGCGGGAGAAGGTGGAAACGTGGTATCCATAGTACATGAACGGGAGAAGGTGGTGGAAGGTGTAGTTCCGGTGGACCTAGTTGTTGAGCTGCCTTCTACCTCATCACCGCTCAGGGTCAAGGAGCTGCTTGAGGCCAAGGATGTAATGATAATGAAGTTCGAGGAAGCCGTCGAAAAAGCTAGGGTGACAGTGGTTGCGGTAGGAAAAACTGATACCTCAATCTTATCTGAGCTTGACAAGGAAGTGAAGGTAGTTAGCTTTGAAGGAGAAACTAGGCCAGAGAGTGGAGGAGCTCTAAAGATCACGTTTGAAGGGCCTCTCAGCGCCTTGGAAAGTACCTTGGCTAAGGTCAAGGAGGCCGTGGAGAAGGAGGGCGGCCTCCTCATCTTACCCATAGAGGAGGCTAAGAAATGAGGGCCATATTGGTAGGCTTCGGCTTTATAGGGAGAAACCTGGTTAAGTCAATTCGCGATAAACTCGCTGTCATTAAGAGCTTCCACCCCCAGTTTAAGTTAGTAGGGATCTCTGATGTTGAGGGCTTCTTATTTGATGAGGAAGGCTTAGACCTTGAGAGAGCATCCTCAATCTCGAAAATAACGGAGTATTTTGAAAAAATACATGAAGGATCGTCGATCGAACTTATAGAGCGCAGCGAGGCTGACGTACTAATCGAGGCCACACCGACGAACGTGGTAGATGGGCAGCCAGGCCTTTCACACATCGAGAAAGCACTTAACTTAGGTATGCACGTAGTTACTTCAAATAAAGGACCTCTCGTCATAGCCTTCAAGAGGTTAATGGACTTAGCTAAACGTAAAGGTGTAGAGCTCAAGTATGAGGCAACCGTTGCCGGAGCCATACCTATCTTTTCACTGGTGAGAGATTGTTTAAGAGGCAATCATGTAAGAAAAATATACGGTATACTTAACGGAACCACAAATTATATCCTTTCAAGAATGCATTTTGACGACGTCAGCTTCGAAGTAGCCCTGCGAGAAGCACAGGAGAGAGGTATAGCTGAAAGAGACCCCACATATGATGTAGAGGGTATAGATGCGGCTTGTAAAGTAGTGATCTTGGCAAACGCTATCTTAGGTAAAGATGCGAAGATAAACGACGTGAAAAGAGAAGGGATAAAGAGGGTTAGTAGAGAAGCTGTGAGATTGGCGAGAAAAGCCGGGTATGCGATAAAGCTGGTAGCTGTCGTAGGTGATAGACTCGAGGTAGGACCTAGGCTTGTGGCTCTGAACCATCCCATCTGCGTTCACGGCACCCTTAACGCTGTCCATCTAGAAACCGACCTAGCGGGAGAGATCACCGTTGTAGGGCCAGGAGCAGGCGAGGAGACGGTCTCAGCCATAATTAATGATTTACTCAGCCTACCAATGTCAGGGGGGTATCGATGAAGGCTGTGATGAAATTCGGGGGTAGATGCGTAGAGGACGGAGCCATGATTAGGAGATCGGCGAAGGTAGTTAGAGATTACGTAACCAAGGGTTGGAAGATCGTAGCTGTAGTCTCCGCCATGGCTGGCGTGACAGACTCCTTGCTAGAGAGCCTGAATAGGGCTGAGAAAGGGGATATGGAACATGTTTTCAAGTTCATCGAAAAGCTGAAGGTCAGACACGCTGACGCGCTAAAAGAAGCTGTTAAGGACCCCTCTATTAAACGCGAGGTAGAAGAAGAACTCGAGAAAGAAGAAAAGGAGCTTGAAAGACTATTGGCAGTAGTAGCGTACCTCAGGGAGGTAACACCGAGAACCAGGGACTACGCACTATCCTTTGGTGAGAGGTTATCTACTAGGATCTTCTGGGGCTCCCTCAGAGACCAAGGATTAAAATCTACGTACTTAACTGGGTGGGAGGCAGGTATCGTAACTGATGATTGCTTCGGGTCGGCTAGGCCTATCATGGCGTTGACCTCGAGACTCCTCCGTGAACGCCTCCTCCCCCTCCTGGAAGAAGACATAGTACCCACGGTAACAGGTTTCATAGCCGCAACTTCAGACGGCATAGTTACCACATTAGGTAGGGGAGGATCTGACTACACCGCTACGATTATAGGAGCTGCTTTAAAGGTGGATGAAGTAGTGGTTTGGAAGGACGTAGATGGTGTTATGACCGCTGACCCTAAGCTGGTCCCCGAAGCCAGGACGATCCCCATTATGTCCTATGAAGAGGTGACAGAGCTAGCTTACTTCGGAGCTAAAGTAATGCATCCCTTGGCCTTGGACCCTGCCATGAAGGAAGGTATTCCGCTAAGAGTCAAGAACATCTACAAGCCCAGCGAGAAAGGAACGCTGATAACTAAGGTGGAAAGTGAAGGC
The DNA here is from genome assembly GCA_003649615.1 of Thermoprotei archaeon. Classification (GTDB taxonomy): domain Archaea; phylum Thermoproteota; class Methanomethylicia; order Nezhaarchaeales; family B40-G2; genus B40-G2. The sequence continues at coordinate 4,649 of QMSI01000015.1, read as the reverse complement.
GTGGTTAAGGCAGTTACGATGATTAAGGATGCAGCTATAGTGACTGTGAGCGGAGCTAGCATGGTAGAAGCCCCCACCATAAACGTCGAAGTACTGAGGTCACTAAGCGAAGTAGGAGTGCAAGCTATAATGGTGTCGCAAGGCTCCTCCCAAGCCAGCATCTCGCTCGCTATACCAAGAGCGATGCTAGATAAGGCAGTGAAGAGCATTAAGAGGAGGCTTGGGGGCGAGGGGTACCGTATAGAGTATGAAGATGATGCGTGCGTCATAGCTGTGATAGGAGCAGGAATGAAGGGGACGCCAGGAGTAGCGGCGAGAGTGTTTGGCGCAGTGGCTGAGGAGAACGTCAACATACGCATGATAGCTCAAGGCTCCTCAGAGTTAAACATCTCCTTCGTGGTTAAGGAGAGCGACGGAATGAAAGCCCTGAAAGCTCTACATAGAGAGTTCGGCCTATCTGAAAGTTGAAGCCGCGGAGCTGTAATTTTAAAAAAGCTTAACCCCACTCTAAGAGGGGCTGGTGGAACATGGATAAGCTGAGAGCTGTAATCCTAGGAGCTACTGGAATGGTGGGCCAGCGCTTCGTAAAGCTACTGGCAAACCACGAGCTATTCGAGTTATCCGTGCTAGCTGCCTCACCTGCTTCAGCAGGAAAAAAGTATGGTGAAGTGGCCCACTGGTATATTGAAGGACATATGCCTAAGGAAACAGCCGAGACCACAGTAGTGGAGACCACCGTGGAGAATGTTAGAAAGGCAGGAGGCGCCGACATAGCTTTCTCCGCTCTACCAGCCGAAGTCGCGCTAAAAGTTGAAGCAGAGTTCGCTAAGGCAGGAATACCTGTAGTTAGTGATGCCAGTAGCTACAGGATGGAGCCCGACGTACCCATCCTTATAGCCGAGGTTAATCCAGACCACCTCAACTTAGTTAAATTACAGTCGAGGAGAGGGTGGAAGAGCTTCATAGTAACCAACCCCAACTGTACAACTACGGTATTGGTTATGGCATTAAAGCCCATCGACAACGTCTTTGGAATAAAGAGAGTCTTCGTATCTACCATGCAGGCTGTCTCGGGAGCAGGGTGGGGAGGCGTACCGTCAATGGCTATACTCGACAACGTCATACCCTACATAGCTAAGGAGGAGGAGAAGGTACAAGCAGAAGTCCTGAAGATCATGGGCAGCCTCACTGGAGAAGAAGTTAAGCCAGCGGGCTTTAAGATCTCGGCGAGCTGTCATAGAGTCCACGTATTAGATGGACATACCGAAGCAGTATTTGTCGAATTGGCTAAGAAAGCTAGTCCAGAAGAAGTAGCTGAAGCCATGAGGGAGTTTAAAGGAAGGCCACAGGAGCTTAAACTGCCTACGGCACCCGAGAACCCCATAGTAGTCAGAGAGGAGCCCGATAGACCACAGCCAAGGTTTGATAGGTACGAAGGAAGAGGTATGTCGGTAGTCGTAGGAAGGATAAGGGAAGACCCTGCTCTCGACAACGGAATTAAGTTCGTAGTACTAGGACACAACACCATTAGAGGAGCTGCCGGAAACGCTGTATTGAACGCTGAGTTGCTGGCTAGGGAAGGCTTCATTTAGCCTTCGACATAGGAGAGGCCGCATGAAGTACGTCATAGTGATAGGCGACGGTATGCCTGACCTACCTAGCGGGCCTAGAGGTTCAACACCTCTACAGGAGGCCCATCATCCTAACATGGACGAGGTAGCGTCAAGAGGAGTAGTCGGAGCTGTAGACCCTATACCGGAGGGCATGGAGCCCGGGTCAGACGTCGCTATCATGGGCCTCATGGGATACGACCCCAAGAAGTACTACACGGGTAGGGGGCCTTTAGAAGCGGCTGGAATAGGTATTGAACTCCACGAAGGTGACCTAGCGTTCAGATGCAACCTAATTACTGAGGAGGAAGGTGTCTTAGCGGATTACGCTGCTGGGCACATAGGAGATGAAGAGGCCAAGGAACTAATAACTTACCTTAACCTATCATTAAGCGGTCCAGGACAAGTAAAGCTATATGCGGGTGTAAGCTACCGCCACCTCCTAGTTCTTGAAGGAGGGTTCTCTGACCACATTAAGTGTATACCTCCACACGACGCTGTAGGAAGACGTATTATAGAAATCATGGTGGAGCCTCTGGACGAAGAAGGAGAAACTACCGCAGAGTTCTTAAACGGGTTGATTTTAAGAAGCCAGCAGCTGCTATCTAACCATCCCATAAACTTAGAGCGAGTGAAGAAAGGTCTTAGGCCAGCTAACATGATATGGCCGTGGGGCTTCGGTAGGAAGCCAACCATGCCTTCTTTCTCATCTCTATATGGGCTTAGAGGAAGTGTCATCTCAGCGGTGAACCTAGTCAAGGGGATAGGGAGCTGTGCAGGGATGAAGGTGATCGAAGTACCTGGAGCCACAGGATACATAGACACTAACTATGAAGGAAAAGCAGACTACGCCTTAAAGGCATTAGATGAGGGAGTAGAGCTCGTATATATTCATGTGGAGGCTCCCGACGAAGCTGGCCATGCAGGCGACTTTGAGTTAAAGGTTAAAGCTATCGAGGACCTTGATCGACGCCTCCTAGGCAGGCTTTTAGATAAACTAGATGAAGACGCAGTCATAGCTATAGTTAGCGACCACTTAACGCCAATATCGGTGAAGACACACCTCAAGGGACCTATACCTTTCGCCTATGCCTCGGCTAAAGGAAGCCTTAAAGAGAAGAGAAAGTTTGATGAAGGCCTTACTCGAGGGGTTACTCCTATCAGTGGTCCTAGCCTACTAAAAATGATCTTAGGAATGATTAGCCGAGAAGCTTCTTGAAGGCCTTTGTTATCTCCTCGAACTTCTTTACGTCTTCAGCAGTCACGCTTGGAGGAACTGTCTTCAAGGCTTCTTCAAAGTCCTTCATAGGCACCTTAGAAGGCTTACCTTCCCTCCTCAGCGTTATCATAGCTGCTTCCCTACACACAGCTTCTATGTCAGCCCCCGTGTAGCCCTCCGTTTTATCGGCTAGCTTCTCTAAGTCAACGTCGTCTGCCAACGGCATGTTTCTAGTATGCACCTTGAAAATCTCGAGCCTTGCCTTCTTATCGGGTGGAGGAACATAGATTAATCTATCAAAGCGCCCAGGCCTTATGAGGGCTGTGTCTAACATGTCAGGTCTGTTGGTAGCGGCTATAACCACTACGTTCTTTAACACCGTTATCCCGTCGAGCTCAGTTAAGAGCTGATTAACTACTCTCTCCGTAACCCCAGAGTCTCCATATCTCATCCCACGCGCAGGAGCTATGGAGTCTATCTCGTCAAAGAACACTATGCATGGAGCTACCTGCCTGGCCTTCCTAAAGATCTCCCTAACCGCCCTTTCAGACTCCCCAACCCATTTGCTTAATACTTCAGGGCCCTTCACGCTTATGAAGTTGGCTTCACTCTCAGTCGCCACAGCCTTAGCCAATAACGTCTTGCCCGTGCCCGGTGGACCGTAGAGGAGTATGCCTTTTGGAGGGTTAATGCCCATCTGCTCGAAGAAATCAGGGTGTTTTAAGGGCCACTCTACCGCTTCGATTAATTGTTGTTTAACATTTTCCAGTCCACCTATATCCTCCCATCTTACCTCAGGAACTTCTATGTAGACTTCCCGCAGAGCTGAGGGCTGGACGTCCCTAAGTGCATTAAAGAAATCTGCTCTAGTCACTTTAAGTTTCTGTAGCACCTCGGTTGGTATCGTACCTGTCTTGAGGTCTATTTGAGGAAGGAAGTTGCGTAGAGCACTCATGGCCGCTTCCCTAGCCAATGCCGCTAGATCTGCCCCTGAGTAACCATGAGTTATCTCTGCTAGCTCATCTAGGTTGACGTCGTCAGCTAACGGCATGCCACGCGTATGTATTTGAAGTATCTCTTTTCGACCTCTCTTGTCGGGGACACCTATGGCTATCTCACGATCAAAACGCCCTGGCCTACGCAATGCAGGGTCAACAGCTTCAGGTCTATTGGTAGCCCCTATCACGATGACCTGCCCTCTACCCTTCAACCCATCCATCAACGCTAATAGCTGAGCCACTACTCGTCTCTCCACCTCGCCTGTTACTTCCTCTCTCCTCGGAGCTATGGCATCAATCTCGTCTATGAAGATGATGGAAGGTGCATTCTCCTCTGCCTCCTTGAAAATCTGTCTAAGTCTCTCCTCCGACTCCCCGTAGAACTTGCTCATTATTTCGGGGCCATTGATAGCGGTGAAGTTAGCCCCTGACTCGTTAGCTACTGCCTTGGCTAACAGGGTCTTACCGCAGCCTGGAGGACCATGAAGCAGCACTCCCTTAGGAGGCTCAATCCCTAGATGCTTAAAGAGCTCAGGATGCTTAAGAGGAAGCTCAATCATCTCCCTTATCCTAACCTTAGCTTCCTCAAGATCCCCTATGTCTTCATACGTCACTCTAGGCACTGCCAACTCCGCTTCCTTGACAGGCTCCTCCTTAATCACTACATCAGTATCCTCGACCACCTGTACAGCAGCTGCTGGCTGCGTGGAGAAAACCATAAGTCTAAGAGCCATGCCTAGGACAGGTACGTCCACTGCATCTCCTCTAGTTAAAGCCTTGCCTAGGAGTTGGTGCTTAACATAGACGTTGAAGTCCGGGCCG
>QMSI01000014.1 GCA_003649615.1 Thermoprotei archaeon | reverse complement strand
GCTATAGCCGCTGTAATTAAGTCATTGAGGGAGGACGCGCTGGACAACGTCATCGTAGGCACGACGAGGTGGATCGTTGAAGACGGGTCGTCTGACATAAGGGGGTTAATCAGCCAAGTGGCTGAGGTGCCGATCGCTGCAGCTGTCCTCGACTTCTCTAAGTCGTCCATTGAGGGGTTGAGGTTCTATGAGAGGGGTTACGTGAAGGAGGGCGTTGGGGCAGGTGGCTCCTCGGTGGCAGCCATGATCGCAAGCGGAGGTCGTGTGGACTCCTCTAGGATCCTTAGTAAGGTTGAGGCGGACTATGTCTCGCTTAAGGCTAAGGGCTATGTGGAGTGAGCTGCAATACTTCACGTGCGCGTCGCAGACTCGTCAACGTGAGTTAGCAGCGCCACGCATGCTCATGCTATTACCTGCTCCGCGAGTATACCTAGGTGCACCTACCCCCTCTGTCGAAAGCTCGTAGACGTAGATCGACCCTTGGGCTCAGGGGTTTGCAAAGGAGAGGCTATCGCTAGCCTTGGGCTCGCACTTAATGGTTCAGACGATGAGCTGGCCGTCGAAGTATAGGAGGTTCATGCCACCTCGTCCTTAGGTATGCCTGAAAGCCTCGACAATTCATAGGTGGATAGGTCGACTATGCCCACCCCGCCGTCAACCACCACTACGTCGAAGCACTGGTTTGGCTAGAGCCTCTTGACAGGGACTGGGCTCCTCCTACGTAAAGAGTTAGAGAAACATATAGGAGTCAAGGGTGTTTATAGGCTTAGGAGGGGCTGAATATCTCAAGGTCATTCTTTAAGGTATGGAACGGAGTATACATGGTGGGCGGGCCTGAGATAACTTCCATGGAGGACTGTTGCGTCTATGCTATTGATGCGGGCCCTGAGGACGTTGTACTCATAGATTCAGGCTTAGGATTAAGCTACGATTCTCTCGTGGAGAATATGCTTGAGGCCCGACTAGACCCTAGAAAGTTAAGATTTATTATTGCTACTCACGCGCATATAGACCATGTGGGTGGCCTATCGAAGTTTAAGAGAGACTATGGACCTACAGTAGTGGCTCATAGCCTTGACGCTGACGCCATAGAGATAGGAGACGCTGAACGTTTAGCCTTAGACCTCTACGGCGTGGACTATGAGCCCTGCCACGTAGATCTAAAGCTCTCTAGAGATGTAGAAATCCTTAGGATAGGTGACTTGGAGCTCACCATTTTACACATACCTGGCCATACTCCTGGAAGTATATCCATCTATCTTGATGTAGGTGGGCAGCGCCTCCTTTTCGGCCAAGATATCCATGGCCCCTTCAACCCTCGGTGGGGCTCAAACCTCGATCATTGGAGGAAGTCTATGGAGAAGCTTCTTCAACTTGATGCGGATATACTGCTCGAAGGACACTTTGGCGTGATTCAACCTGCAAGCGCGGTTAAGAGGTTCATAGAGGATTACTTAAACATCATATGACGTGGTCGTCATGTTAACCCTCTTTTTTGACGGTCTCTGCGAACCTGTCAACCCTGGAGGTATAGCCTGCGTAGGCTTTGTTGTTTATCTCGATAAAGATAAGATAGGGGAGGGCTCAGGCTTCATTGGTGCAGGTTACCTTGGAGATAACACCAGCAATAATGTAGCTGAATACAGGGCAGTTATTGAAGGCTTGAGGTGGTTGTTGGTCCATGGCTATGAAGGGAGTGAATTGACGGTAAAGGGGGATAGCCAGTTAATCATAAAACAGCTCAGAGGCGAATATCAAGTTAAGTCGAAGAGGCTCAAGCCGTTACACGAGGAAACCTTGAAGTTGTTGAGGAAGTTTAAGCTGATGATGCTTGAATGGATACCTCGTGAAGAAAACCGCGAAGCAGACGCCTTGAGCAGGCAAGCTTACTTAAGGTTTCTTAAGGAGCATCCTGAAGCGCTGTTAATTTATGGAGCTAGGTCAAGGAGACGAAAGCCTGGCCCTCCTAAATTCAACTAGTTTTTCCAAGTCCTTTGGGCTCACCTCTAAACCATAATGTGGATCGCCTGAGCTAAAGTTAACCTTTTGCCTCGTAAAGACCTCCTCATCTACTAAGAGCTCGACGTCGATGGTTAATGGACATATTGCACCCGGCTCAAGCCCTAGTTTCTCCAGCTCAGAAAGGGAGGCGAGGCTAACTTTTTCCTTCACTATCTGGGCTACCTTAGCTAGGTCTACCTTTCGCATGCCTAGAAGCATGACTGCATACAAGCGTCCACTAGCTCCTCTAAGCAGCACGGTCTTGCATATCTCATCCTCTTTGACTTCATCCTCCGCATACTTTACCACCTCGTTAACGCTCACCGCTCGCTTCTTGAGCCTTATGAACCTATACTCAACACCGCTTGCACTCAACATTTGTCGGACCTTTTGCACGCTCAAGGCTTCCTCCCAGTATTCGGTTAGAGGGGTGTTTAAGTATAAGCTTGCATAAACCGTAAAAGCGGGAGACTGCATGGCTTTAATCGGTCGAGAAATGAAAGGTAGGCCTAAGCTCCTATTCCTCGCCTCATGTTTAGCCTCATTAGTGTTCGGCCTCACCGAGTATACTATGCATCTAGCTTCTTCATCAGATATGAATTGGGTGGTGGCAAGCTTAGACGGTTTGCATGTTTACGCCTATCGCTTAGGCTTCGCTGCTGTGCTAGCTGCGTTTGCAGTTGTTTTAGCCTTATGGATTAAGGCTGATAGGAAGCTTGTTAAGCCGCTTTATGCGTTGGGTTTTTGGTTAATAAGTATCTCCATATGGGTAGCTTCCTTTTTCGCAGGCAAAGCTTTAGATGGACATGGCTGGATAACCCCAGACCATCCTTTATGTTACATGTTCGGCTACCTACCTTGGCCGACTGTTACACCTCTATTCTTCCTTTACGGTCCCTTGATTCTTATCATCGCTAGATGGCTCGACTTAGAACTATCGAGGAGGGCTTACGTGACTATAATATAGCCTTATTAAGTAACTCTGCATACTAGGCCAAGCGAGGCTCTATGAGGTCGGAGAAGGTAGGTTTTAGAAGCTTTGACGAAACTGAGCTTCGAGGAGAATTATTCATCCCACAGGTGGGTTTAAAGCCTTACCCTGCTGTGTGTCTATGCCATGGTATACCTGTCAGTCCACGTCAACCAGGAGATAGAGGTTATGCTGAGCTTGCTGAGCTCTTTTGCGAAAACGGGATAGCTGCCTTGACCTTTAACTTTAGGGGTACCGGTGAGAGTGAAGGTGACTTTGACTTACTCGCCTGGCCAGCCGACCTAGAAGCAGCCATCGACTATCTCTATAACCACACACTTCTGGATAAGGAGAGGCTAGGCGTGGCAGGCTTTAGCGGCGGAGCTTTGGCTGCACTTTATGTGGCTTCAAGAGACCCTAGGGTGCGGGCGTTAGCGTTATGCTCTATGCCAGGCGATACTTCAAGAATCTCCCTTTCAGCTCTTCAGGAAACCATCAAGTTAGCTAGGGCTTCAGGAAGCCTAAGAGGAATAGATGCGCCTGGAACCGCTGAGAAGTTGAAGAAGGACTTTGACCTATTGAACCCTAAGCGCATCATTAAGCAGGTCAGCCCTAGGCCTTTACTTATACTGCATGGAAGTGCCGATGAACTTATCGATCCCAAAGAAGCCGAAGAGATTTTTGCGGAAGCTCCTGAGCCTAAACAGCTTATTATAGTGGAAGGAGCTCCTCATAAAATAAGGCTCCACAGGGAAGCCATGGAGAAGCTTGTATCGTGGTTTAAAACGCTATGGTTAAAGTGATAGGAGCTTCTTGGCGTTTTCACCAAGTATTTTTCTCCTAACCCTTAACGGTAAATCAAAGGAAACAGCCCAACGTACACAGTTAACCATTCCAGTCTTCCTATCACAGTATCCTCCGATAGCTGGATAATCTGAGCCGAAGAGCACCTTATCTTCACCTATCCTCCTGACAGCCTCCTTGACAAGCCTTCGACTAAACACGGCAGCTATGTCTACGTATACGTTATCGTGGTGTCCAGCTACTTCCATGGCTTCCTCAAACCATATTCCAGGCATAAGGGCGCTGTAGCTGCCCATGTGCGCCATGACTATCTTAAGACCTGGATACCTTGAAGCCACTTTCTCTATATGCTTAGGATTGGAGTGCGCTGAAAGCCTAGGATCCTCCCATGGCCCAGGATCGCAGCCAGTATGTATAGTCACTATTAAGCCTTCGCGATAAGCTAACTTAAACAGCGGGTCTAGGTTTTCATCTGCTGGGTTGAAAAACTGGATGGTAGGTAGCAGCTTTAGACCTTTAAATCCATAGTCTTTAATGATGCCTATCTTCTCTTCTAGGCTTTCCTCGCTCAGGTGTGGATTTATGGAGCCGAAGCCCACCACTCTGCCTGAAGAGCGCTTCACGTACTCTTTCACTTCTTCGTTAGGAGTGTTTACCATCCTAAGTATCATTCTACCCATACTTTTATGATGTGAGCTCCAGCTCTCCATGAAGTGTTCGTAGCCTTCAGGGTCTAACTCCACCGCGAACATAACCACGTAGTCTACCCCTGCCTCGTCCATCCTAGCGAGGAGCTCTTCCACAAGTGAAGGGCTGAAAGAGTGAGGGTAGCGATGATCATAATCGAGCGCGTCGGGAGGATGAATATGGCTATCTATAACCAGTAGTTTTTCCCCTTCAACCTCTATCAACCTTAACCCTCCAAGTATGGCGTCCCTCTCTCCAATATCCCTTCAGCCATACGCTGAAGCGTTGGCGGCAAGACTCCTTTCTCAGCAGCTAACTCTCTGACCTTCAGTACAAGTTTAGGTGTATCGATACCCATGGGACATACCTCTCTACACCTACCGCATAATGTGCATGTAAATGCCTGCAACGCTGCCGCCTCTAAGCCTCTCGTGAAAAGAGTCCAGGCGGTCCCAAACCCTCCCATGTAAGGTCCTTCTCCACTGAAGAACCCTCCCGCAGCATTCCATACTGGGCATACGTAAAGGCATCCTCCGCACTTAATACACGTAAGAGCCTCCTTGAACTCTGGATGGTCCAACATCGAGAACCGACCGTTATCTAACAGGATGACATGTAGCTCGGAGGGACCTGAAGCTGGCGACACCGTTATTCGCTCTATGTCGTTGGAGCGGCTGAGGCCTATCGTGCTCATGAAAGTAACCGTGGCTCCTCCTGTGGCATATACTGGGACTACCTTAGAGTACAGCTCGCAAGTATATCGGTCAGGCATTATCTTCTCTATTCCCGCCAACACGATGTGTTTTTCAGGGAGTGTTGTGACAAGCCTATCGTTAGCCTCGTTGGTAAGTATGTAGATTAGCCCAACGTCAGCTGCTATGGCATTTGCTCCAGAGAAACCTACCTTAACCTCCAATGCTTTACGTCTAACAAAGCTCCTAACAAATGACACCAGCTCCTTGGGGTCGTCAGGAAGTTTCCTGCCAGCCAGCTTAGAGTAAGCTTCAGCCGCTCTTCTCCGAGATACTGTTATAGAGACTCCTGTAGGGTGAGAAGGCTTCCACTTTAAGAGCTGTAAGAGGATGGCTCCTACATCGGTCTCCCAGACCTGAACGCCGTGTCTCTCAAGGTACTCGTTTAGCTCGATTTCCTCGCTGGTAAGGCTTTTAACTTTTAGTAACTCCTTTTCCTCTCCCATAAGCTCCAGTATGAGCCTATTTGCTTCCTCGGCATCCTTAGCTAAGTAAACATTCATGCCCTGATCCTTCATGGAATCCATGGCTTGCCCTACAAGTTCCCTAACCCTACTTAACGTCTCTCTACGTATCTCCTTCAACTCCTCTGCCCACTCCTTTACTTTAAGCCTCCTTAAGGAAGCCTCCTTCCTAGCCATGTACTTGTCCACAGCCCTCGCCACGGCAGCTCTATGCTCCTCGTCAAGAGCTGCCTCCACAATTTGTTTGAAGTACTTCTCAAAGCTCATCCTTGTTCCTCCAGTCTAGAGAGTAGATAACTGCCTAGATCTACCACCTCTACTCCTCTATTCGTCAAGGCTTTACGCCTCTCAGCAGCTATACTCAAGTTTAGTAGACAGGCTGGACAGGCGGTCACCAGCTTAGATACACCTATAGGCTCAACGTCCCTCTCTAGCCTAATCTCAGCTATAGTTAGGCAAAGCTCAGGGGCTAATGCCCAAAGCCCTCCTCCACCACCACAACACATCGCCATGTCCTTAGAGGTGAGGGGCTCAACTAACTCTGCAACGGCTCTAAGAGCCTCCCTAGGCTCATCGTAAACTCCACTCATTCTCCCCAGCTCGCAGGGGTCATGGTAAGCCACCTTCTCCTTTTGATTGGATATGGAGGTTTTTCTCAAGGCTTCAGCGGCTACTTGAGAAAGATGTCTAATAGGAGGGAGTTCCACGCTTACCTTTTCATAAGCCTTAAAGGCATGATAACACCCTGCACACTCCGTTACGACGAAGTCCACGTTGTTTTCTCTCAGGAGCTTAGATACCTTAACTGCGTTGTCCTTAAATTCACGGCTCTTACCCATGAGAAGAAGAGGGTCGCCACAACATAGCTCTCTCGTCAATCGCTTTGTCCTAAATCCTAGCTTCTCTAACAATTTAAGGTGGTCCTCCACCACCTCAGGGAATCTATACCTAAAGGTACAACCAGCCCAGTATAGAATGTCCATGTCTCAGTCTAGCTGAGACACTTTCTGTCCTCAATAAATTTTCCGCTAACCAAACATTCGGGCTTCTTCAACCATCATTCTCCTAGGCCTTTCCCAAAGCTCCTTCCTTAGAAGATCCCTTATTGCTACCCTTATAGCCTCGCTTCGGTTAGGGTAAAACTTAAGGTCTACCAGCTTGTTAAGACCCTCGATATAAGCGTCAGGTAGGTGTACCGTGAGGATCTTTAAATCGCTCTTTGATGGCACAGCATACACCAAAAATCTAATCAACGCGATAACTATTAAATCTTCGTATCATTACGGTAGTCTTACGGTAATACTGGGCACCTTCAGAGCACCTTCAGTGGCTTCTCCAACTTATCTAAAAATCTAGATAGGTAGGTTTAGGTACTTATACCCTTAATGTAACCGATGTGACAGGAGGTAATGCTTAATAATCAGCCCTCTCCCTCTTTTAAAAAGAGGAAACGATGAAAATCAATGAAAGAGAACGCTTAGAATGGGCATATAGAGAGTGGCGCGAAGGAAAGAGAAGTTTACGGCAGCTCGAGAAGGAACTTGGAATATCAAGGTCTAAGCTTAGTCGAGAATTTAAGAAAATGGAGGAAGGACGGAGACCGAGGGATAAAGGGGAGCTTTACGCAACCGCTTTCAAGTATATAGAGAACATTGTGGATACCGAAGGAGGAGCTATCAGGGAATCGGTAGTGTTAGGGCTGATCAAGGAGTTTAAGGTTACTCCTGAGACCGCTGAGGACATTGTTAGTTGGTACTGTAAGCTTCAAGGAAGAGCCAGAGCTAAGAGCTGTGCCCACGCAAATGTCGTAGAAGCTCCTCACGGTCTCGTGGTTTACTGCAAACTTAAACATGTCGGTGGCGGCGAGGCTGGAGGTGAACCTAGGTACTATGAGGCGATTAACGAAGAGAACTGTGCTCTCTGTGCCTTCTATGAGAGAGCGCCAATAAAGAGCGTTAGACACCGCCTCTAACTCTTCAGTTCTTGTCCCGTAAAGTAGGGGTACGCTTCCTCGACATGTTCTAGCTCTATTACCTCTACATGGTATCCTTGAGAATGTAGATACTCCTCTACGTCTACATATCTTAGCTCATAACGCTCTATCACTAGACCGGGCATTGGGTTTTCTCTTACCACTACCCAAACCGGTGCTAATCTCTGTCCTTTAGGTATTATGAACAGCTTTCCTCCTCCCCTGGCAGCTGCTAGCGCCTTTTCGAGTATTCCTCCCACCCACCCTATGCTGCCGTCCGGGTTAATAGTCCCCGTCATGTAGACGGAAGCGTTTAATGGTTCTCCTCTTATGGCTGATATTACCGCGACGGTTATGGCTGCCCCAGCACTTGGACCATCAACTACCTCTATACGCTCTTCTTCACTACTCCTAACCCTAACGACTACATCAGTTTCATTCAAGGAAACTCCTGTCAGCTGCTCTGCTACTTGGACGGCTGTTCTAACGCTTGCCTGTAGATCTATCCCTATTCTAGGCTCTGTATCTACTAGTATCCTACCGCTGCCTTGAAGCAGCTTAACTTCACATTGCAGCGTGACTCCTTCAAGTCCTGTAGGTGTGGACTTTACAGCTACTAGGTTTACGGTGGAGGCTCCTTGAATCCATCCCTCCTCGCCGCTCCACGTAGCATTAGGGAGATTTTCTGCTAAGTTTTTGTAAAATTCTAGTTGACTAAGGGTGAGGTTTAACTGATAGCTTAACTCAGCTACCTTAGCTGATAGTTCTTCAGAGGTTTCAGCGTAACTTTGAAGCTTGGTGCTTACATCGTTAAGTAGGTGGAGCTGGCTAAGGTAAGCGACCGTCAGGATGGAGTTGATGGCGATGCTTAAGACGAGAAGGGTTGCTAATAGATTTCCGTGCCTCAATTAGCTTCCCCCTAGTCTTGAAGAGGATTAATCGGTAATCTTAAACTTCTCGGGGTGGACTTAAACAACGCACAGTTGATACAAAAGCTCTTCCTAAATCATGCATTGTTGGCCTGAGGAGGCTAAGAAGGCTAGGCCTTAAACCTCTCTTGCCTGCCTTCCTCGCCATGTCCGAACTTCAAGTTGGGCCACAAAGTTTTTAGCCGTCGCAGGTACATTAAACCGGGAATTATTTTGCCATTGCTGTTTCTAGATTTATCAACACTGATCTTTGGCATCCTCCTGCTCTTCATCGTCCTTTCGCTGCTTTCAGCCAGCGTCAAGGTAGTTAAGGAATATGAGAGAGCAGTCATCTTCAGACTAGGCAGACTGCTAGGTGCTAAGGGACCCGGCATCTTCCTCATCATACCTGGTGCTGACAAGTTCTACAAGATAGATCTTAGAGTGACGGTAGTTGACGTACCTAAACAAAGGATTATAACTAAGGATAATGTAAGCGTCGACGTTGACGCTGTGGTTTACTACAGGGTTTTTGACCCTATTAAGGCAATCACCGTCGTAGAGGACTATAACAATGCTTGCCAACTTCTATCTCAAACAACCCTCAGAGACGTATTGGGCCAGGTAGAGCTAGACGACTTACTGGCTAGGAGGGATGAACTTAATAAGAGGCTTCAAAGCATCATAGATGCAGCTACAGACCCATGGGGCATCAAGGTTACGGCGGTAACAATAAAGGATGTCTCCCTCCCTGAGACGATGTTCAGGGCCATGGCTAAACAAGCTGAAGCCGAGCGTGAACGGAGAGGTAGAATAATAGTGGCTGAAGGAGAGCTTCAGGCAGCTAAAATAATGGCTGAGGCCGCTAAAGAATACCAGGAGCGGCTTATTGCCTTAAGGTTGAGGGAGCTCCAGACGCTTTACGATATCGCCAGAGAGCGTAACTTGATAGTAATAGCTCCTGCATCGTTTACGATGGCAGGCGAGGTCGTAGGTCTCACGAAAGGTTTACTGCAACAGGAGAAGCAACGGGAGAGGCAGTGAGATCTTTAACCTACTGTTTTATTTTATTGTTATCCATAGCCCTCTTGGCTAGTCAAGCATCTGCCCATGAGAACGGTGAGGTTATAGCTGTGCACGTTCAAGACGTTATTACTCAGGCTACCTATGAGGAGGTAGCGGGAGCTTTAAATCTAGCTAAGGAACGTGGCTGTCCTCTCCTCATACTTTTGAACACGCCGGGGGGTTCATTGGATGTTACCATTAAACTCGTGGAGCAGCTCCTCAATTCTCCTATCCCTGTAGTGGTTTACGTGTATCCTAGAGGCGCTACTGCTTGGTCGGCCGGCTCTTTCATCTTGTTGGCCTCTCACATAGCTGCTATGTCGCCGGGCACCGTCGTAGGCTCAGCTCAACCTGTTAGCTACAGCCCCTTTACAGGCTCGGAGCCTATTACTGAGTCTAAGGTCTTAAACGCTGTCGCCGAGTATGTGGAGGAAGTGGCTAGGGCTAGAGGGCGTAATGCCACGGCTGCGAGACTTTTCGTTACTGAGAACCTTAACTTAGGAGGCAGTGAGGCCTTACAGATAGGTGTGATTGACTTATTAGCCTCAGACGTTGATGAGCTCTTAGCTGAGCTTGAGGGGGTCGTAGTAGAGGTAGATGGCCAAAACTATACCCTTAGGACACAGGGAGCAGCCTTGGTGATGTATGAAGGCGGAATTAGGATTACGATCATGTCACTGCTCTCAAACCCTCTCCTGGCCTCTATCATGTTCCTGGCCGGCCTCTATGGCCTGATTTTTGGCTTGGCTTATGCCCAACCCGCCTCAGCGGTTATCGGAGGCTTACTTGTCATCTTAAGCTTGATAGGGCTCGGTTTTAACGTCAACATAGTCTCTATTCTACTTGTAATGCTAGGTGTTCTGCTGCTCTTCATTGAGCTCTTCGTCATCCCTGGCTTTGGAGCTATAGGTATGACCGGTATAGTTATGATGGTGATAGGGGCTCTCCTCTCTCCATTAAGCATTGACCCTTCGCAGTGGGCCATACACCCAGAGTGGTACAATAAACTGGCGGTGATTAGCCTAGCTATTGTTGCCCCGCTTCTAGCCTTTTCGGTCTTTGCTCTCTACAAGGTTTTGAAGGCTAAGAGGCTTAGGCCGAAGCTTTACATAGCTGGCCTCGTAGGGCAGGAGGCGATAGCCTTGGATGAGCTAGGTCCTGGCAAAGAGGGTTTTGTTAGGTGTGCAGGTGAGTATTGGGCTGCGTCTTCCGATGAATACGTGAAACCTGGAGAAAGGGTGATTGTTGTAGGAAAGGAGGGCTCTAAGCTTATAGTTAAGAGGATCGAGGGCGAAGAAGAGGGCGTACGAGATGAGTCTTGATAGGCTTGAGGACCTAGCTTATTTATTAATCAAGAAAAGCGTCACTACTCTACCTGATGACGTCAAACTTTCTCTTCGAAAGGCTTTAAGCTCCGAGAAGAGTGAAGTAGGCAGGAAACAGCTTGAAACTATTCTCCTAAACATTGAGCTAGCAGAGGCTGAAGAGCTTCCTCTATGTCAGGATACAGGTTTATTCAGCTTCTATATCGATCTCGATCCCCGTGTATATGATCCCCTAAAGGTTAAGAAAGTACTAGTGGAGGCTTTGAGGAGGGCTACCATTGAGATTCCCTTAAGACCAAACGCCGTTCACCCCTTAACAAGGGAAAACAGTGGAGACAACGTGGGCTTAGGTATTCCTTATTTCGAATGGACATTTAATCGTGAAGGTTACCTAGAGCTCACAGTAGCTCCTAAAGGTGCTGGCTCCGAAAACATGACTAAGCTAGCTATGCTTCCGCCTCACGCTGGGCTGAAGGGGATTATCAAGTTCGTGGTGGACTCCGTCGTACAGGCTGGTGGCGCACCTTGCCCTCCTACAGTCTTAGGGGTGGGGGTTGGTGGCTTGGCGGAGGAAGCGCTGAAGCTAGCTAAACAAGCTCTATTAAGGCCGCTGAGCCAGCCTAACCCTGACCCTGAACTAAGGAGGCTTGAAGCTCTCCTGCTTGAAAAAGTCAACGAGACAGGTGTAGGGCCTATGGGATTAGGAGGTAGCGTGACGGCCTTAGCGGTCCATGTAAACTATGCTCATACACACACGGCAAGTCTACCTGTAGCTTTAGCTTTTCAGTGCTGGGCTACGCGTCGAGCAACGTTAAGGGTGGAGGGCTCGCCTTGAAGCTTTTGTGCACTCCTCTTTCTGAAGGGGATGTGGAGACTCTCAAAGCTGGAGATTATGTTTGGCTCAGCGGTCTAATAGTAGTAGCTAGGGATCAAGCCCACGCTAGAATGCTTAGCCTTCTAGACGAGGGGAAGCCTCTACCCGTCAACCTCAAAGGATTGGTCGTATACCATGCTGGACCGATAGCGTTGAGGGAAGGAGAAAGTTGGAGGGTTCTGTCCATTGGTCCTACAACCTCCTCAAGGTTTGAAAAACAAGCTGTTAACTTGGCTGCAAAAACAGGGGTTAAGATGCTGGTAGGTAAAGGAGGTTTGAGTCCACGGAGCGCCGAGGTTCTACGTAAGGCAAAAGCAGTTTACTGCGCTTACCCGGGAGGAGTGGGAGTCTTACCTGCTAAGTCCATAGTTGAAGTAGTGGAGGTACATTGGTTAGACTTAGGCGTGCCTGAGGCTTTATGGATATTGAAAGTTGAGAAGCTTGGACCGCTACTAGTTGCCATCGACCTACACGGTGGAGACCTTTACAGGGATGTGGCCAGTAAGGTGAAAAGTAACTTGGAGAAAATAAATGATGAGTTGGGGCTTAACTTCTAGGAGGCAGCCCTAGCTTCTCTGCAGCTTCGTCTACTCGGCGTTGGATGAACTCGATCTCCTTGTCGGTTAAGTGCGCAAACCGACCCTGTGTCCTCAAGTAAAGCTCCACTGGCTTACGCCGAGAAGGCCTTATGGTTAACCTTAGCTTCCCATCCTCCACCTCGTAGATAGGTAGCACACCGGTTTCCACGCCTAGCCTAAGTACCTCGAGAGCTTTTTCAGACGGTATTCTCCAGCCAGGTGGACAGGAGCAGAAGATGTGAAGGTAAGCAGGTCCTTCTACCTCTGCTGCTTTTTTAGCTTTATTGACTAAGTCCAAAGCGTAGGCAGGTGTAGCTGTGGCCACGTAAGGTATATTGTGAGCCGCGGCGATTGAAGGCATGTCTTTCTTCCACGTTCTCTGCCCTATGCTTACGCTGCCCGGCGGCGACGTAGTGGTCCAAGCACCGTATGGGGTTGAGCTGGATCTTTGGATTCCCGTGTTCATGTATGCCTCGTTATCAAGACATATGTAGACGAAGTCATGCCACCTCTCTAGGGCGCCAGATAACGCTTGAAGACCTATATCGGCAGTTCCTCCATCGCCTGCGAGCGCCACTACGTGAATCCTTTCCCTCTCTAGCCTCCCCTTTCTCATCAAGGTTTTGAGAGCTGCCTCAATGCCTGAAGCTACGGACGCAGCGTTCTCGAAGGCTACGTGATACCATGGAACCTTCCACGCCGTGTAAGGATAAGGTGTGGACACTACCTCAGAGCAGCCGGTCGCGTTTGCAACTATACAGTTGGGGCCTATGCCTTTCAACGCTAACCTAATGGCTAAGGCCTCGGTACATCCTTGACAGGCTCTATGCCCAGGAGCGAAGAGCTCTTCTTTAGGCAGCTCCTTAATGGACTTGTAGTATGCCATCTTCACCACCTCACCTGTATGTACTCAAAGCCTCCATCCATCTTACCTTCCTCCGCGACCTTCAAGGCCTTTAATGCAGAGTCAGCTATTTCCGACATTGTCACTTCTCTGCCCCCTATGCCTGCTGCAAACCCTGAGATGCTTGGCCTCTGTTTTTCACCGTAGAAGGCGGTTTTTAGGTCCGAGGTTAACGGCCCAGCCACGCTGCCAGGGGAGAAGGCTCTCTCAACCACAGCTACCGCCTTCACCTCGCTGAGCGCGTCCACTATTTCCCTATATGGGAAGGGTCTAAACATCCTCACCTTTAGCAGCCCTGCCTTCACTCCCTTCTCTCTCAGTAGATCCACGGCGTCTCTAGCGTTGCCGCAGAAGCTACCCATCATTACTATTGCCACCTCGGCTCCGTCCATCCTGTAAAACTCTATTACGTCATAGTACCTGCCCGTCAAGTCACCGTATTCCTTCCAGACTTTCTTCGCCACGTCCTTGCTTCGCCGAAGAGCATCTTCAAGCTGATACTTTAACTCAGTCTGGATTTCTGGCAACCCTATGGCTCCCCAGGTTGTCGGTTTGCGAGGATGTAATGCGTGGCTTGGGATCTTTCTGGGGGGTAGGAACTTGGCTGCTTCTTCAGCCTCGAGCGGCTCTATGGCTTCTATTACATGGCTCAGGTGGAAACCGTCGAGATTTACCGTTACGGGTAGTAGCACTTCCTCGTCCTCGGCTATCTTGAACGCCGTGAAGGTAAGGTCAAAGACTTCTTGAGCGTTTTCCACGAAGAGCTGTATCCAGCCACAGTCCCTAGACCCCATCATATCAGTGTGATCTCCCCAGATGTTTAAGTTAGGCGACAGCGACCTATTAGCCACTGCCATGACTATAGGGAGCCTGTTGCCAGCAGCTATATACAACATTTCATGCATTAGAGCTAGTCCTTGCCCCGCCGTAGCTGTAAATACTCTCGCTCCAACAGCTGAGGCACCTATACATGCACTCATGGCTGAGTGCTCAGACTCAACGTTTATGTACTCAGCGTCAAGCTCGCCGTTAGCTACGTACTCAGCTAACCTCTCCACTATGTGGGTCTGAGGAGTTATGGGGTAGGCGGCTATCACGTCCACGTTGGCCAGCTTCACGGCCAATGAAGCTGCATGTGACCCTTCGATAGCTATGCGCTTAGCCATACTCCACTACCTCCTCAACCATCTCTATGGCCTTATAGGGACATATCCTGGAGCATAAGCCGCAGCCTTTACAGTGATAGTAATCGATCTCTACAACTCCGTCATCTTTCAGTACTATGGAGGCATCAGGACAGTGTGCCCAGCAAATGTAGCATTGTTTGCATTTCTCTTGATCGATGACAGGCTTAAGCCCTGTCCTCCACTCTCCTGTCTTGGACTCAGCTATATTACCAGGCTCCGTGATTATAGCGGCTATGGGTAGCTCTCTCCATGAAGGCTTAAACTTATCCATGCTACACTACCTCCGTCTCTTCATAGGCTCTCTTGACTGCTTCTACGTTGCGCGGTCCTAGCTTAGGGCCAAACCGCTCCTCCACCTTGTTAAGTAATGTGTCGAGCTTAACGATACCGACCACCTTCGCGAAGGCACCTAACATGGAGGTGTTCGTTATAGGTACCTTCAATATCTCCCTGGCTATCTTAAGCGCATTTATCGATGCAACCTTGCATTCCAAACTAAGCATTTTCTTAAGCTCGGCTGGAGGCCTAGAGGTGCAGACTATGAAAGACGTCTCGGGCTTAATGCCTTCCACGACCTCGCTGAGCTTAAGCAACGTTTCATCTATCACCACTATTACGTCGGGGCTTTTGATCGATCCTCTTGTCCTTATGGGTTTATCGCTAAGCCTATTGAAGGCTTGCACCGGCGCTCCTCGCCGCTCTGCGCCGAAGGAAGGCATAGCTTGAGCGTAAAGCCCTTCGTCAATGGCTGCGTGAGCTAGAAGCTCTGCTGCCGTTACTGCTCCTTGACCGCCTCTACCGTGCCACCTCACCTCTACTAACATCACACTACCTCCGATGGTTGGGCTAAAGACTTGCGGCACGAGCTTTATTAAGCTGACGGTCTGTTGGGCAAACTCTATTGAAGCCTTGAATTTAGCGGAAAGCTCCTGTTCACGATTGTTGCTTAAGACTCTTTAGCTTCTCGTAGAACATAGCCTTGTTTATGGCATCTATTAAGGCACCTACGGAGGCTATGACTATATCATCGTCCACCGCTTTGGCCCTAAACCTATTACTGAACTTATCTTTGATCGAGATCTCAACGCTTGCTAAAGAATCAGTTCCTCCAGTTATAGCTTCAATCTTATATTCATCGAGAGTGTACTGACCTATGGCTCCTATAGCTTTCTCTATGGCTTTGGCAGATGCATCGACAGGCCCAACACCTATGGCTGCAGCTCTTAGCTCTTTACCTCCAGCCTCTATAGTGACTGAGGCGGTGGGAGTTACGTTACTTCCCGTAACTACGATGAGCTCTTTTAGCGTTATGGCTTTTTCCCTATCAGGGATCCCACCTATTACGGACTCAGCTATAGCAAACACGTCTTCGTCCATCAACGTCTTCTTAGCTTCTCCTAGCTCCCTGATCTTCATGACTATCTTTGTGAGCTGTTCCTCACTAACCTTCATCCCCAGCTGCTCTAGGAAAGTCTTTACCCCATGCTTCCCTGTATGTTTACCAAACACGATCCTTCTGGTTTGTCCGACTACGCTTGGATCAAAGGGCTCATAGCAGGCAGGCTCCTCTATGACACCGTGAACGTGAATCCCTGAGCGGTGAGCGAAGGCGTTACGCCCAACAATAGGATAGTTGGGAGGATTATAGATTAGGCTGTATTTCTCAACGAGCCTAGAGACCTCCGTTATAAGCTCCTTTTTGATGTTTGTCGAACCTCCATAAAGCACCTCTAAGCCAACTACGACCTGTTCTAGGCTGGCGTGTCCTGCCCTTTCACCTAGGCCATTAACGGTTACCTGTATTTGGTTTGCTCCAGCAACAGCTGCTGCGAGCGAATTGGCCGTGGCTAGCCCTAGGTCGTTGTGACAGTGCACCGAGATGACGATTTTCAGCTGTTCCCTTAACCTAGAGATAAGCGACTTCATGGCCTCCGGATTCATCACGCCAACCGTGTCAGGAACATTTATCCTATCTGCCCCCGCTTCCTCTACGCTCTTGTATATTTTCACTAAAAAGTCGAAAGGCGTTCTCGTAGCATCTTCACAGGAGAACTCACATGTACAGCCATGGTCCTTAATGTACTCGACGGTCTCGACAGCTCTCTTAATAGCTTCTTCTTCGCTTATGCCGAGTTTGTACTTTAAGTGCCATGGAGAGGTGCCTATGAAGGTATGTATACAGCTTAAATCAGCTTTCAAGCAGGCGTCTACATCCTCCTTCACTGTCCTAGCGAGGCCGCAAATCTCCGCCTTTAACCCTAGCCTAGCTACGCTCTTGACTGAGTGTAGCTCTCCTTCAGAGCTTGAAGGGAACCCGGCCTCAATGGTATTTACGCCTAGTTCATCTAGGCGTTGAGCTATTGTGAGCTTCTCCTCAAGCCTAAAGGCTACGCCAGGAGTCTGTTCACCCTCCCTGAGTGTGGTATCGAAGATCCTAATTTTGCCTAATTTAAGTTGAGAGGATACCTCCTTGGTGTAGGGTCCTAAATAGATTTTGTACTTCTCCAAGTGTTTAGCCTCCGCGGCCTTTATCCACGTAGTAAGGTAGCTGTTAAGCTTAACTCAACTTTCTAAAGCTTTCCTAAACTCTTCAGCTGCCCTTTCGGGAGACACCGTGTTGATGTAGACCTCAAAGCCTTGCTCAAATCCTGCATGTATAGATATTCTAGGCCTAACCTCTATGTGCCAGTGAAAGTACTCATAGCCTTCTACTCTAGGTGAAGCGTGGAGCCATAGGTTGTATGGAGGGTCATTAAGCATCTTCGCTAAACATGATAAGGTGTGGCGTAGCGCTTCAGCTAGGTTTACGAGTTCCTCATCGTTCAGGGTAAGGGGCGAAGGTTCATGCCTTTTTGGTAGTAGCCAGAATTCATATGGCGATAAACCTGCTTTAGGAAACATAGCTACGTATCCTCCTCTATCATAAAACACCTCTCCTTCAACCTCGATGTGACATAGAGGACACTCCTCCTTATGCCAGGCTTTCCTAAACACCTTAAACTCCTCTCTCAGCCTCTGAGGAATGAAAGGCAGGGCTATGAGCTGAGAGTGAGGGTGAAGGATAGATGCTCCTGCGCTTCTACCATGGTTCCTGAAGAAAGCTACATACTTAACGTAATCCATGGAATAGAGCTCTTGCATCCTCGTGAAGATGGCTTTAAGGGCTAACATTAACTGCTCCTTAGAGGCTCTGTGAGGGTGTTCATCGTGTCGAGGTGATTCCACTACGACTTCGTGATGTCCTACAGCTCCTCCTCTGCTTAACTTTCCCAGCGTTGGAGGTTTAAAGGCTGGATATAGATTTTCAAAACACCTTACAAGCCATCCCTTAACCCTTTCATCACCATCTTCCTTACGTTCGATACCCGTAGGTCCCTGGACGTATGCCAAAATAGCTGGCGGAGTGAGATGTTCATTTCCAGGACAAAAAGGACATGTCTGTTTTCCTCCTTCTAAGGGACGCTTAGCTCTTTCCTCCGCTATTACGACCCATTTACCTATGATCTTGCTTTTCCTTAATTGATCACCTGGGTTCATGACAGCTACCGGGGAGAGAGGACCTATAGGTAAAGCTGCTCTGGTCTACGCTGCTCCATTCTTCTCGGCATTTTCTTGGAGTACCTATCAGTAATCTCTATGTCATATTTTACAAACTCCTCAGCCATACGTTTAATGTTCCCGCTTATTTCTTCAAGCTCTTCTTTAGAGAACTGACCCATGATACTCGGGTTTAATACCCATTGAAACCAACCCATAATACTTCTCTCCATGGCCCTAAGCGAAGCTGTAAGCAAATTTATCAGATCAAGCCTATCTTTATCTTGTTTGGAAGCCAGCTTCTCTATGGCTTTTAACATTTCTTTAGCTCCAGCCACCCAAGCTTCACTCAATCTAACACACCTTTAACGAGGGATTATGCCCCCCGACCTTTAAAGCTTTCCAACCTCAAAACCTGTTTCTTAAGGATAAGTGGCACCTCAGCATGTAGGTATATTGATGAAGATGTTTTAAAGAACATAAGAAAAAACAAAGCAAAGGCTCATCAAGGTGAGCTATGCTGTAGCAACATTATTGTGGTTTCACTGGGCAGCTCTTCCTTTTTCACCTCTACTTCATTGGTGGTGAGGCGTTTAACGTTGTCTTTACCTTTAAGAAACTCCTCGACGCTAGCTAAGGGGAGTTTTAGGCCAGGAACCTTGAAGTGCATGGGAATGACCACCTTCGGTTTAAGCTGCTCTACCACCTTGCTGGCGGCTGTCGCATCTATGGTAAAGGTGCCTCCGACCGGGGTCAATAGGATATCGACTTTTCCTATCTCCTCGATATCGTCAGGGGAGAGTATATGGCCTAAATCTCCTAGGTGACATATGCGTAGCCCCTCCAGCTCAAACACATAGACAGTGTTAGGCCCTCTCTTGGCTCCCTTAACATCGTCGTGATAAGTGGCCACTCCTTTAATCTTGACCCCTTTAACTTCATAGTTTCCAGGCCTATCCACTACGATAGCATCGGGTTTAGCCACTAGATTCTTTCCATCGGCGTGATCGAAGTGGTCATGCGATATCAATACTATGTCAGCGCTTGACTTGGGGGGAGGTATACCTATGTTGACTCCATCGTGAGGGTCTGTGACCACGGTGACTTTGTCCTTAACCTCGAAGCAGGCATGGCCAAGCCACTTTATCTTAACCATGCTTCCACCCGTATGTCTTTTTGAGCCTTCATGGTTATTTAAAAGCTTCTTGAGTGAAGTTGACCCTTAAATTCTTGGTTTACAAAAGATAATAAACTTTAGCGGTGTTTGAGGTTTTTACCATCAAGTGAAGGTTTAGAGCTGTTCAGGGGGCCATGTAGTCGCTATATATGTTACTGTGAGGAGCGATGGATAGGAAGGGGGCTACCCTGACCATTTTCGGCGCAACTTGAGCTCCTTCACCTACACTCGCCTCATCTCCAAGGACGCTTCTCTCCAAGAAAGCCTTATCGCCTATTTTGCATCTGGCGCCCACCACCGCGTCCTTTATCTTCGCCTCCTCGCCTATCTCGGCTTCTTCTAAGACTATTGCCCTCTCTAGCTTAGCTCTCCTCTTAACCACAGTGTTGCTACCTATTACGGTGTAGCTGTAGAGTCTAGCTCCTCTCTCCACCTTAGCCCCACCACCTATCAGGAGAGGGGGCTCCATGTATACTTCGTCCTCGATCATTGCATCCTTAGCTATCCATAAACCGTTTCCTCTAAGCTCGGCGGATAGGTCTAGGTGGACCTTGCCGTCTAGAGCGTCCATGTTCGCTTTAATGTAGGTATCGAGCGTCCCTACATCGTTCCAGTATCCTTCATAAATGAAGCCATAGATCTCCTCTCCTCTTCCTAACATCTGGGGGAATACGTCTCTTGAGAAGTCTATCATCTTGCCTTCAGGGATATACTTGAACACCTCAGGCTCTAACACGTAGATCCCTGCATTAGCCAGCTTGCTGAAGGCTTCTTCAGGTCTAGGCTTCTCCAGGAACTTAACGATGCGTTGCTCTGAATCGAGCTCAGCTATGCCGTAGTGTCTGGTATCAGGAACGGGGGTTAACACCATCGTCGCTAGCCCTCCCTTTTCTACATGTAACTTAACCACGGAAGCTAGATCAATGTCAGTTACCAGGTCTCCGCTGATGACAAGGAAGGTATCGGTCAGCTTTTCCCTAATCCTTCCAACGCCACCGGCGGTTCCTAAAGGCTTCTCTTCGATTGAAAACGTTATTTCGAGGCCTTCTACTTCCTTTAAGCATCGAGTTATGGCTTCTCCACCATACCACAGCGTGACTATGGTTTTCTTGAAACCTGTTTTCTTGAGCAGGTCGGCTACATGGCATATGATGGGCTTGTTAGCCACGGGCATGACAGGCTTAGGCCTGGTGAAGGTTAGAGGCCTAAGCCTTGTGCCCAGCCCTCCAGCCATAATTACAGCCTTCAACCCTCCTCCTTCCTAAATAGGGGGAGGGGGTTTATAGAGGCTTTGAGAACCTATAAGCTCCATTCATTGAGGATGTCGTTGAGCTGTTGTATAGTTAATCCAGCTATTCCTAGCTTCTCCACGGTCCTCCCTTTTGCCCTATAGTCTTCACCGTTTATAATAGAGAACAACGTGATGATGGAGGATATGGTCGAGGTGGTTACCCCTATCATGGAGCCTAAGGACTCCATGAATACAAGTCCGTATGGCACGTCCTCCGTGACGTACCTATCCATCGTAGTGGAAGGCCCCTTCATCTTTACCCCTGCCTCATATAGTGAGCCTGCCCCGAAGAATATTCCCATCCTGATTTCACAATCCTCCTTAGGTAGGCCTGGAGGGCATTCATAGAACTTTATGCCTAACTTCCTGCATAGAGCGCGCCTTTCATCATCTACAGCATCATAAACTTT
Organism: Thermoprotei archaeon; assembly: GCA_003649615.1. GTDB lineage: Archaea > Thermoproteota > Methanomethylicia > Nezhaarchaeales > B40-G2 > B40-G2. The sequence continues at coordinate 611 of QMSI01000014.1, read as the reverse complement.
GACCACGGACGGCGTTATACCCTCCCTGTAGAGGTAGAATTCTCCCTTAGAGTACTCGATACGACCAACGTTTAGCAGTGTAGCTATCGGATGGGTGACAGGGTTAGGGTTGTTTATTGCAGCCTCTATTATGTTGGTGGCAGGGGTTGTGGAAGGGTAGAGCTCTTTAAGCCGATCTATGACTTCTCCTGTGTTCCTAGCTGGAAGGACGCCTGTAGGATTTAGTTTTGCGTTTACGTAAACCATTACCTTTGCGGGCTCTATGAGTCTGCAGCCGTATGGTAGGGTTGCGGTCTCCGCTATAGTAATCCTCTTTTTCACCCCTTTTTCCTTCAATAGTTTCGCTACCTCCAGAGACCCTGCGTTGCCTGGCATTAAGACCACTAGTTGGCCATCATGTAGGTAGGGAGCAAAGCTTTCCGCGAAGAGACTATGTCCAAAAGAAGGGACAACCAAGAGTATTATTTCAGCACCATCTAAGGCCTCCTTAAAGTTAGTGGTAGCTTTATCGAGTTTAGCTACCCCTTGTGTAGCTTTGCCTAAGATCTCGACTTCTCCTTTATCCAGCGTGGGTTTGAAAGTTGCTTCAAAGTTTGGGTGCTCACATAGTC
>QMSI01000013.1 GCA_003649615.1 Thermoprotei archaeon | reverse complement strand
ATGCAGTGAAAGTTACTGAGTATATCTCATCAATACATCAGTTGACTCTGAGCGGTATAAATGGTTTTTTAGTGGTTGTATCCTTTGGGACACCGTGGCTGTATGTGAAAAGAAAAAGAGGTGATGGTGTTTTAGTGAGCCCCCAGGGGTGGTTTAATTAGCTTTAAGGTTGATTAGTGATTTGAGGCGAGGTAGATGCGAGTATTAGTAATAGATGCGAGAATAGCTGGTGTGGCTGGAGACATGTTCCTCGCAGCCCTCATAGACCTCTTAGGTAAGACAGAGCCGCTATATAGGGTTGTTGAGGCCGTGGAGGTTTCATTAAACCTTCACGGAGAGTTAAAGGTGGAAGTTTCGGAGACCTCGAGAGGTGGATTGAGGGCTAAGCTGGTTAAGGTTGATGTAGAGCCTAGGCATTATTCTCTGAAGGCTTCTGAAGCGTTGGAGACTACGCGTAAAGTTTGTAGGGAAGCTGGAGCTTCTGAGCGGGCCTCCAGATATGCCCTTAAAGTGATGGAGGACCTAGCGGAGGCTGAGCAGCGAGTCCACGGTACGGAGGGTGACGTAGAGCTACACCAGCTTTCTTCCCCAGACACTTTCATAGACGTAGTGGGCTCTGCCATCCTTCTCGACGAGGCAGGCTTCCTAGGCCAAGTTGAGGTTTATGCTACACCCCCGGTGTTGGGCGGAGGTGTCATCAAGTTGCCTCATGCAGAGCTTAGAGGACCTGCCCCAGCTACCCTTGAGATCCTTAGAAAACATCGTTACCCCTTCGTACAGACCTCCATCGACGAAGAGTTGACGACCCCTACAGGGATAGCTATCTTAACCAACCTAGCAGAAAAAGTGGTGGACCTTTATCCACCAATGAAAGTGGAGAGGGTCGGCTATGGAGCTGGGGTAAAAGAGCTGGGAGGGATACCCAACGTCTTAAGGATGGTGGAAGGGTCCGCTCACGCTATTTCCATGGATAGGGTTATGGTGCTTGAAACAGGCTTAGACGATGTAACAGGAGAGGTAGTTGGTTACTTAGCGGAGAAGCTTATGAAGACGGGCGCCCTCGACGTATACGTCATCCCAGCTTTAGGAAAGAAAGGTAGGCCCAGCTTTCAAGTTAAAGTCCTAGCTAAGCCTGAGGGTTACTTAGACCTGGTGGAGACTTTAATGAACGAGACCGGCACGCTAGGCGTCAGGGTTCGTGAGGAGCCTAGAGTGATCGCAGAGAGGGAGGAAGTTGAGTTAAGAGTAGAGGTCGGCGGCGAACAACAGAAGGTTAAGGTAAAGGTATCTAGAGACCCTTCAGGAAGACTGCTTAACGTGAAGCCTGAGTTCGAGGACCTGAAACGCATAGCCATTGAGCAGCGTAGGCCCTTAAGGGAAGTATTGGAGGAAGTCAAACTGAAAACGTTAGAGAAGATGATGAAAAGCGAGGTCCTAGGAAGTGAGTAGAGCTTTAAGCTTAGGTGCAAGATCCCTCCTAAACCTGAAGATATAGTTAGGATGCGGAGTAAAGACAACGTGGAGATTGCCCTGTTTAAGCTCAAACAGCTCATCAACCTTGAAGGACCTTTTAACCCCGAGCAGCTCTGAAATAGAGGCAGCTGCAGTTTTACCCATAGCTACCACTCTATTTGGCTTAAGAAGCTCCAGCTCCGCCCTGAGAAGAGAGACACAGCGTTTCCTCATTTCTTCAAGAAAATCCCTGCTAGGAGGTCTACATTTAACTGCGCCAGTGACGAAAACTCCCTTCGACTTAAAGAGCTTTAATATACCTTCATCGTCGTTTAAGCCTAGTACAAGTTTCATCGACAACCTAAAGCGGTCAAACAGACCTAAGTTATAGAAAACTGTTTCCTTGCAGCCGGGCGGAGGAGACTCGCCTATAGCTAACACCTTAACACGTTCAGGGAGCCACTTGGTGTATGCTCCATACTTAATGAGGGGTTTATCCACAGTGCTACACGCCTTGCAGGAGGCAATAAGCTCAGTTAACTTAAACGCTGCATCATCGACCAAGCCTAAAGACGCCTCTTCCACGCCTTCTCAGCTTCGCTCACCTCTACTTCCATCAGTAACTTTCCACTTACGCCTCTGACCACTAACGTTGGCTCACGTAGAACTTGTCCCACCTTACCGTGTGGAACACCACGCATAACCTTCTCAAACTCCTCCTCAGCATCTGCCTTAACCTCCACGAGGAAACGGGTATTCGATTCTGAGAATAGGATGAAGTCATCGCGTCTAAGAGACTTAGGCCTAGGCACCTGAGCTAGGTATAGTTCCATCCCTAACCCTCCACCTATAGCCATCTCAGCTGCCGCTACGCCTAAACCACCTTCAGAGAGGTCGTGGCAAGCCTTAACGAGCTGCTGGTCGATAGCTTCAACCATCGCCTCAACCAGCCTCTTAGCCATAGGCATGTACACCTTAGGCACTGACCTACCGAGGATGTTCATTAATGAATAGTACTCGGAGCCGCCCAGCTCAGCCTTCGTAAAGCCGACGAGGTATAATGGGTTACCTGGCCTCTTAAGGTCTGAGGTGACGGCGAGCCTAACGTCAGGTATTATGCCTAAAGCTGTTATGAGTAGCGTGGGGGTAACAGGTCCTAGGGGGGATTCATTATATAGGCTATCCTTGCCTGATATGAAAGGCGTACCATAAGCCTTAGCGAGCCTGTAGCACGCCTTCACAGCCCTTAAGAGGCCGCCCATCCTATCGGGTTTCTCAGGGTTGCCCCACGTAAAGTTATCGAGCAAAGCTATTCGTCTACCGCCTACCGCCACGTTATTCCTAATAGCTTCGTCTATGGCCGAAGCCGCCATCCAGTAGGGATCTATCTTACCGTAACGAGGCTTAATGCCGCAGGAAACCACTATCCCTCTCCAAGAAGATACTATAGGCTTCAACACAGCTGCGTCGTTGGGACCAGCCCTCAACCCTTGGAACGGCTTAACGGCAGTGGCTCCTTTCACTTCATGGTCATAGGTCCTAACAGCCTCCTCCTTACTACAAACGTTAGGGGAGGAAAGGAGCTTAAGCAAGGTCTCGCCTAAGTCCTTAGGGGGCTTGAAGAAGGGTTCTTCGAAGACAGGTGGAGTCCACTCAGCCCTTCTCGTGACAGTGGGAGGCTTAAATAAGAAATCTAGGTCTAAGGTAGCTACGCGGTATCCAAGGTAGTCTACGCAGAGCTCTCCGGTACCTGTAAGCCTACCTATGATGTTGGCTTCAACCTCTTCGTCCTCGAAGGCTTCAAGGCAACGGTCTACCTTATCAGGCGGCGAGACCAGTAACATGCGCTCCTGAGATTCTGACAGCCAGATCTCCCATGGTGCCAGTCCTGGATACTTTAACGGAATCTTCTCCAGCCATACTTGAGCTCCAAGCCCGAAACGGTGAGCAGTCTCGCTAACAGCGCAGGAAACCCCTCCACCGCCTAGGTCAGTCACAGCAGTGGCTAATCCTTCATCCCTAATCCTTAAGATAGCTCTCTTAAGCCTCTCCTCCTCGATAGGATTAGGTATCTGCACTGCTGGCCTAGAAACCTCCTCTGACTCCTCAGTAAGCTCGGCTGAAGCAAAAGTTACACCATGTATCCCATCACGTCCAGTCCTACCGCCTGCAAGCACCAAGCAATCACCCTCTCTAGCCCGCTTCAAGTACCTATCAATAGGTAAGATCCCCACACAGCCACAGTAAACTACGACGTTACCCACGTACCCCTCATCGAATACGATTGCTCCGTTCACCGTAGGAATGCCCATGTTATTGCCGTAATTGCCGATCCCAGCCACAACACCCCTATAAAGGTAGCGAGGATGCTTAACCCCTCGAGGAAGCTTCTCGTAACTGTAGTCAAGCGGGCCAAAACACAGCACATCCGTATTAGCTATCGGATCACCCCAAACTCCAAGGATATCCCTAATCACTCCGCCTACGCCTGTAGCCGCGCCGCCAAAAGGCTCTATAGCTGAAGGATGGTTATGAGTCTCCACCTTAATAGCTACGGCGTAACCATCACCAAAATCCACGATCCCAGCATTATCCTCAAAGACCGACACGCACCACTCAGGCTTAAGCTCCGCTACGACCTTAGCTATGAAGCGCCTAAGCATGTTCTTCACACGCGTACGCCCTGCCATCACATAACCTTTAAACGTCTTGTGAAAACAATGCTCCGACCATACTTGTCCCAGAGACTGGAGCTCCACGTCGGTTGGTAGTCGCTTGAGATCTTTATAGTGTCGTTGAATAACCTTCATTTCCTCCAGGCTTAACGATAACCCCATTTCGTCGCTGATCTTCATTAACATCGCATCATCTGCCTTGAGGAGGTCGATGAGATAAAGGTCGAAGGGTACGTCTTTAACCTTCAATGTGTAGCTTTGTCCTTGTCCCTGCATACCATTACCGCAGATGTATCTCGAGCTTTTTAGATTTAGGGTTTAAGAGAGCAGCGAAGGTTTCGCCGGACTTTACTATAAAAAGCAGAAGAGAGGCCTAGAGAACTCCTTTAAACTTTCGCCCGCCAGTTATGGTCATAGCAGATTTAGCTTAACCTTCCTCAGGTTCCACGGTGTAAGTGTAGTCATCTTTGACTTCAGGGTTGGCCAGAAGCCTCTTACACATAACGTCCACTTGCTGCCTCGCTTCCTCCAAGTTGGGGGCTTCAAGCACCATGTAGAAGATCTTCCCCACTTTCACGTCTAGGACATTGAAGCCTAGGTCCCGTAGAGATTCAAGGGTAGCTAGGCCTTCCGCATCGGTTAAGCCTGGTTTAAGCCTGATCTCTACCCTAGCCTTAAGCTTCATCCTTATTCGCCGGTCAAAGTTTTGACTCGTAGCTCTCTTTAAAGTTAACCAATTTTTCTTATCCAAGCTATAGACATTAAAATGAGCTACTCATTTTTAACCCGTAGGTAAAGAAACTTGAACTTTTGGACTGGGAGCTAGAGGAAACTTTACTTCTCGATTATCTCGACTATCTTCCTCCTTGACTTTAAACCCGACAGTATCCTGACTTGAGATGAGGAAACTTTGAAGTATTTAGCAAACTTCTTAATTAGTTCAAGGTTGGCCTTACCTCCTTCAGGCCTGGAGGTTAAACCGACAACGATTCTACTTCCATCTACCTTGATAAAATCCTTGTGGAACTCTACTTCAACCTCATACTTCATGTGTCCTCACCTTTAATGGAAACCATCTTTCCTATATGTAATTAAAAAGTTTCAAACCTACAAAAAGCAGTCGGAGGTAAACGTATTAAAAAGCTCTGCCTCAATGGTAGAGAACATCAGGGAACATGTGAGGATAAGAGCTTTTATCGCTTCGCTGACATTCAACAGCACCATCCAATGAGCTAAATTCACCCTCCTCGAAACCTCTTTAAAGCGTAGCATGGTAGTGACTTTGGGGATAGGACTGTGATTAATAGGAGAGAGATGCAGGAAGTAGCTTCACGCTTTAAAGAACCAACATTGTTGATCCTAGGGTCCCATAGCGCGCTCGATGCTTGGCAGGGAGCTAGGAACTATGGGCTAAAGGCGTTGATATACACCACGAAGGATAGAGCCAGAATATACCTACAGAACGCTATGGCTGGCTCATCTGAAGAGGAAGTTGAAGATCTACCTGAGCTAGTGAGAAGAGATGTGATAGTGGTGGAGGATCCAGCTGACGCTAAGAAAAAGAAAGGATGGAGAAGCTGCATAGTTATCTTCGACCACTATTCTGACGTGGTTAAGTACGTGGATGACCTCCTTGAACTGCAGTGCCTCCAAATACCTAACAGAGCCTTCAGCGTATACGTAGGTGGAGATGAGAAGTGCAGCGTTATTGAGGATAAGTTCGCCGTGCCCATTGTAGGCTCACGTAGACTTCTTAAAATAGAGAACCGCGGTGAAATAGAGAAGGATTACTACTGGTTCGCTGAGAAAGCTGGGATACCTTATCCTAAAGCGTTTAAGTTCAAGGTAGTTAAGACAGGGATAAAGTTCGAGGAGAGGATAGAGCAGCCTTTAATCTTGAAGGCTGAGTTTGCCCATAGAAAGTTCGAGAGAGGCTTCATCTTCGCCGCTAACTCAGACGACTTAGAAGAAAAAGTTAGAAAGGAGGTTGAAGCAGGCCACCTCGATGAAGAAGGCCTACAATATGCCCGTGTCGAGGAATACGTACCTGGACCTCACGCTAACTTCAACTTCTTCTACTCACCCATAAACGCTAAGGAAAGCTGGGGTGACGTAGAGCAGTGGTACTCCAAGCTATACAGTATAACCATTGAGGAGGCTAGATCATACCTAGCCAACGAGCTGCTCTCCATAGATGAGAGGCGTGAAACCACCCATGACGGAGTTATTAGGCTACCAGCAGACGTCCAGCTCAAGATAGATTGGACTAAAACCCCCTACCCCTTAAGCTTCGAGGTAACTTTCCATGGAGACCTCTCGATAAGGGAGTCGTTGTTGAAGGACGTCCACTTAGTTGCTAATGCTTTCCTTAAAGCTACCCAGCTCTATGAGCCGCCAGGCATCATAGGAGCTTGGTGTCTTCAGACGATCGTCACCTGGACGAAGGTACCTAAGGTAAAAGTCTATGAGGGAGTTAAGCTAGGCCTATACGATGTACCTGAAGCAGCCGAAACATATATGCACGTCCCCTACACCCAGGATGTTGCTCTACGCCACGGTGGAGGAGCAAACGTACACCTAGGTGTAGGCGGTAAGTACGCTGTAGCTAGGTATAAGCGCAGAATGAGCGTGGGCGACAGAATAGCCTTAGAAGTTAGGAGAGCGTGCAAGAAGAACTTATTGCCTGAGATAGTGACGTAGACGGCTCGTGGACAAAGACGGCGTAATAACACATCACCATTAGCTTTTTACACTCAAATTCTAAGATATAGTCTACATCTTACAAAGAGCTTTGTCAGCCAAGGCAATGTAAGTATAGTTTATCGGCAGCAATTCCTTAATCTATAATGGAGAAAAGGGATCCAAATGGAGATTAATTAACAACTATAAAGTTATAAAAACTATACTTGTAGCATTTAAGGTTCTATGCCGATCAAAAAACTTAAAACTAGTCTAGTTTTCTTTTTATCTACTAAGATTACGTAGGTTATAATAGGTTTCTACATCGTAGGTAACCTACTTACATAAGTTTTTTCACTATACAAACGTACTATGCACGAGCCCCGGCGGCTCGGTGTTAAACGCTGCACCCATCTAAGGATATCATAGGGACTAAAGGACAGACCCTTAAAGGGCGAAAGATAGCTCTATGTATTACTGGTAGTGCTGCGGCCTATAAGTGTCCTGAGCTGGCTAGGGAGTTAATGAGGCTTGGAGCAGAAGTCTACGTCATTATGAGCAAAGCTGCAAGCAGGCTCATACATCCCAAGTTCATGGAGTGGGCTACTGGTAACCCCGTGGTTACTAGGCTCACGGGAAACATTGAACATATAGCCTTGGCTGGGGAAGGAGAGGGAAAGGTCGACCTAGTCCTAGTGGCTCCAGCTACAGCTAACACGGTCAGTAAAGCAGCTCATGGCATCTGTGACACCGCTGTGACAGCAGTGGTAGCTTCAGCCCTCGGTTCACGTATACCTGTGGTTCTCGTTCCATCCATGCACGCTTCTCTCTACAAGAACCCTGCGTTTCAACGTAGCTTAGCTCTACTTAAAGAGATGGGTGTGGAGGTGGTAGAACCTAGGTGGGAAGAGGGGAAGGCTAAGATACCTCCCATCACAGAGGTCGTGGAGAAGGTTGTAGATCTCTTGGAGCGTAGAGACCAGTTTAAAGGACTTAAGTTCCTCGTCACCGCTGGCCCTACGATAGAGCCCCTGGATATGGTCCGATACTTAACTAATCCCAGTTCAGGAAAGATGGGGTTTGCCCTAGTCGAAGAAGCCTGGAGGAGAGGGGGACAAGTTACCTTAATTAAAGGACCCACGAACTCTACATATAACCCTCCTCCAGGGGTCAAGGCAGTAGAGGTGGTAACCACTAAGGAGATGTATGATGCCGTCGATGAGGAGATCTCTAAGAACTCTTACGATATCATCATCCTAGCCGCTGCGCCCCTAGATTATGGGTTTAGTCACACTTACCCATATAAGATTCCTTCAGGCACGTCCACTCTGGAAGTTAAGCTTGAGCCTAGGCCTAAGATATCTATGAGCATCAGGAAGCTAGCTCCTAAAGCCTTCTTCATAGGGTTTAAGGCAGAGTATGGAGTTTCAGACGAAGAGCTGGTCAAGAAGGCTTACGAGAGGCTCGAGGAGGCCGACATGGACCTCATAGTGGCTAACGACCTAAGCAGGAAGGGTTGCGGGTTCAGACATGATACTAACGAAGTATTCATCATAGATAGGGAGTGTCGCATAGTTCACGTGCCACTCTCCTCGAAGAGGGAGGTGGCTAAGGCGATATTAGACATAGCTGCTGAGCGGATGAGGCTTAAGGGGTGAAAGATCACGGCTAAGGCATATGCCTTTAGCCCAGCTCACATAACCGGCTTCTTCGAGATATGCGATACAAGCTCCAACCCCCTTTTAATAGGGTCTAGGGGGGCAGGGGTCTCCATTAACCTAGGCGTGCTTACGGAGGTAGAGGTTCGTCGAAGCCATAGGAACATAGTGGTGGTTAAGCTAGGCTCAAAGGTCGTAGACTTCAAGGTGACTAAGAGGACCGTAGAGGAGCTGCTTAAACTAGCCGATAAACCCTATAGAGTGGTGGTAACGCATAGGTTCCAGGTACCCATAGGTTCAGGCTTCGGTTCTAGCGGCGCAGGAGCTTTAAGCACGGCTTTAGCGGTTAACGAAGCACTGAAGCTTGGGCTCACAAAGGTAGAGACAGCAAAGGCAGCACACATAGCTGAGGTGAAGTATAGGACAGGCTTAGGAGACGTAGCAGGCCAGCTCGTAGGGGGCTTAGAGATTAGAAAGAGCCCAGGGGCTCCTGGCGTAGGGTTGGTAGAGAAAGTACCGAGCTCTGAGATAACCGTGGTTTGTGCTCCACTAGGTATCTATAAAACTAGTAGCATGATCACCAACCCAAGCATGAAGGAGAAGATCAATAAAGTTGGCAGGTGGGCTCTAAGCAGTTTCTTAGCTCAACCCACCCCTTCAAGGTTTATCCAGCTTTCAGCTCGCTTCGCTGAGGAGGTTGGCTTCGTAGACGCAGCTCTGAAAAAGTTCATGGCCGCTTCGGTCGAGGCTGGAGCCCTAGGCTTCTCTGTCAAGAAGAGAGTCGCCTTCGCTCTCGTTAGAGAGCGTGACGTAGAGGAGGTATTGAAGGTATTTGACGCCTTTCTACCTAAGACAAGATACTTCACTTCACGTATCGATCCCTATGGGGCAAGGGTGGTGGAGAAGTGAGCTTTAATCCGTCTCCTCACTCTCCTGCGCTTCAATTAGCTTTGGACTTTCCTGACCTAGATAGAGCGCTGGAAATAGCCGAAGAAGCTATTCGAGGCGGCGTAGACTGGGTGGAGGCTGGAACCCCGCTCATTAAGAGCGAGGGGTTAGAGGCTGTTAGGAGGCTTAAGAGAAGCTTCCCAGGCAAGGTAATAGTTGCTGACATGAAAACCATGGATACCGGAGCCGCTGAGGTAGAGATAGCCGCGAAGGCCGGAGCCGATGTAGTTATAGTGCTAGGAGTAGCCGATGACTCTACTATACGCGAGGCTGTGGAAGCTGCCAGGCGTTATGGAGCCAGGGTGATGGTTGACCTGATCAACGCCGAAGACCCTGTGCAAAGAGCTAAACAGGTAGAGGAGTTAGGGGTAGACTACATCTGTGTACATGTAGGCATAGATCAACAGATGAAAGGTACCGATCCGCTTCAGCTCCTTTCCCAAGTGGTCTCTGTAGTTCAACGCCCCGTGGCTATAGCCGGAGGGATCAATAGCGAAACAGCGGCTAAAGCTGTGGAGCTTGGAGCTAGTATTATTATCGTGGGAGGCGCTATAATAAAGGCCGAGAATGCCGAGGAAGCCGCCAAGGTCGTTAAGCAGGCCATGTTGACCAGGAAACCAATAGAAACCAAGCTTTACAAGAAATACGGCGAGGAGGACCTCTATGAAGTGTTTATGAAGGTCTCCACCCCTAATGTATCAGATGCGATGCAGCGTAGAGGCGAGTTAAAGGAAATAAGGCCTATAACGCCTGGAGCTAAAATGGCTGGGAGAGCCTTCACCGTTAGGACCTATCCAGGCGACTGGGCTAAGCCTGTAGAGGCCATAGACCATGCTCCTCCAGGCAGTGTCATAGTTATTGACGCTTCAGGCGGTGAAAAAGCTGTCTGGGGCGAGCTGGCCACGTGGAGCTGTGTGGTCAAGGGGATTAGAGGGGTGGTGATTGACGGGGCGATTAGAGACGTTGATGAGATAAGGGCGCTGGGTTTCCCAGCGTTCGCCCGCCACATCAACCCAACAGCCGGCGACCCTAAAGGCTTCGGAGAGCTTAACGTGGAGATCACATGCGGCGGAGTGAAGATCAGGCCTGGGGACTGGGTAATAGGTGATGACAACGGAGTAGTGGTAGTACCTCAAGAGCTAGCAGTAGAGATGGCTAATAGAGCTATGGACGTCTTGGAGAAAGAGAATAGAGTCAGAGAGGAGATTAAGCGAGGAAGCACGCTGTCACAAGTACTTCGGTTAAAGAAATGGGAGAAAATCATCGGTTAAAGGTTGGTAGACCTTGAAAGCCCTCATTATGGGGGCTGGGGCAATAGGAAGCCTCATGGGAGGCTTCTTAGCCAAAGCAGGAGCCGAGGTGGTGCTTGTAGGTAGGAGGGCTCATGTAGAAGCTGTAAGGAGTCGAGGGCTTAGGGTAGAGGGTCCTTTAGGAAGCTTCATTGTGAAGGTGGATGCTCACGAAAAACCTGAAGAAGCTAAAGGAGACTTCGACCTGGTGTTGATAACCGTCAAGGCTTACGACACGGCCGAAGCAGCCAAGCAAGTTAAAAGACTAGTCGAGAAACAAGCTGTTCCTCTATGTTTACAGAACGGGCTAGGTGTAGAAGAGGAGGCCTCCAGAGTACTCGGTACAGTGGTGTTTAGGGGGGTGACAAATAATGGAGCAATGTTAGCTCAGCCAGGAACAGTACTTCATACTGGCGTAGGCGAAACTCTGATCGGTGGACGTGGAGTTCTCATGGAGAAACTAGTAACCATGCTTAACGCTTCGGGCTTGCCGGCTAGGAAGGTAGACAACATAGCGGAAGTGGTGTGGATAAAGACCTTAGTGAATGCAGGCATAAACCCATTAGGAGCTATAACTGGGCTTAGGAATGGAGAGCTTTTGGAGGTTGGATGGCTAAGGAGCCTCATGAAGGCGGTCGTGGAGGAAGGAGCGAGTATAGCTAAAAAGATGGGGGTTGAGCTAGGCATAGATCCTGTCGAGTTGACCTTTAAGGTAGCGAAGGATACTGCTAATAACAAGAACTCCATGCTGCAGGACCTTGAAAGGAAGAAGAGGACGGAGGTGGACTACATAAATGGAGCTATAGTGAAGGCAGCTCAACAGGTAGGTATGGAGGCCCCATTAAACGAGGCCTTAACGAAACTAGTCAAAGCTATGGAGGGAGTAAGGTGGAGGAATTAGTAGAAACCATACCTCCAGACCATCCACGAGCAGAGTCGCTTAAGATAAGACATAGGTTAACAGAAGGCTATAAGAAAGGGCTGGTCGTCGAGGCTGGGCTGATAGCTCACGGTAGAGGTGAAGCCTTCGATTACCTGATAGGTGAACAAACCCAGCCTTACGCGCTCAAGGCTATCAAAGCAGCAGTAGCCCATCTACTTCTTGCCAAATACCCAGTGATATCGGTTAACGGTAACACAGCTGCCTTAGCTGCTGAAAGTCTCGTTGAGCTAGCTAAGGAAGTAAAAGCTAAGCTTGAAGTCAATCTCTTCTATAGGTCTAAACGTAGAGAGGAGCTCATAGCCGAGGCATTAATGAAGGCTGGAGCTACACAAGTGTTGGGCGTAGGTGAAGCCGCCTCAGCTAAGATACCTGAGCTACAGAGTGAGCGTAGAAAAGTTGACCCAGAAGGTATCTTTAAAGCCGATGTTGTCCTGGTACCCCTTGAAGACGGAGATCGCACAGAGGCTTTGAGACGTCTAGGTAAAACTGTGATAGCGATAGACTTAAACCCTTTAAGCAGGACGGCGCAAACCGCCTCGGTGACCATTGTAGACAACGTAGTAAGGGCGTTGCCTAGAATGGTAGAGGAGGCTAGAGCTTTACGTAAAGTACCTATCGATGAGCTGAGGCAGAACATTGAAAACTACGATAACAAGCAGGTCTTGAGCGAAGCAATAGCTCACATCCTTGAAAGATTGGCTGAACTAGCAGAGAAAGGCGTGCTTTTATCCCTTTAGCCTGCGGGGAGGCTTTTTCGCTTGGATGAAAGAGGGATGAATCAAGCGGAGGTTTTGAAGCAATTAAGCGAGAAGCTTAAACGCGACTTAACCTACACTTCAGGCCTCATATTAGGGTCTATGTGTACTAAGCCTCACCCCTTCGCTAAAGAAGTATTCCAGAAGCACCTCGAAAAGAACCTTGGAGACCCAGGCCTCTTCCAAGGAACCGTAGAGGTGGAGCGAGAAGCAATATGCATGCTCGCTTCATTAATGTCTAAACCCGACGCCCCTGGCTTCATCGTCTCAGGAGGGAGTGAAGCAAACATCCTCGCCTTATGGTCAGCCAGGGATAAACTAAACAAAAGACAAGTAGTGGCCTCCGCCTCCTGCCATGCTTCAATAGATAAAGCAGCTGCCTTATTGGGGTTAAAGTTAGTTAAAGCACCAGTCACTGAGGAGGGTGAAGTCGACGTAGACGCAGTTAGACGGCTCATTAATGATGATACCGCAGCCATAGTGAGCATAGCTGGAACCACCGATCTAGGCGTCATAGACCCTATTCCTGAACTTAGCGAGCTTGCCTTAAGCTATGATATACACCTACACGTCGATGCTGCCTTCGGAGGTCTCGTCATCCCTTTCCTGAAGGAACTAGGCTACAAGGTTCCAGACTTCGACTTTAAGCTTCAGGGGGTGGCTTCGATAACTGTAGACCCTCACAAGATGGGTATGGTACCTATACCGGCAGGAGGGATACTTTTCAGGGATGAGGAATCATTGAAACCTTTAAGCTTTAACCTACCATACCTGAGTGGGGGGCCTGCTCTCCAATATACCATTACCGGCACGAGGCCCGGGGCTTCAGCCATAGCTGTTTGGGCACTCTTCAAACACCTCGGAAGAGAAGGTTACAGGAAAGTAGTGGCTAGATGCATGGAGCTCACTGAGATAATCGCTATTGAGGTTGAACGTATCCCTAAGGCTAGGCTAGTCAGAAAGCCTGTAATGAACGTTGTGGGGATAACTTTCGACGGAGTAAAGGTTGAAGCTGTGGCTGAGAAGCTACGTAGGAGGGGATGGGCCATATCAACAGTTAGAGGTTTCATAAGGATCGTGGTCATGCCTCACGTCAAACTTAGACACATCACCAGGTTTATGAGAGATCTAAAAGAAATCCTCAGAGAGGAGGTTTAATTCACATTTTACTATTCTAGGTAGATGGCTGGCCTGTATGGAAGCGCTTGCTGCGCTTTTCCTTTTGGGTCGTACTTAGACTCATCCTCCCTGTAGATATAGATCCTCAAGCCAAGCTCCTTCTCAAGGAAGGGTTTGGCTTCATTAAGCACCTCGTATTCATCTATTTTAATAGAAGCTCTCTTCGACCTCTCTTCCTGTGGTAGCTCGAGGAGAGAGCTGTAAATACGTTTGACATAATTTGCTGCAGCTCCACCTATCTTCCTAAACTCCTCCTTACCCATGGTCTCCTTGAGGACCACCCCGAGCTCTAAGCCCCTAGAAAGAGCGTCCGCCACTATCCTGTAAGCCTTCCACTTCCAGTCGGAGGCTACATAGAAATGAGCTGATGCGGGCCTAGTCTTCAATACCTCTAAGATGCTTTTAACGTCCTCGAGTGTGGATTTAATTAGCTCCTCCGCAAGCTCGGCCTCTACGTCCACTAGGCTTTCGTCAAAGCTGGGCCAAGCAGCCACAGAAATGAAACCTTCCTCTCCCATCATCTCCCATATTTCCTCGCAGAGATGTGGTGCCATAGGTGCCAGCAGCCTGACCTGAATGTTTAGGGCTTTCTTTAGTACATCTGCCACGGTTCCTCTTCTAGCCCCGTCTTCAAGGTCTCTTGAGCAGCGCTTAAGATACCATTGAAGGTCTCGGTCGATGTTGAAGAGGGCTACGTGACAGGCCTCTCTGACTCGTACCTTCTCCATGGCTTCAGTAGCTGCCTTCACATATCTTTGAAGACGGCTGAGCAACCATTTATCAATAAGTTTTAAGTTATTGGGCGAGCCTCCGAGACTTATTACCCAGGAAGCTAGGCCGTAGAGGCGGCGTAGTCTCTCATCCATCGATTTAGCTAGAGCAGGGCTGAAGTCAGCGTCAGCCATCAACTCAGCTGATATTAAGAGCGCCAGTCTTAGAGGATCAGCTCCATAAACCTTGATGCCTTCCCTCAGCGGAATGATGTTTCCCATGGACTTGGACATTTTCTTGCCTTCCATCAACACACTTCCATTAACTACGATCTGCTTAGGCCAGTGTTCACGCGGAAAGATAGCTACGTGGTTAAACACCATAAAGGCCAGGTGGTTCCATAAAAGATCTCTACCTGAATGCCTACTATCCAATGGATAGAAATAAGTGAACTGACGCCGCATCTCCTCTAAAGTATCTACAGGTATGCCAGTCTTAATCGAAATATCCGTGACTGTCCCCTTACCTAAGAAAACGTAGTCAAAGACCTCGTCGGTAAGCTGCTCTGCCTTCACTTCCTTTTTCTTTATCACGCTAGCTATGGTGTAGTACGCCATGTATATCGTGGAGTCTGAGAGGCTCTCAATGATCCATTCAGGGTCCCATGGGAGCTTCGTTCCAAGCCCTGACCGGCGGGCGCAAGCCTTCTCCTTCAGCCAATCCAGAACATAACTAAATTCTGCCCTGAGCTCCTCAGGTATGAAGCTCATGTTATCTAGGCATTCATGCGCTAATTTCTTCCAGACAGGGTCACCGTAGTTTATGAACCACTGATCTTCGAAAACCTTCACCACGCACTCTGCTCCACACCTACAGTGCACGGGGCGATTGAGGAGCTCATACATGAAACTTGCATCGCCTGCTTTAGCTAGATCTTCCTTGACCTTGTCTCTCGCTTCAACAACCGATAAGCCTGCGTAGGGCCCTGTATTGTCCTTCATTAACCCTGAGTGGAACTCTACCCTGTAGAGTTCCTTAGTGGCATCTTCCAGCTTAGGGTCGAGCTGATCTTTAATACCCATCTTATCCACAACAGTAGCTGCTGGTACTTCGCCATAGCCCGGTGTAGAGATGATCGGTATGGGCTCAATCTTAACAACTTCTTCAGGGCTTAAACCATGACGTTCAAGTATGGCTGAGGCTCCCTTTAACTGCCTTAAAGCCACTAGGTCGTAAGGCGCGTGGGCAGGTACTGACATAACTACTCCTGTAGCGTTGTCTAGGTCTACGAAGTCTCCTGGAAGCACCAGTACTCTTCGTCCCGTAGCGGGGTTTACGGCTTGTTTACCAATGACTTGATCGCTATCAACCTCTTCAAGAACCTCTACCTTAAAGTTGAGGAAAATAAGCTTCTCCGCGCATTTAGGGCTTATGAGCCAGGTCTCTCCATTCACCTTCGCTTTAACGTAGCGCGAATTAGGCTTAAGCCAGAGGTTAGTTACTCCGAAAACCGTCTCAGGCCTAAGCGTAGCGGTGGGCAATATGAAGTCGCTTAGCCTAAACTTGATTAAGGTAAACTGGCCTATCTCAGGCTCTACATCACCTTTAGTGTCGTGTTGGCCAACAGGGTTCTGACATTTAGGACACCAGCCTACAGGGTGGCTTCCCTTAGTTATGAAGCCTCTCTCGTGAAGCTTATGGAACTGCCACTCGATAAACCGGTTATATTCAGGGTCTATCGTGGTGAACTCCCTACGCCAGTCGATGGAGTATCCAATCTCTCTCATTCCGGCCTTGATCTCCTCATGAAAATACCTAGCAATCTTCAAGGGGTCTGTAAACTCTGATAATAGCTCTTCCGGTACCTTGTAAATCTTGAGGAAGGTTTCACTGAGCTCCTCATCCCCCGAAGCTAGCCTTCTAGCCATGGCTAAGATAGGTGTACCGGTGTAATGGAAAGCCATAGGGAGGAGAACGTTGAACCCCTTCATCCTCAAGAACCTAGCATAGACGTCCGTAATCGTATAGGTTCTACCGTGACCGATGTGTTGAGGTGAATTGGGGTAAGGGTAGGCGACCGTTAAGTAGTATTTAGGTTTCGATGGGTCAGGGTCCGCTTCAAATACCTTAGCCTCCTCCCAGCGTCTCCTCCATTTCTCCTCGATCTCCTGCCAGTTTAACTGAACTGAAGATGGCGTAGTGGCCATGGCTTTTCCCTTTTCCTGGGGATAGAAAGATCGCTCTAAAGTAATCTTAAGTTTTTCTATGAGAAGCTAAAGAAGGGTGGAGAGGAAGCTACTTTAACCTCACAGCTCGGTTTATGGCTACCTCAGCTATGTCGCCTCCGTGGTAAGCTATGTTGCGGAGGTTGATTAGAATGACACCTACATGAAGTACTAGTAGCTGGTTTTGTTCAGCTAAGCTACCTTCCACTCTGCAGCGCATGCGCTCCACCGAAACCCTTGTGTCTAGGGCTTCGTCAGCCATTACGGGGTCCTTAGAGAGGAAGGCTTTAACACCTTTCTCGTAGGCGTTGAAGGAGGCTGAACCTATGTCTAGGAGGTCGTTAAGGAGAGGCTCAGGTATGACGACCCTGCTATGGTAAAGGCTTTCAATCATGTTGGCCACGTTCTCAATGCTATCCGCAGCATCCTCGATACGCTTAATAGCTATGAGATAGTCTATGGCATCTGAAGAGTCCATGCCTAAGGCTTTAGCGGTGCTGGGGTTGGAGATAGCAGCCCTAAGTTGACGAGTTACTAGGAAGTAAATGCGGTCAACGTCCCCATCCCTCAAGGTTACGCTTTTAGCCAGTTCTACATCACCTTTCCTTAAGGCATTCATGGTTTCCTGAAACATTAGCGAAGTTATTAGGTGAGCCCTCTGGAAACCTCGCTCCACAGGGAAATCGGTAATGCTTACAAGAGCGTTTATCGTCACTCCTTCCGCCGACTCTTCTATGATTTCCAGGCCGCTCATCCTCTTCACGAAGTCGTCTATCTCCTTTAATTGCTCATAGGTCAATCTACCCATTGACTGTATCCTTATGACGTCATAGCCATCTAGATAGGCAGCTATAATCTTCCGTGAAAGTATACTGGCTTTCTCGCCCGGAGTAGTGGTAATGGTTAGCTCACGTTTTCCCACAGGAGCCCTACTAGGATAAATGATAAGTGAGCCATCGCTTTGCTCAAGCATGTATACCTGGCTGCTAGGTTTAAGACCAGCCCTTTGAGCCCATGCTTTAGGTAAAGAAACAGTGTAGGTCGCTCCACCGACAAGTTGAACCCTTCTACTCTCCATAAACTTCTCCCAGATTATTTAGTCTTCCACTGATCTTATTTAAACTTTCATAAAAAGTTAATCTCTATATATTAATGGAGTAGGAGAATAATATGATGTAGAGAGCTAAATAGCTGATCCCGCGATTCTAGCTCTTGAGACCAAGATAGGAGGAGACTGTAGATCTAATATTTCCTCCAGGGAACCCCCTACAGCATCGATGTTTCTCATGAAGTCTGAAAGGTTAAAATGTACCACCGCCTGTTTAACAGGATAAGTTACGGAGCCCTCCTCAACCATGAAGCCACTGACAACCACAGCTGAGAAATCACCGGTCGCCAAGTTAGGTTTATCGAAGGTTGTCTTCATCAACAGCGCTCTGCCAGCTTCGCTCGCTAGGTCTTCAGCTCCCCCCTTACCGCTAGGTTTAACGAAAAGGTTAGTGGGCGCCACTCCCACCCTACCATTGTAGCTGAAACCTCCATTTCTAGCAGCATGTCCTGTACTCTCTACTCCTTCATAAGAGGCCGTGTAGTAGTTATGTAAACAAGACTTGATCACTCCTGACTCTACCAACACCACCTTCTTCGAGGGAGACCCTTCAGCATCGAAAGGTCTGCTCCTGACCCCTCCAGGCGTAGTGGCGTCGTCGATTATGGTTAATAGAGGAGACGCCGCTTTAACACCTAGTAGGTTTGAAATAAAGGATCTTCCTCGTTGCACTAGCTCGGCGTCGAGAGCATAGCTTATCGAAGAAATCGTAGCGTGTAGCGCTAAACCGCTCAGTATGACTGGCAGGTCTTGAGTCTTGACCTTCCTAGCTCCAAGACCCATCAAAGCCTCCCTAGCAGCTTCCTGAGCAATCATCCATCCTTTAAGTTCCTTTAACCTCCTACGCCAGCCAGGACAGTAGCCTGAGGCCTGTTCTACTCCATCCTTAGCTACCGCCTCCACATCTATCCTAGCCCATGAATCCTTAAACTCTCCTTCAACACCCAGCGAGTTCGCTATAGCTACGGTTCTAGACACGGAGGAAAATGAGATGTTTATGGAAGATAGGCGGGGATCTATTCTGGAGGCTTCTAAGCTCTCGGAAACGAAGCGAACTGCGTCTTCAGGTTCAAGGTCGGCAAGCCCAGGATCCCATATACCCTCCACCTCAGTAGGTTTGGATGGCCCAGGTAGGCCTTGTAAGCGAACATCCTCAAGGAAGCTTATTGAAGCCTGCTTCACAGCCTTCTTTACCGCTTCATAAGTGCTTTGAGGAGTTAACTTGCTGGTGTAGCTAGCCCCTAGACGTCGTTGCTTAATTACTCTAACTGCCAAACCGCCCGTGAAGGAAACTGTGGCTTGTTTAATATCCCATTTTTCAGCGTTTACTGACACACGCCGAGCAACCGTAGCGAAAGCTTCTGCCTGCTCAACGCCCATTTTTAAGGCCTGCTCCACCGCTAAGCGAGGTAGCTCGGCGTTCAGCTCCATCAAGAACCTCCTCCTACTAGCACTCCTTTCACCCTTATGTGAGGAGAACCGTCAGTGACAGGCACGTATTGCCCTTCTTTACCGCATATGCCTGGGTTGAATTTAAGATCGTTGGCTACACCATCCACATTTATTAACACTTCTAGAGTTAAGCCTGAGAGAGCCACGTCTCTAAGGAGCTTGGAAGGCTCACCGTTCTCTAGGAGGTAGGCTTCCTTACATTTAAAGGAGAACAAGCCTTTAGCCGTGTCCACGTAGCCATAGTTACTGCCTTTAACGTAGAGGCCCGTCTTCGTCTCTCCTAATAGTTCTTCAGGTTTCCAGGTACCTGGGGCTATGAAGGTATTGGTCATGCGTACTATGGGCCTACTACTGTATCCCTGCGCCCTCGCGTTGCCGGTAGGCTTAGCCTCAAGTGAAATAGCCGTCTCGAGGCTGTGCAGAAAACTCTTAAGTATGCCTTCCTCCACGATCACCGTCCTCCTACCCTCAGAAGCTTCATCGTCGAAGGGATACCAGCCGTAAAGTCCTTCAAGCATCGGATCATCTACCACCGTCACCTCCTCACTACCTACTCTAGTACCCAGCTTCCCCTCAAGGATAGAGGAGTTGCTCAAAACAAGATCAGCTTCACAAGCATGGCCGAAAGCCTCATGGATAAACGTACCTGCAATTTCAGGGTCAAGCACACAGGTAAACCTACCTGAGGGCGGAGGAGGAGCTTTAAGGAGACGTAGAGCCATAGATGCAGCCTCAACCCCCAACTCTAAAGCCTCTGTGCTCCGAGTCAGCTCAAAGCCCCCGACACCGCCATGAACCTTAAAGCCTCTCTGCCTCAACCCAGCCTCAAAGGCGTAGGCAAGAGATGATAAGTATAGGTAGCTAGTCTCCACCTCTACGTATCTGCCATGAGAAGTGTAAACAGCCCTCGTCTCCACAGCATCACTATATACAGTGGTGGCGCTCTTCACCTTCTCATCTAAGCTCAAAGACTCCTTATTCAGTTTAAAGGCTAATTCAACCTTCTCTTCCAAGTCCACGGAGTTTAGAGGAACTTTCACCTTAACCCTCGCCTTACTCCTCAACGTAGACTGAGGGTAAACCTCCGCTCGTTGCTTCACTCTTCCAGCCAGAGCCTTAGCTGCACTGATAGCCTTTTTGACCAACCTTAGGCTTTCCTCAGGGCTGACAAAAGAGGAGGAAGCAAAGCCCCACGTACCTTCAACCAAGACTCTAACGTTAAAACCTTCCTCTAGCCCGCAGCGAACCTCCCTTAAACCACCATCCACTACCTCTACTCTGGTTCCCTCTACTCTCCTTGCCCTAGCATCGGCATAGGAGGCTCCAGCCTTCAAAGCATGGTCAATTAGCTTTGAGAGGACCTCTTCGAGGATCACGCTTAGCCTAGAGGTCCTTCAGCCTAAAAAGTCTCACGAATTAAAGGATGTTAGGTTCCCACGGCTACATACGCGGTAAGGAGGTTTAAGCATAGACTTAAGGCTTAATTGCTAGAAGCCTTGAAAAAGACGGTCAAAGAACTCATTAGTCCACCGATAGAGGAGAAAAAAAAGCAGAAGAATAAAAAACTAAATAATGATAGTAGTGTCTTAACCGTTTGACCTTGCATTTACCTTGTTTGGATAGCCTATTTACCAAGCGTCACCGCTCAAAACTCTTCTATAAAGCTCCACGTATCTTTTAACTACATTCATCCTATCAAACTCTTCAGCTCTCCTCCTGCAGTCGTCAGAGTCAAATACCAGGTCGCCCCTCATCAATCTAGCCACCACTCCTTTTAGCTCCTCTAGATCGCTGCATACGTAACCTGTCTTACTCTGAATAATGAGTTCTCTGGGGGCACCTCTATCCGTAGTTATTACAGGAGTTCCACAGGCCATAGCCTCAATGAACACTATTCCGAAGACCTCCCAGTACCTAGGAGACAACGGTATAACCAGGGCCTTAGCTCTCTTGAGCAGGTTAACCTTACCGTTAAAGTCTACTTCACCAATAAACCTCACCAGCCCCTGGCTACCTTCACAGAGCTCCTTAACCCTCTTGACATAGTCTTTATCTGGCACCACCGAGATCGACCCTGCTACCACACCCTTAACGCCAAGCTCCCTACAGATCTCCACGAACTCCATGGCCCCCTTCTCGGGTGAAATTCTAGCTAAGAACAGTATGAAATCTTCCTTGTTCTTCTCAACCTCATACTTGCTGATGTCAACTGGGTTGTAGGCCCACTTAGCCTTCAAGTTGAGGGTATGTGACAAGTAGTTGGCATGCCACTTGGACACGCCTATAATACATTTCTTATCCACATTTATATCAGGGAGTTCCACGTGGAAGCCGTGACAGGTAGCGCAGGCAGCCTTGCCTTCAGCTCTAAGCTTTAATCCTGGCTTAAACCAAGTGTGATCGTTAACTACGTCGTGCATGCTTATTAGTTCCTTAAACTCCTCAAAACTCACATATTCAGCCTCCTTAACCCTCACCGAAGCTTCTGACCCGACCCAGTCCTCGATAAGAGGGCACCACTCGACCACGTCGATCAAATCAGGGTCATCGACGTGCTCTGCCATGAGCTTTCTCGAACCTTCAGCCCCATACACCGTTACTCTATGGCCCTGCTTCGCTAAAGCTACTGCCAAGTCAGCAACCGCTGCTTCAGTGCCCCCATAGCCTCCAGGTGGAGTAGTTAACACGCAGGTGCTTAGTAAACCGATGTTTAGGGCCTCCACGCTGAACCCCCCACTTAATAT
>QMSI01000012.1 GCA_003649615.1 Thermoprotei archaeon | reverse complement strand
GCGCAGAGTTCGACAAGATGCTCGACGAGTACTACGACCTACACGGCTGGGACCGCAACGGCATACCTAAGCCTGAAACCCTTCAGAGGCTACGGCTCGACAAAGAGCCAAGCCATAAACTATGAAGCCCGCGCTGCGTAGTGAAGCTTAAAACCTCTAACTCTTTATAGGTTCTCGGCGATCATAGATGCCTAAGCAAGTAGTTAAGGTAGCTGTGAACGGTTATGGGGTAATAGGTAAGCGTGTCGTAGATGCTGTATTAAAGCAGCAGGATATGAAGCTCATCGGGGTAGGCGACGTAGCCACTGACTGGCGCGTGAAGATGGCGGCTCGGCGAGGCCTAGCTATCTACGCCTCTATCCCCGATAGAGCTGAAGATATGCGTAGAGCAGGAATCGACGTGGCTGGTACAATAGATGATCTTCTAAAGGAGGTAGATGTGGTAGTAGACTGCACGCCAGCTAAGATAGGGGCCAAGAATAAGGAGGTCTACGCTAAGGCTGGCGTCAAAGGCATATTTGAAGGCGGAGAGAAGCATGAGGTAGCTGGCGTCAGCTTCGTAGCTCAATGTAACTACGACGAATCTTACGGAAAACCCTTCACGAGAGTTGTGAGCTGCAACACGACGGCGCTATGTAGGGTGTTGGGAGCCATCCATAAAAACTACGGGATAAAAAAGGTCAGAGTAGTCATTGTGCGTAGGGCGGTGGATGTCTGGGAGTCCGGTAGGACAGGCATCATGAACACCGTGGTCCCTGAGATGGGAGTCAGCCACCATGCCCCCGACGTGAAGACTGTGCTCCACGACCTGGACATTGTTAGCATGGCAGCTAAAGGCTCCCATAACCTATTCCACATGCACTTTGCCATCCTTGAACCCAAGACTAAGTTATCGAAGGAGGACGTCGTTAGAGTCCTGCAAGAGGAGCCTCGAGTAGTATTGGTCAGAGGCTCTGACGGCGTCGATGGTCTACACGCTATCTTCGAGATAGGTAGGGATACTGGCCGACCTAGAGGAGATATCTACGAGATCCCTGTATGGGAGGACGGGATCATGGTTCTAGGCGACGAAGTATACTTAATGTGGGCTACCCCTAACGAAAGCAACGTTGTTCCAGAGAACATCGACGCTATAAGGAGCCTAACTCAGCTAGAGTCTGACTGGCGGAGGTCTGTGGAGCTAACCGATAAAGCCATGGGCATAGTGAAGTCTCTGTATTAACCCTACTTCTATCTTTTATTGAAGGGATCTTAAGATAGTTTCCAACCCTTTGAGCTTACAGGGGAAGTTTATCTTTATAGGGGTTATAGTTAAAGCTCCCTCCTTAACAGCCTCTACATCAGAGCCTGGATCGTCAGGGTAGACGTCCAGCGTCCAAGATTTGATGATGTAGCCTCCATCTTCCTCTACGTGTAGGTCTCTATAAGGCTTCAGTGAGAGCTTCGTTACCTTCACAGGCGTAGAGCCTAGCCTAAACCCTTTAGGGACGTTAACCGATAGGACATCCACGCCTCTTGGCATGCCGTTTTTAAGCACCGACTCAGCTAACCGCTTTGTCACCTCGGCAGCTGCACTTAAATCATCTATTACCAGTTCCTCTCCTTCTCCTCTAACCATACAGTATGACACGGCAATGGAAGGTATACCTCTTAGAGCAGCCTCAAAGGCAGCTCCCAGAGTCCCGGAATCCAATGCATCGTCCATTCCTAGGTTAGGCCCAAGGTTTATACCGGATATTAGTAACCTCGGTTTACGTCTTAGCAGTTTATTTAGAGCTATCAAGACAGAGTCCGCCGGAGTTCCACTTACGGCATATGCCAGCTTTCCGTCAGCCATCCTAGTCTTCCTCACCTTTATCACCCTGCCCGCCGTTATGGCCTTACCGATGCAACTGTACTCCCTGTCTGGCGAAACCACCATCACTTTGCCGAGCTCTTCAAGTGCTTTCCTTGCAGCTAAAAGCCCCGGTGAGCGTATACCATCGTCGTTAGTGAGAAGTATATTCAACCTAACCTCCCTCCTAGGCTTAAAGTCTCCAGCTCAATAGGGGACCACGTTGAGAAAGGGTAGAATCTATATTAATCCTTATGGTACACCCTCCGCTCAAATTTGGATGTCCGTGAGGATACCATGAGGGGTTTGGAAGCTTAGTCCCAAAAGGCCCTCGTAGCGGCGTATTCCCTTTCAGCCTCAAGTATATCTAAGTAGAACTCGTCGTCGCTTCTATGAGGTTTACCTAAAATCCTTGCCGCGGTTTGAGGCCCAACACCTTTAGCGGCCATTGCCACGACGGCTCGTTTACCGTAAGTCAGCACTAAGCCAGCTGAATGTTGACCTCGTCGAAGGATCTCTCGTTCCTCCTTGGTCAATCTGGTTTTCCTCAAGTGTTTACGTAGAACCTTGCTTAATTCTTCGTCTCCTTTCCAGGTTACTGCGATAAACTTAGCACCGCACTTTGGGCACTTAATCTCTTCAGGTAGGTAACCCACCTTCCTCACAGACTCCCAGTTACCACAGTACATGCATATTAGCTTCACATCTTTCTCCATCAACCTCTGCTTCAATAGATCCAAGAGCACCTTAACAGGTTTGGCTGGCGGTATAAGGCCGTGAGGCGTAGCTAGGTCTATGATCGAGTAAGCTAACGGTGAAACGCCTACATCGGCGCTGCCCTCGAAGACTTTAAGGTCTATCTTCTTCTCCGCGATGTTCCTCAAGGTGTCCTTTAACTTAGCCACGTCCAGCTTATCGACGAGCACTTCTTCAATGGCTGCCCGCTCCATTAAAGTGCCTTCAAGCAGCTTGCTAAGCCTCCTAGCTGCGCTTATC
Source organism: Thermoprotei archaeon (assembly GCA_003649615.1). GTDB lineage: Archaea > Thermoproteota > Methanomethylicia > Nezhaarchaeales > B40-G2 > B40-G2. Next base: position 19,871 of record QMSI01000012.1, on the reverse strand, counting down.
TCCACCCCTCGCTCTACGACTCCGAACCTACGAGCAACATGTAGCAACCTCCATCTATAGATGTCTGAGTTCTTCACTAATGCACGGATTACCTCATCTACTTCGTCGTCTCTGATCGATGTCAGCTCCTCAGCAACCATTGCCGCCTTCACTTCCCTAGGGAAAAGAAGTAGTACACGGTAAGGGTCTGAGCGGTAGCCTACGCTTTCACCCAACCTGCTGCTCATTAAGCCAGCCATTAGGAGCCCCAGGGTCTCGTTGACTTTAGAGCCTAAGCAAGCATGAATCACGGCCATCCTTCCAAGCCCTTCAACCACTATGCAGCGGTCAGTGGCAAGTGGAACACCACTTATGAGCTGTTCCTTCACCATTGTCCAAGCTCTAAGCGAGGCCTCTTCATCTAGTGGATAGTCCTTGAACACTTCGCTGGGCTCGAAGTCAGCCTCCAACGCTTCAGCTACCCTACGTCTTAGTGATCCTACTTCCTGCGCCACCTCGAAGGGTACAGGGATGAGCTCTCCCACCCAGCTCGGTATGGCACCTGCAACATCGGTTGCTTCCTCTACATAGACCTCCCCTTCGCCCACGCCGTCTAGTCTCCAAGGCTTCCCAGCTAAAATGAAGACCAGGCCTGGTTTTCCATGTATTGCCACGAACTCCTCGTCTAACTCGCCTATACGCTTCCTCGATGCCAATTCTATTACTGCGTATCTTCTCGTGTCTGGTATCACGGAGACGTTTTCAAAGTAATAGGCCCAAGCCTTGTCAGGCCTAGGCTTAATTCTATCGTCAAGCTTCCTAAGAAAGCCTCGCTGCACTAGGTACTCTACGACCGCCTCGAAGTCTTCCCAGCTGAGTTGGCGATAAAACCAAGCCTGCCTAACGAGATCGTAAGCCTTGTCCAAGGAGACTGAGCCTTTATCTAAGGCTACCCCTACGAGCTGGTGAGCGAGCACATCTAAAGGTGCTATGTGGACCTCCACGTCCTCTAGCTCTTCCCTCAACGCTTTAGCGGATATTACTATGCTTTCATACACGTCGTCCGCCGTCATCGCCAACACTATCCCCTTAGGGGCCTCCCATACTCTATGACCTGACCTGCCCACGCGTTGAACTAGGCGTGTCACCTGCCTTGGCGACATGTATTGGATGACTAGGTCTACGCGACCTACATCAATGCCTAGCTCCAGTGAACTAGTACACACTAGTGCCTTAACCTCGCCTTCCTTAAGGCCCACCTCAGCCTCTACTCTAGCCTCTCTGGACAATGAGCCGTGATGTGCTTGCACGTTTAGGTCTGGCCCAGCTGCCTTCAGCCTAGATGCTAATAATTCAGCTGCTTCCCTTGTGTTGGTGAATACGAGCACTGATCTATGCTCCTCGATGAGCTCTATGATGCGTTTTAGCCTAGAAGCTACTTCAACGCTGACTTTAAGTCTCTCTGCTAATTTGTTATCCTCGACATGCCTAGGTACTTCAACGTGTAACTCCGTCCCTCTCGGCATCGGTACATAGACAACTCGCACTTCTCTGCCTGAACCTTGAAGGAACTTTTTCACCTTTCCCGGCGAGCCTATAGTTGCTGAAAGCCCTATGCGCTGGTAGTCGAAGCCTGCAAGCTCCTTCAGCCTTTCTAAGGCAACCGATAACTGGACCCCTCTTTTATCTCCCACCAGTTCATGGATCTCGTCGACCACTACCCATTTAACCCATTTAAGGTGCTTTTTCATCACCCTCGCGGGCAGTAGAATTTGGAGGGTCTCAGGCGTAGTGATTAACATGTCCGGGGGGGTCAACGCCTGTTTTCTACGCTCAGTAGGTGTAGTGTCTCCATGTCTCACAGCCACCTTAATCCCAAGTTCCTCTGCCAACTGAGCCATACGTCTTAGGATGTCTCTGTTTAAGGCTCTTAGAGGGGTGACGTATAGGATCGAGGTCCCTCTACCTTTAAGGGATGAAGTGCGTAAGAAGAGGTCAAAGATAGGTAGTAACGCTGCTTCCGTCTTCCCGGTGCCTGTTGGGGCGATGAGCAGGACATTCTCACCCTTAAGGATTAAGGGTATGGTTTGTCGTTGCGGCTCTGTAGCTTCCTTGAAGCCCATGCGCTCTAAGGCTTGTTGAAGAGGTCTGCACAGCAGATTGAAGGGGTTTTCGGACAGCTCTATCTCCTCCAAAGGCTCCTTAAACCGCTCTGGAGTTTCTCTTCACTAAGCTTCATCTTAAACCCTCTCGATCTTCGTCATTGGCCGGCCGTTTCGTTGCTCCAGGCTAGATAGTCTTGGATGGGAGGGCTACATTCAGTGCAGCAATCAACACTTCGGTGAAGCTGAGTCTATGAGGCCTTAGCTAAGCCTCTAACTTACATGCGTATTCAAGTGGCTGAGCCTTATGTTAACCAAGCCCTCAACAAGGCCTTTAAGGTCCAAGCTGCTGATTTTCTTAAGCCAATTAGCTGGTATTCTTGGGAGGCCCATGTAAGCTCCACATAGACCGCCGGCCATGGAAGCTACGCTGTCAGCGTCTCCTCCCGCGCTTATGGCAATAGTTAAAGCTGTTGAGAAGTCTCCCTTTGAGGCCTTGAACACGCAGAAGGCTGCTGGAACGGATTCTAAGCTAAGAGAGCTTACACCAACCTCTAAGGGAAGCAGGTCGGGCAGGTCATCCATGGCGGCATCGTCGGCTAATCTTAAGGCTTTCTTTAACGCCTCCGCTAGGCGTATGTCTAACCTCTCAGCTCCCTCCAAGGCAGCGTTTAAGACCTCCTCTAAGGTTACGTTTGGTTCTAAAGACCTCGACGTGGCGAAGGCTATGGAAGCAGCAGCCGCTAGTGCTTCACTGGAGCCGTGAGTGAGTGTGGTGAGCTCTACTACGGTTTCCAAGAGCTCTTGCCTATACCTGTACGGTATGGCTATTCCGATGGGGAAGGCTCGTAGAGCCCCTCCATTGGTAGCTCCATTAACAGCCCTATAGTTAAGATCCCGCCTGAGCTCCTTTACTGCTTTAAGGGTTGTAGCTCCAGCTCTATGGGCCTTAAGCGACCTTTCCGTGTCTAAAAGCTTTTGGGCTAGGAATCTTCGCAGGTTTTTATCCCAAGCTTTACAGAGGGCTTCAGCTACGAGTAGGTTTAGCAGGGTATCGTCGGTAAAGGGCCCTATAGGTTTAGGTTCCAGCAGCTTACCATAATTTTTTCTGATTACACGTCGTGGCAGCCCTTCAAACGGAGACCCTGCTATGTCTCCTAGCACTACACCTGCTAAACAGCTGTAGGCTTTACTAAAAAGTTCTCTAAACCTACTTGTCATAAAAATACATGAGTGTGGTTTAGATTAGCTCCACGGCCAGTGAAGTTCCTCCACCTGTTCCATGGCAGAGTGTAGCTAGGCCTCTCTTTAAGCCCTTCACCTTGAGAGCATTAATCAACGTGACTACTATTCTGGCACCACTACATCCTACGGGGTGACCGAGCGCTATGGCTCCGCCGAAAACGTTGATCTTGTCGTAGGGGACCCCAAACTTACGGTTGAAGAGAATGTTGTTAGAGGCGAAGGCCTCGTTAACCTCGAAGAGGTCAAAGTAATTAATATCCACCTTCATGCGTTGAAGCAGCTTTTCAGTAGCGGGCAGAGGACCTTCATTGAAGCGCTGAGACTCTATGCCTGCCCAAGAGTATCCGATAAGCTTGGCTAAAGGTTTAAGCCCTAGCTCCTTGGCTTTATCTTTGCTTGCCAACACTAGCGCAGCGGCTCCATCGGATATCTGCGACGAGTTTCCTGCAGTTAATTTGCCATTCGGCCTAAAGGCTGGCCTCAACTTTGCCAGCTTCTCCAACGAGGTGTCACGCCTTATGCCTTCATCGTAGTCAAATAGCTCTCCAGCCACCTCGATAGGCACGACCTCATTCTTAAAATAGCCTTTATCTGTAGCTTCAGCAGCCCTAACGTGGCTTAGGTAGGCCACGTTATCTAGCTCCTCCTTGGTAATCCCCCAGTTTTCGATGACGTCTTCGGTCTCGTCACCCATGACCCTGTGTGCTATGGAGTCGGTGAGACCGTCGTGGTACATGGTATCAATCAGCTTCATCTCTCTGCCCAGTAGGAAGCGTATTCCCCACCTTACGCTAGGGTCTATGGCCAGGTAGCTGTGGCTCATACACTCCATGCCTCCGGCGACGGCTAAGTCGAAATCCCCAACCATTATGCCTTGGGCTGCGTTGATTATCGCCATCATACCTGAACTGCACACAAGGTCCACGGTCACGTTATCCACTTCGGGTGGAATTCCGGCCTTCATTGCTGCCTGTCTGGCTGTGTTCTGTCCGTGAGCAGCTCGTATGACGTGTCCCATGTAAACTATGCCTAGATCCTTGGGATCAATACCAGCCTGCTCTATAGCTGCCTTGATCGCCACGGCCCCGAGGTCATAGGGCTTAAAGTCCTTAAGTTTACCCCCAAACCTGCCGATGGGGGTCCTGATAGCACTAACTATCCATACCTCCTGCGCCATAGAGCCTTCCTCCTCTTTCGGAGGATGTCAATGACGATGATTTTTTAACTTTTTCTCAAGCTATGTTAAAATGGGACGTTAGCTCTGCTTAGATATTCTCCGTACTCCACGAGCGCCTTAAGTGCTTCAACGGCCAGTTCAGGGGTGGGGAAGATAGGGATACTTGCTTTCCTAAGGCTTTCCTTCTCTACGTCCCACACTCCATGGGGGTAGCGAAGGCACATCGTCACAGGTTTACCGGTCTCTCTATGAGAACTGATTATTGCTTCGATCGGTAGGAGCAGGAAGTCCTCTGACCATGAAAATATGTAGTTAACAACCACCGCATCAACGTTTGGATCATCGAACACCAGTCTAATCGCCTCTCCACACTTCTCCGGGTCATTGGCTACGAAACCTAGGTCAACGGGGTTTGTCCTGATGGTGAATGGGGGTAATAGCTTCTTTATCTTACTTACAGTTTCTTCTGTGAACTCTGTCAGCTCTAGCCCTTTAGCTTCACAAGTATCAGCCGCTATTATGCCTAAACCAGCTACTAACGATATTACCGCAACTCTTCGGCCTTTGGCGGGAGGCTGATGCGCTAGGGCATCGGCTTTAGATATTAGTTCAAGGCTTCCGTCAGCTACGACTATGCCTGACTGCTTAAAGGCAGCCTTATAAAGTTCATAGTTTCCGGCTAAGGAACCTGTATGGGACTTTGAGGCGGCATCGGCTTTTCTTGACCTTCCAGTTTTAAACGCGACGATAGGTTTAACCCTCGCAACCCTTCTAGCGGTCTCCATCAACTTCCTGGGCTCATCAATGCCCTCGACATAGAGGGCTATGCTCCTCGTGTCTTCATCGTGAGCTAGGTATTCAAGCATATCTGCGAAGTCTACGTTTAGCCTATTACCTAACCCTACGATCTTGCTCATGCCTATGCCCTGCTCCAATATGTAGGGCATGAGGAGGTGGCATACACCTCCGCTTTGGCTCACTAGCGAAACTACACCTTTCTTTATCCTTGAGAAGGAGGGGGTAAAACCAGCGTTCAGGTCAGCGTGTAGGTTAACCATACCAAAGGTGTTAGGGCCTATGACCTTCACCTTGCTCTTCTCCGCAATCCTCCTTAACTCTTCTTGAAGCCTAGGGCCTTCTTCAAGCTCAGCTTCTCTAAGCCCAGCTGTTATTAAAACAGCTCCTTTGACCCCGGCTTCTCTACATTCTTCTAGAACTTCTAAGGCGACCTTAGCGGGCACGACAATTATAGCTAGGTCTATCTCTCCCGGGACGTCTTTAAGCGATGAATATGCTTTGAGGCCGAAGATTGACGAGTATCCTGGGTTGATTGGATATATTGGTCCTTTAAAGCCCCCCTCTATCAAGCTCTTTAAGGCATGATACCCCATCTTCTTCGTGTTTTTAGAGGCACCGACGACTGCAACAGACCGAGGGTAAAATAGGAAGGCCAACCTCCGCTTTCCATCTTCTAAACTCAAGGCTTTCCCTAGTGATGTTGAAGAGTAGGAAGCTCTTTAAGCTTGTCAGCTTCTCGAACCTTCACATCATGCTTAGAGGAGCTCTCGCAGAGATTCAACCTATCAGAGTTTAAAATCATATGTGTTAGAAGTTTAGAGAAGTGATCATGGCTCTGATGAAGGTCATGTAGCCTTCATCAAGCATCATCAACTAAGTGAACGACGTCTCTTAGTTGATGCTTGAGTACCTTAAGGTGATGCACGCTTATTTAGTAGCTTCGAACGTAAATGAAGTATAGCCTCCAACACTCCTCCTCCCACAGCTCTAGCCCTGTCTGAGATCATGTAGCAGTACTCTCTCAACCCTGTCGGGTCGATTTCAACTATTTTTTGTCCACGTCTGACTTTAATCCCCTCGTGTAACAGCCCTCTAATGACGCCTTTAATCATGCACCTTATGGGCTCCTCGCCTACTTTGGCTATTAAGGAGCCTTCCTCCACATAGTCCCCTATTTCCTTAATAGGTCTAAACTCGCCGTCTGTGGGAGCTCTCAGTACTCTTTCATGCGTTAAGCCTTCTATTTCCTCAGGAACACCTGTACTAGCCTCAGCCTCTCCCTCATAGATTACTCTTCCTAGGCTTATTCCTCTCCTAGTCTCGATGACTGCGTGAACATCTTTTTCGGCCTTAAACCCGGGGCCTAGGCCTATGACTATGGGGGCGTCGCTAATCATAGTACCTAGGTTCCTCCTAGCCATAATGGCGTCGACCACTACGTCGGGCTTAGCCCAGGATATGAAGCTCCATGCTTCATCAACTAGAACAGGTATTATTTTCAGCTTAAGAGCCTCTAGTGCCTCATGGTAGTCTTCAACCCTCCTAGCTTCTATGCCCTCAACCACGACTGACCTTGAGTATACGGCCTCAGCGAATGAAGCCAACCTGCGAAGCACAGTGGGTTGATGCTTTTCAAGGATCACCACCTTTAGACCCGCCATGAATAGCCTGTGCGCTACACCCGTGCCTAAATCCCCTCCTCCTTTTACCACCACGAGCATTTCTGTAACTTCATCTAGGGCCATGTCCAGCTCTCTCCACGTACCTAGCATAATCCTCGAAGGTGTCTATATCTATTAAAACTTCCTTGGAATTTACCTCAACTAACTTAACCTCGTTGCTGTGAGCCCTCACCACTTTCCTCAATCCCATGGTTTCCTCGTTTATCTCCTTTACCTCATCGAAGAGAGATCTGTCGATGAGGATGGGGTGTCCGCGTTTACCTTGAAAGGAAGCTATAAGTATTGGTCCGCCTGACACCTGATATTCCTTAATGAGGGCGTCTATGGGCCTTGAAGTCATTAAGGCGTAGTCGCCCGGCAGGATAATCACCGCCTCAGCGGCATCATCTACTGCATGAAGCCCAGCTTTAATAGAAGAACTCATGCCTTCCTCGTAGCGCTCGTTGTATACAAGCTGAAGCTTACCTGTATCATCTAGTCCTCGAAGAACCTCCCTAACCCTGTCGGCCTCATGTCCAAGAACCACCACGACTTTATCGGCCATAGAATGCAACGCCTCCTTCGCGACCCTCCTTATCATAGCCTCTCCGTCCACTAAAGCCAATAGCTTATTCTTGGCAAACCTAGTTGATTTACCTGCAGCTAGCACTATTATCGCTATCAACGCTCCGTCATCGTTGAGAACTTAACTCAAGGTTTATATATTAAGCTCTCCGGTCATTATCGATGCCTAAACGCTACGGCTTCTTAACTGAACTTCAACTAAAGGTTTTAACGCTTAAGTTGAAGAATGGGCTGACTCAAGAGGAGATAGCCAAGCTCTTAAACACGACGAGGGAGAACATAGCTATCATCGAGAGGAGGGCTAAGCGTAACGTGCAGTTAGCCATGGAGACCGTGATGTATTACAATAGGCTTAGGGCCATCGCTGAGGTCGAAGTTAAGCCTGGTACACACCTAGTCGAGATACCTAAGCTGATAATTGATGCAGGGGATAAGTTGAACGTGAAGTTAAAGGTCAATTTTACCAAGGTGTACGACGAGATAAAATTCAGGGCAAGGGGATGTGTCGAAGGGGTCAGGGTTGTTAAACCTTTTGTCATCGCTATTTATAGAGATGGTGAAATAGAGATCATGCCGAAGAAGTAAACATAGTTGTTTAACAAAAATTTATAAATTTGTTATCGAACCTGTTTACGGAGCTACTGATGAGAATTTCGCTCGATCATGTATTATTGATGTTAATTGCGTTAACAGTAGTTTTGATCCCATCAATCTTCACTATAACTCACTCTAGTGAAGAAGATAACCTACGCATGGCTGTGGAGTTTAACGATCATTCAGCAGCTGCTTGGGTGGCTATTGATAAGGGAATATTCGAGGAGCTTGGGCTGAATGTCACCTACCTCGAAACGTTTAGGACAGGACTTGAGCTCAGCGCTGCTATGATGAGGGGCGACGTCGACGTTGCATGGGCCTGCTTGGGCCCTGTAATCATGGCTTACAGCAACGGTTTACCCATAAAGGTGGTTGCGGGCACACACCTACAGGGGTATGCCATCGTTGCGAGGAGCGAGTTTGAGGAGCCTAGCCAATTAGATGGCGGTGTTCTTGCATGTCCTGGTAAAGGTAGCCCCTGCTACCTATTATTGAAGTTATTCGTCGAGAGACATGGATTAAGCTACACCTTAATGTATCTTAGGCCTGACCTCGCAGTCAATGCTCTGATCACAGGTCAGATCGATGCTGCCGCACTACCTGAACACTACGTAACCTTAGCTGTAAGAAGGGGGGAGTGCAGGGTGCTAGCTCAAAGTCAGGATCTATGGCCTAACATGCCTGGGAGCGTCTTAGTTGTAAGAGAAGACCTTATCGAGGAGAAACCAGAGCTAGTATCAAAGTTAGTTCAAGCTACAATTAAGGCCACATGCCTCATAGAAGATGATTTTGAGGGTTCAGCTAGCGTCGTAGCTTCCCGCTTAGGGTTAACGTTAGATGAAGCCTTAGAGTCCATGAGCCACCTTGAATACGACGTGAAGGTTGATCTAGCTGAGTATCAGAAATACATAGATTTAATGGCTCAGTATGGATGCATACCTCAAAGCTTCAACGCCTCTAACCTCGTCGACCTGAGCTTTCTAGGTGAATCAAGTTGAGAGTTAAGGCTCTAATAGTTCTCTTTGCGGCTTTAGCCATGTGGGAGATGGCTATAAGATTGGGTTTTCTCTCTGGCTTCCTCTTCCCATCGATGGTTGACGTGGCCTATTCTCTCAACAAGTTAATCGTCTCAGGGATCCTAGTAAACCATTACCTGGCTTCGCTAATAAGGGTCCTTGTTGGCTTCACCCTAGGGTCAATCGCTGGGGTAGCTGTAGGAGTAGCGATGGGATATAGTAGAGTGGTCTACGACTCCACTTTCCTTATACTGACTCTCCTCTATTCCATCCCTGCGGTTGCCTGGATACCTTTACTCATAGTTTGGATAGGGCTTAGGGAGCTTTTACCCATAGCCGTGGTCTTTCTATGCTCCTTCGTCCCACTCGTCTTCATCACCCTCACAGGTGTTAGGGGAGTGGACAGGAACGTGATCAACGTGGCTAAGACTTTGGGGGCTTGTAGGTGGAAGCTAGTGACATCTATCATAATTCCTCAAGCCTTGCCCTCAATACTATCCGGGTTAAAGGTGGAGATTGGGATGGCTTGGAGGTCGTGCTTCGTGGCTGAGATGGTGGCCATGTCTTCAGGCTTAGGCTTCCTGGCCATGGAGGCCAGCAGCATGTTGAGAGTCGATGTAATAATAGTGACGGTCACAGTCTTAGCTGCCTCGAATTACCTTTTCCAAGAGCTCTTTGAGAGGCTTGAGCTTATGATCACTAAAAGGAGAGGGGATGTTGCCTAACGTAGAGCTCGTGGAAGTGTGGAACTATGCGCTTAAAGGATTGAACTTTAAAGCTGAACACGGCTGCTTTACCTTCCTCCTTGGCCCTTCAGGTGCTGGCAAGACCACAGCCTTAAATGTCATGGCAGGCTTGGTTGACTATGAAGGCTCCGTGCTCTTTGACGGTAGCCCCGTCGATAAAATTCCTCCTGACAAGAGATGTGTTGGCCTAGTTCCTCAAAACTTAGCACTTTTCTCCCACATGACTGTGGAGGATAACATAGCTTATGGCTTAAAGCTGAGAAAGCTGCCTAAGAGCGTGGTTAAGGAAAAGGTATTGGAGCTCGCTAAGCTCCTCGACCTTAAACACCTGCTCCACCGTTATCCAGGTGCTCTAAGCGGTGGTGAGAGGCAGCGAGTAGCTATTGCTAGGGCTCTAGCCATTAACCCGAGGGTCCTGCTCCTCGATGAACCCTTTAACAACCTCGACGCGGCGTCAAGAGAAGTGTTAAAGCTATGGCTAGTCAGCCTACAGAAGGCTCTTAAATTAACGACGATCCTCGTCACCCATGAGGTGAGCGAGCTTAAGGGGTTGAAAGGAAAAGCAGTAGTGTTGGTTAACGGTAAAGCCGTCGAGGAGGGTCCTCTAGAAAACATCGCGTCTTCATCTTTAGGCCAGAACCTCATAGGTTTAAACCTATTCAAGTGCGAGGTTTATGAAGCGCTGGGTAACGGTCTAATGAAGGCATCATGCGGTGGGCTTAACGTCGTTCATGAAGGAGGCCAAGCAAACTTTCTATATATTCCTCCAACAGAGGTGAAGGTCTCAAAGGACCCATTTAAGGGGTTAAACGCGTATCGCGGTGTTATCGTGGGTGTCGAGAGCCTAGGCTCGGCAATCAAGTTAAAAGTGGCTGTTGGCGACCATATCTTAAGCTCAATTCAAGCTAACCCCTCCGAGGCTCCTAGTCTTGGAGAGGAGGTATATGTGAGACTACCTATGAAGTCGGTGAGGGCGTTACGTTGAACTGGCTTGACAGGTTGGCTGTAGAAGCCTTCGTTGAGAGGCTTAAGTTACATAGATTGGAAGGCTTAGAGGCCAGGTTCATGGTGTTGGGGAAGGATGAAGTGAAGCTTCCTTCCAGCGAGTACTTCCTGATGAGGGGGAGGGAGGTAATAGAGCACTGTGAGATCGAGGGGGGCTGTGGACAGGCTTTCACAAGCCATGCGAGAAACTGCGTCTTACCGTTCAGCGAAGTTCCGTTCTTAGACCTATCTTTAGAGGTTAACAGAGCTTTATTCTACTCAGCGCTCAACGCCTTACTGAACAGGCTGGGGGAGGTTAAAGGTACTCTTCACTGTAAGGGTGTAGAGGCTGAGGCTTGCGGTGACCTATTAGCTGCGGAGATACGTAAGAGGCTGGGGAAAGATGATGTTGTGCTACATATAGGTTATCAACCTGGCCACGTTAGGGCTTTAGCCAAGGCTTTTGACAGGCTACTCGTAACAGACATGGATCCCGCTAATATAGGCTCCGTTAAGTTCGGAGTTAAGGTGCTCAGTAGCTCAGAGAACGAGGAAGCTATAAGGAGAGCTAGGCTGGTCCTGGTGACGGGTAGTGCAGTGGTGAATGGGACGCTCCACGAAATCATTAACTGGTGCGACCGCTATGCGGTAGAGTGCGTAATTTATGGCGTTACGGGTAAAGGAGTCGCCAAGCTCCTAAACCTGCCCATTTTCTGTCCATATGCTCATGATCAAGGTGGGTAGAGTTGGAAATAGTTCTCAAACCTATAGGTTTCATTAGGACCGGGCTAAGCGATGAGGAGGTAAAGGGAAGCTGGCCTGACGGTGTAGAGGCTGAGATAGAGGTCTTAGAGGAGTTTAAGGATGCCTTAGAGGGTATCGATGGCTTTTCTCACCTCATCGTTATCTTTTACATGCATAAGGTCACGGAAGAGCAGCGCAGAGTACTCAAAGCAAGACATAAAAGGTTTATTCAGCGCTATGGCTTCAAGCTTGAGGAACTACCCTTAGTTGGGGTTTTCTGTCTAGACTCGCCTCATAGACCTAATCCCATAGGCTTAACGATCGTTGAGCTCATTGAAAGGCGAGGTAGAGTGTTGAAGGTTAAAGGCATGGACGCCTTCGATGGCACCCCAGTCTTAGACATTAAACCGTACACACCGAGCAGATGCAAGGTTGACCTAAGGTTTCCGGCATGGTACACCAGGTTAATGGAGGAGCTCAAACGTAGAGGTGTAGAGACCGATGAATTTTAAGCAGCTTAAAGGATCTCTTAGGGTTAAACTTCTTGACTATGTAGAGCTCGAGGAGGTCTATGAAAGGCTGAAGCTTAACGTTAAGCCTTTAGGAGAGGTAGAGGAGGTAGATGTTCTCGAGGCTTGCGGTAGATACTTAGCCGAGGATGTAGCTGCTCCTTTCGACTCTCCTCTCTTTGACACGGCTCACTTCGACGGCTTTGCAGTAAGAAGCTCAGATACTCGAGGCGCCTCGCTTAGTGCACCTGTATTCTTGAAGCTTACTGGTGACGGTAGGTTGGGGGTGGGTGAGACCTGCTATGTGCCAACAGGTAGACCTCTTCCAGAGGGCTCAGACGCTTTGATTGAGCTAGAGAAGGTTGAGGTGCTTGAAGACACCGTGGTCATCCGCAGCGAGGTGAAACCTTGGTTAAACGTTACGAGAAGGGCTTCAGACTTTAAGAAACAGGAGGTGGTGTTTTGTAGTGGTAGAAGGCTTAGGCCGCTGGATGTTAAGGCTCTTCATGTCTTCGGTCTGAGAAAAATTAAGGTTCATAGGAAGCCCACTATCCTTATCGTTCCCACGGGGACTGAGCTCGTTGAGGATCGTAGGGAAGATACCCATAGTCCGCTTGTAAAGCAGGTTTTACTTAAAGCTGGCTTTAAGGCCTTAATTGCTCGTCCCGTTAGGGATGACGTGAACGAGATCGCCGCCACGGTGATTAAAGGCCTCGAACGATGCGACGCTGTATTTACGGTCGGTGGGGCTTCAGTGGGCCTCTACGACCATGTGTGGGAGGCGGCCATGAGCATTGGAGGTAAGCCCTTGGTTAGAGGAATTAAGGTGGTTCCTGGCAGGGTGACAAGCTGCGTGGCTGTCGATGGAAAGCCCCTCGTCCTCCTTCCAGGCCATGTTCAGTCTCTGATCGTCGGCTTGTCCTTCATAGGTATACCAGCGGTGGGCGTGAGTATGATGGGTGTTCCATTAGAACCTAAGCCTACTGGTAAAGTCAAGCTGACCAGGAGCCTTAGCTTTGGAAGATTCAAGGACTTCAAGAAGGTAATCTTCGTTAAACTGGCTTGGGGAAACGATGTACTCGCTGAGCCGTTAGAGGGGGATAGTTCTAAGCTAAGCCCCTTAGTGAGAGGAGACGGCTTCACGGTGGTAGAGAAGGGCGTGGAAGCACTGGACACTGGCTCCCTTATTGACCTGTACCGACCTTACGAGCTCTATGGAGGCTAAGGTTTAAGTAAACTTAGATGAGGTAGCTTAGCTCCTTTTCGAAGCCCTATTATCTCAGCCATGATGCTTAAAGCTACCTCCTCAGGCGTATCAGCCCCTAGATCTATGCCTACCGGTGCATAAAGTCTACCCCTAAGATGCTCTAAGTTGAAGCCCTCGCTGCTTAGACGTTCAAGTAGGAGCTTTGTCTTTCTCTTGCTACCCAATAACCCAATGTAGCTTGGCTCTTGTTTAAGCGCAACCCTTAAAGCTTCATAGTCTCTTTCAGGGTCTCCGTAAGCTATCACTATGTAATCCGACCTCCCTACCTTAACCTCCCTTAAAGCTTCACTTGGTGGTTTAGCTAGGACGCCAGGCTCTTCAGCAGCCTCGTCCACTAATATTGCCTCAAACCTTAGCTCCCTGGCGAGCCTAGCTAGCGCTATGCCTACATGACCTACGCCCATGATTACGAGCCTAGGCTTAGGAGTTAAGACGTCGATGAAGACTTCAGCTGCACCTCCACATGGAAGTCCTGTGTCTACGCCTTCACCGAAACCAAAGCTATACCTAACGAGCTTGCTAGCCCCTTTCTTCAACGCCTCTAAGGCCTCCTCCTTAACTAGCTCCTCGAACTTTCCTCCCCCTATTGTCCCCTCCACCTCGCCGTCTTCGGTCACGAGCATCTTAGCTCCTTCGTCTCTAGGGGCGGAGCCCTCCTTCTTAACCACGATACAGAGAGCCACCTTTTTGCCGCTTGATAAGGCCTCTAAGGCCCTCGATAGTATACGCTCAACCATCACCACCACCATATTAATTGAACAGCAACCTACTCAACCGTGGCTCCTACAAGCTAATAAGATTATATATTTTTCAATAGAAAGTTTTTTAATTGATATTGTAGCAAAGGCTTGGTTGGATTGATTAGAATGGTGCTTAAACTTCCTCCTTTTGAGTATTTTGAGCCTCATAGCTTGGAGCAAGCCTGCGACCTCCTATCCAAGTACCGCGGTAAAGCTGCTCTATTAGCTGGAGGCACTAACCTTCTTGTCCAGATGAAGCTTGGTAGGAGGAGGCCTCAAGCTGTCATTAACTTAAAGCGCATACCTAAGCTTAGCTACGTGGCCCATAGCGATGAGGGTTTGAGGATAGGGGCTTTAACCACGATACGTGAGATCTTGAGGTCCACGGTGGTAAAGGAGCACTTTACCGCTCTTTGGGAGGCTGCCCAAGTTATGGCCTTCCCCAATATTAGAAACATAGCCACTATAGGCGGAAATATATGCAACGCTGCACCTACGGCGGATCTTCCTCCTCCTTTAATGGCGTTAGGCGCACGTGTAGTAGCTAGGAGTAGTCGCGGATTAAGGTCTATAGCTCTCGCGGACTTCTTCCAAGGACCTAATAAGACCTCCTTGAGCGAGGATGAAGTTCTCGTAGAGGTTTTCATCCCCAACCCTCCTCGAAATACCTCCTCGACCTACCTTAAGCTACCGTCTAGAACCTTGGAGGACATCTCGGTTGCCGGCGTGGCGGTTTCGCTTAGCTTGAACGGCCAGGAGGTCAAGAGCTTGAGGCTTGCTTTAGGAGCTGTGGCGCCTGTGCCTATCTTGGTTAGAGAGGCTGAGGAGATTGCGAAGGGGAGGAGGGTTGATCAACAGCTTATAGATGAAGTGGCTGAGGAAGCTTCAAGGAAAGTAAATCCTCCTAAAAGCGAGTTATGGGATTTTCGCGCCCCTGCGGAGTATCGCAGGGAGGTGGTCAAGGTATTGACGAAGAGAGCTTTAAGAAAAGTATTGGGGTCCTTGGGGTGGTCTGGGTGAAGAAGGCCATTAAGCTGAAGGTAAATGGTGAAGTTAAGGAGTTAGAGGTGGAGCCTTGGAAGACTCTCCTCGAGGTTTTACGGGAGGATCTAGGCTTGACCAGCGTTAAGGAGGGCTGCGGGACAGGTGATTGTGGGTCATGCACGGTTATACTTAACGGTAAGGCGGTGAACTCCTGCCTAGTCCTAGCTGTGGATGCTGATGGAGGCGAAGTCTTAACTGTTGAAGGGCTATCTGACGGCTCTAAGCTTCATCCTCTACAAGAGGCTTTCATTAAGTATGGCGCTATTCAGTGCGGCTTCTGTACGTCAGGCATGATAATGGCGGCTAAAGCTCTACTCGACGAAAACCCTAACCCTACTCCTGAAGAAATCAAGGAGGCTTTGAGCGGCAATATCTGTCGCTGTGCAGGTTACTCAAACATAGTTAAGGCTATCTTAGCAGTGGCTAAAGGTGAGATCAAATGAGCAACTATAGCTTTGTGGGTAAGCCTACTCCACGGTTGGATGGAGCAGAGAAAGCCACTGGTAGAGCAGTATATGTTTCAGACTTAGAGCTGCCCGGTATGCTATACGCCAAGATACTACGTAGCCCTCTACCCCACGCAAGGATTGTAAGCATAGATGTAAGCGAAGCGCAGGCTCTTCCAGGAGTGAAAGCCGTTATAACTGGTAGGGATACTTTAGGGGTAAGGTATGGCTTCGTTGACACGCCTAGCCTCCCAGCCGACGAGCCTCCATTGGCTGAAGACAAAGTAAGGTATGTTGGTGAACCTGTTGCCGCAGTAGCGGCGGTTAGCGAGGAAATAGCTGAGAGAGCGTTGAGGTTAATCAAGGTCAAGTATGAGGAGCTTCCTGCGGTATTTGACGCTGAGGAAGCCATGAAGGAGGGAGCTCCCAAGATACATGAAGTGATCAAGCCCACGGCTCCCTCTTTCTGGCAAGAATGGGGGGTTGCACGCCCCTCGAAGGAACAGGTTGTAGTTAATAATGTAGCTTCAACTTGTTTCGTCTCCTATGGCGATGTGGATAAGGGGTTCAAGGAAGCTTACTTGGTCAGGGAGGACGTGTTTAAGACTAGTCCTCACTCACATTGCTGTATGGAAACCCATGACGTTGTGGCGAGCTATAACCCCACAACGGGCTTCTTGGATGTATGGACCGGCCACATGGGCTTTCCGATTAAACAGTATTGGCTGGCTAGGACGCTGGGCCTACCAGTTAGCAAGGTGAGAATACGTAGGATCCACATAGGAGGGGTCTTTGGCGGAAAGATAGAGCTTCAGCCCCACGAGTTCATAGCTGCTTTCCTATCTAAGAAGCTAGGCAAGCCCGTTAAGATAGTCCTAACTAGGGAAGAGGACTTAGAGTCCTCTAGGTCTTCACAGCATTTAGCTAAGATATATTTGAAGACAGGGGTGACGAAAGACGGCCTCCTGGTAGCTCAACACGCTAAAGTGATAGGTGACTGCGGTGCTTACCGCGGCTCAGCACCTGTTTTCATCTTCCTAGCTCACGCCTTCTCTCAGCCCATCTACCACATTCCTAACTATAAGTATGAGGCTTACGCCGTATATACCAATAAGCAGGTTAGGGTGCCAAAAAGAGGCCATGGAGCTCCTGAGTTCCGGTTTGCCATGGAGTCTCAGCTTGACATGTTAGCTGAAGAGCTAGGTATGGATCCTGCGGAGATAAGGCTTAAGAATTTCAGGAAGAAAGGTGACGTGTTACCTAACGGCGATATACTTCATAGCTGTGGGTTAACAGAAGGGCTTCAAAAGCTCGTGGATCGTATAAAGTGGACCGAGAAGAGGCGTAAAGGAAAGGAGGGCGAGAAGGCTTACGGAGTAGGTTTAGGAGTAGCCGCTATGTTTAATGGCGCCCAGTACTATCCTTTTGGGAGTACCGCGGTAGTTAGGCTAAACGAAGATGGTAAAGCGGTGGTCTTCACAGGTGCTGCTGAGTTCGGACAGGGCTCCGACACCTTAATGGCGCAGATAACCGCTGAGACCCTAGGCTTACGCCTAAACGACGTTATAGTGATCTCCGGCGACTCTGTGCTCTGTCCCATTGACATGCACAACTGGCTAAGCGGGGGCACCTTTGTCTCAGGAAGGGCAGTGAAGCTGGCTGCTGAGGATGCTAAACGACAGCTCCTCGAGGTTGCAGCCGAGATGCTGGAGGCCAGCCCCGAGGACCTTGAAGTGAAGGAGGGCTGGGTTCGTGTTAAAGGCCAACCTGAACGTGGCATTACTGTATCTCAGGCGGTTAGAAGGCATATCTTGACTAGAGGGGGTAAACAGATCGTTGGGGTCGGGCATACTAAAGCAATACCCGACGACCCAAGCGTTAACTGGTATCCTAGTCTCCATACCGCTCGTGGCCGCTTCACAGGAGCCTATAGCTTTACCGTGGCTGGCGCAGAAGTAGAAGTGGACATAGCGACAGGCAAGGTGAGAGTTTTAAAGGTCACCGTAGCCCACGACTGTGGTTTTCCCATCAATCCTCAGATGGTAGAGGCCCAGGTAGAAGGTCAAGTAGCCATGGGGATAGGTCAAGCGCTGTTTGAAGAACTCGCTACTTCAAGACATGGCAGGGTGCTTAATCGCACCCTCGCGGACTACAAGGTCGCTAGGTTTACCGACATGCCTGAAGTGGAAACCGTTCACGTAATCACCGTCGACCCGAACGGCCCCTTCGGTGGCAAGGAGGTTGGTGAGGGTGTACTAGGGGCTCTCCCAGCGGCGATAGCTAATGCTGTTGCTAACGCTATAGGGACATGGATCAAGGAGATACCTATGAGGCCTTATACAGTGCTGAAGGCTATTAAGGAGCGTTCACGTAGCTAGTCTTCAATTATGAGGGGTACAAGTTTTCTCTGCTTAACATCGACTAAACCTTTAGGGCAGAGCCTTATTTCTGGCAGCGTTACGAAGGTAATGAAGGCCATCACGTTTAAAGGCTTCTTCAGCTTAGAGCCTTTGCCTCTAAGGTAGCTATTCATTTCTTTTAACCTCCTCGAGACGCTATCTAGGCTATCAAGTGACATAACTCCAGCTAAGGGCATGGGAAGCTCATAGACCACTGTCCCTCCATCAACGATAACTATTCCGCCTCTAAGCTCCGCTATCCTATTCGCGGCTATGGACATATCTTCCTCCAGCTTGCCCAACACTACCAAGTTGTTTTCGTCAAAGTTTAGGGTTGAGGCTAATCCTCCTACCTCGGCTCCAAACCCCTCCATGATGCCTAAAGCGATCTTTCCTGTTTCCCAGTGTCGGTCGATAACAGCTACTTTTAGGTAGCCCGGTGGAAGTTTAACTTCGCCTCGCCTTACGGGTAGTTCTTCTATACTTAGTTTATTTATGGCTTCATTCATTAACTTCATTACCCTCACCTTCACCTCACCTTCCTTACCGACCTTTATTTTGAAGTCTTCAGGGAGCATAGCTCTACCTACTTTAACAGTGTCAAAGGCGTATGGAGGATAAGTGATGGGGGCAGCTTCGACTAGAACCTCACCATCCTTAGCCGCTACCTTCCCCTTACTTATGGTAACCCTGACTTTTACTTCCCTTAGATTCTCAAGTAAGACCAGGTCAGCTTCCTTTCCAGGTCCTATTCCGCCTATTTCATGGTCAAGCCTAAAGCGCCTCGCAGGGTTAATGGTGACCATCATAATGGCCCTTACAGGGTCTACGCCTAGCTCAATGGCTTTACGCACTACGTGGTCCATGTAGCCTAGCTCCCTCAAGTCCTCAGGGTCCATGATGTCAGTAACCAGAGATACTGCACATAGGTTTATGTTCTCCATAATCAAGCCTGGCAATACATTAGCTAGGTCCTGCCTCAGAGAGCCCTCCCTAACCATTACATGTACTCCTAGCCTCGCGCGCTCCAATGCCTCATCTGCGTTTATAGCTTCGTGACAGGAGTTGATGCCAGCTGCTACATATGCCTGAAGCTTCATCCCCTTAGCGCCAGCTGAATGTCCTTCTATGATCTTACCTATCCTTTGAGCAATAGTTATCTTAGTCTCGTAGTCTTTATCGCCTGCAAGCAGCCTAAGCCATCCTACCACTTCTCCTAATCCTACTACATAGTCCCATCTTAATGCCTCCTCTACCTCCTCGGGCTTCAACGAATGGGTCTCATCGAATAAAGGGTCTTGAGGGCATACAAGCGGTACTAACATGTACACCTTTATTGGAAGCTGTCTAATCATCTCTGCGAACAACTTGAGGCCTTCAAAGCCCAGTACGTTTGCGAGCTGGTCTGGCTCAGCGAATAGGGTAGTGGTACCGTGTATCAATGCAGCCTTGGATTGCTCTGCAGGCGTACAGTAAAGATCTATATGGGTGTGAGCATCTATGAAGCCTGGCACCACGTACATTCCTTCAGCGTCTATGAGCTTTGTCTCACTTCCTACTGTATGGGAAGCGTTAGGGCCCATGTACACGATCTTAGACGCTTTAATAGCTACATCTATTCCTTCTAATATTTCCCCCGTGTACACGTTTACTAAGGTTCCCTGCTTTACTACAAGGTCTGCTTTGACCTCGCCTAAAGCAGCTTTAATGGTGAGGGGGTCTAACATGGTTGGTCCTCTAGGCATTGCGTCTTGTGCTTAATTAATATTATAGCCATCTCGGGCGCCTTAATCTTCGAGGGCTCTCTGGCTACTTGATATAGGGTTGATAACGTT
>QMSI01000011.1 GCA_003649615.1 Thermoprotei archaeon | reverse complement strand
TTAGGAGGGATGTTAGAACCTTGGCCATGGTGATAGGTATGCCCATAATAGTGATGGTTCTCTTCGGCTGGGGTTATGGGGGAGGAATGGGGCACATACCTATAGCTGTCGCTAACCTCGACCCTGAAGGTATGCTTAGCTGGAGCTTTGTAAACATCGTTGAACAGTCTAAGGCTTTCCACGTAGTGGCTTACGTGGACAGCCTAGAGAAGGCGGAGGATATGGTGCAGGAGGGACAAGTATTAGGCGCCATAGTGATCCCGGAAGGCTTTACCCAGAGCTATCTGGTCGATGGAGCCTTCGTAATCCTAGTGACAGACGAGTCTATGCCAAGTATTTCTAGAAGCCTTAAAGACCATACTGCGGCTCTCTTAACCAGCGCTGACGCTACGCTTAGCGCTGAAGTAGGGGTTCAGGGACCTAGGCTCTCCCTAATCCTCACTACGCTATACGGCCCTGAATTGAAGAGGATAGACTCCTTCATGCCTGTAGTTTTAGGTATGATATTGCTACTGCTTCCAGCCACGCTGATCTCCGTGGCCATAGCTAGGGAGAGGGAGAAGGGTACCTTTGAGGCGCTGGTTATGTCTCCACTTAGGCGATGGGAGATCATCGTAGGTAAGCTTCTGGCCTATGGCTTTGTGACATTCCTTGACCTCCTATTAACGCTAGCCATAGCCCTCTACGGCTTTAAGGTCCTTATGAGGTGTAGCTTAATCGATATCTTAGCGGTGTCCACGCTTTTCCTTGTAGGCTCCTTAGGTTTAGGCTTAGCTGCCTCGGTGGTCTCCCGTAATCAGCTTCAAGCTTACCAGATCTCCACCTTCATTTTCATACCTGCGCTGCTTTTCTGCGGAGCTTTCGCTCCTGTCGAGATATTAACGCCTAGCAGTAGGATAGTGGCTTACATAAATCCTCTATACTACTTCGTCGATGCCTTGCAGTCGTTGATGGTTAGAGGGCAGCCCCTCTACATGATGCTGTGGGACCTCACTCCTCTCTTCATCTACGTCGTCGTTACCTTGACCTGTTCGCTACTGCTGTTTAAGGCGAGGGTGGATTGAAATGAAAAGTAGAGGAGTCATCTTGGCCGTGACCCTGCTCCTCCTGGCTATCGCTATGCTAAGCATATCCGTGAAGGCTGATGAGAACCGGTTCGAGGTTAAAGACGCTTACTGGAGCAGCTACACGCAAGGCTCAACGAGCTACTTCTCAGTGGTCCTTAGCTATAAGGGAGAATATCCAGCCTCTGACCTTGAAGCTACGCTAACTCCTGGCCCAGCCTCCACGGGAGGCTCTAATACAGATTCCTATAGCGAAGAGGTGGAGGCTGGCCAGCTCGTGCTCTTCACCTTTACCTTGAATACTCCTCTAAACCCTGAGGTCCCCTCCTATGACGCTGAGCTCAGAGTGAGCTACGAGGCAGGTGGTGAAAGTAAGGAGGAGAGCTTAACGGTGCCCATAACCCTCTATGGCCTACCCACTCTAACCTTATCAGCAACCCCCTCCGAACTGAAGAAGGGGACGGTTACTGAGGTTGAACTCGTGGTGAAAAACGAGGGCACAGGAGCGGCCAGGTTGATAAACCTCATTGCTTCATCAGCTACGCCTTACTTAACGGTGGTTGAGGGCAGTGCCTCGCTTATAGGGGTTCTTTCGCCTTCAAGTTCTTCGTCCGTCTCCTTGAAGCTCCACGTTCAAAGCCTTGCTCTCGATAGTGTGGCGCTCACCGTCACAGCCACCTACCTAGACCAGTTCGGCAATGCCTACGCTAGCACCTACACTCTCGGCTTCACCGTGGAACCTATGCCTCCTGTTCAATTATCTTTAAGCCTAGACCCCTCAGTCATAGTGCCCGACGATGTGAACTACGTGAAGCTTATCGTGGAGAATACAGGTTTTCTTGAAGCATCCAATATATCCATCACTTTAACCCCTGCTCAAGGATTAGTTATCCTAGGGTCCAACTACCTCACCTTTGACTTCATCGAGGCGGGAGGGAGTGTTGAAGCCCCATTAGCCATCTACGCGCCTCCGACGTTATACGGTGCCACTGTGCTCTCGGCTTCCTTAAGCTACCGTGACGGCGAAGGACGCTCCTATACGTATCTAGCCTCACTAGGCTTAGAGGTAGGTGGTGAAGCGGAGTTTATAGCTTTGAGGAGCAGCTATGTACCTCCTTCAGTATTTCCGGGAGATGAAGGCGTAGAGTTGAAGGTTGCTTTAGCTAATATTGGGAGCTACGCTGCTGAGGACGTGGAGGTCAGGCTAGTAACCCCTGAAGGCATAACGCCTACCTACGCGGGGTCCGACGAGGTCAACTTAGGCACTCTTCCAATCGGTGAGTATAGGGAAATCAGTTTCTACGTCGACTTAGACGAGGAACTTGAGCCTGATAGATATAACCTAACCTTAACGGTTAGCTATGATGGAGGGATGCAGAACTTAACTTTACCCCTCGAGGTTTCAAGGAAAGCTAGGTTCGAGATTCTCGAGGCATACACGGAGCCTACTGTACTTAAACAAGACGAGAGGGGGGTTAGGGTCGTGTTGCTTCTACGTAACGTCGAGGATGTCGAAGCAGAGCAGGTCAGAGTTAGGTTGCTGGGCTCAACGTTTAGCGGTACTACAGTGTCCTTCCTAGGGACTATGGAAGGCTCCTCAACGGCTACAGCCAGCTTTGAGGTGGACGTCAGCCCTACTGCTCCCATAGGCCAGGTGGATGTGGAGCTTCAAGTTTTATGGGTTCAGCGTGGAAGGACATTGACGCAAAACTTGTGGATGGATGTCTACATTGAGAGAGGCGGTTTCCTCATAAACATGGACTGGTTCTGGGAGGCTCCGCTTTATATGAAGCTGATTTACGCCACCGTCTTTATCCTAGCGGCCACCGTCGTAGCGGTGGTGGTTAAGAGGAAAGTTCGAGCCCAGCCTTGAAGCGCCTATAAGTCGCGTAGTCCACGTACTTCAAGAACTTGTTCTCAGCCTGCCACTCCACCGTAAACTTCTGCCTCTCTCTTTTCGTTTCTATGAGCGGAGTGGTAATGAAAACATACGCATCGCTCCCCGCGCCTGAGCCATAGCTTACGAGCAGTATGCGTTGGTGGGGCTTAGCCTTATCAAGCACCGCTGCTAGGCCTAATGGGCTTGAGCTAGAGTACGTGTTGCCGAACTTAGATACCTTGAGGCCTAAGCTATACTGCTCTTCCTTGAAACCTAGGCTCCTCGCAGCCTTTACGGGGAAGGTAGGGTTGGGTTGGTGAAGGACGAAGTAGTCGAAGTCTGAAGGTTTATAGCCAAACTTGTCCATAAGGCCTTTAGCCGCCTTCTCCACGTGTTTAAAGTAGGCAGGTGCTCCAGTGAACCGTCCTCCATGCCTAGGATACTCCTGCGTATCCCTCCTCCAGAAATCAGGCGTATCCGAGGTACAGGAGTACCATGCCTCGACCTCAGCTATCACGTCGTAGAGCCCGAAGATGAAGGCGGAAGCTCCATAGCCCACGAAGAAGTCTAGTTCTCCCCCAGCGGTGTTACGAGGAGCGGCTTGGGCGTTGTCGGCCCCTATCACCATCACGTACGGGGTCTCCACGAAGGGGTAGTACGCTAGGGCAGCTGCATCCTTAAACATACTCGTCGCTGCTTTGCAGGCGAACTGGGTGTCTATGGCATCAACCTCCTGTAATTCTCCCGGCAGCTTTACCCCTAACTCTAGTACCTGTGCTACCTTGGAGGCTATGGGCTTAACCGCGTAGGGGTTAGACTCGGAGCCTACGTAGACTTTCTTAACGAGGTGAGGGTCTACGCCGGCATGGATTAAAGCCAGCTTCCCAGCCTCAACCGAGGCTGTGATGGCATCCTCATCTATGAAGGGCACCGTCCTCTCTAAGCCTTCCTCCTTTATCCTAAACCTCGAAGTATAGACGCCGTAGCCAACGATCCCAGGCTTTTCCGCTTTTTCTCGGGGTTCCTTGGGCTCAAATCGCTGATACGGATAGTACTCGTCGGCGAGGGTGAAGGCAAGGGAAATGGTGGGTACGATCTCACTCCTCTCAACGGCATATCTTCTCCTAATCCTCGGAACTACCTCCTTTCCTTCAAGGGCTGAAGGCTCAATATCTTCCTCGTCTAGGATTAAGTCAGTTAACCTGCCAGGTACTTTGATATCCCCGTCGTGGAACGAAACAATGCCGTATATGTAGCTATTAAGCCCCCTAAACCTATTGGTAGGCTCCCTTATCGCTGTGCAGACCTCCAGTATACCTTTTTCATAGAATAGGTCGAGACACGCCATCTTACCTATGCTAGATCTTCCACAGACGCCGCAGTAATGCCTCACGTTAAAGTACTCTCTACCACATATGGTGCACTTAGCTCCCCTTAGCCTATCTCCTATGTACGAGACTCTACGTTCGATAGGCTCGCTGCTCATGGAACCTCCCTCGACAAGATGTGCACGTAGGTTTTAGTGCCGAAGCCCTCATGTTCAACCACCAAGCCTGCCCTTGCCTTACCGGTGAAGGAAACTTGCCTCGCCTCAGCCTCTTCGCGTAGCTGTTTAGCCACCTCTATTACCATGGCTCCACCGCTAGCGCCAAGAGGGTTGCCGTCGGCTTTCCTTCCTCCACTAGTGTTTACGTAGAGCTCCCTCGCACCCTCTAGCTGGTAGACGTTTCCTGACTCGAGGCTTTCCTTCACCTTAGCCCAGCCTTCCCCTTTACCGTAAAAGCCTAGATCCTCTAAGGCTATGAGTTCAAGTAGCGTGGACTGGTCGTAGAGCTCAGCCACACCTATGTTCTCCGGCTCCATTTTAGCCATGTCGAACGCTACCTCAGCCGCCAGCCTCGTAGCTAGGAAACCAGCCCTGCCCTGTCTACAAGGATAGGAGATAAAGTCGGTGGAGGAGCCGAAGCCTACCACGTATACGGGGTCCTCGCATAGTTTAGAGGCGACCTCAGGGCTAGCTAGTATCACTACGGAGGCGCCGTCAGATATAGGTGCGAAGTCGTATAGGCCCAGAAGCTTCCTCTCCTTTTTCCTAGCCTTTAAGACTTCACTGATCGTTATAGGCTTGTTATGGAAGTGAGCTTCTTTATTGAGCGTAGCCCATTGATGGTTCTTAACCGCTATCATCGCTAAGGCCTCCAGCAGCTCATCGGCCTCTTCCTGGCTTAACCCATACTCCTTCACGTAAAGCCTCATCATCAACTCGTGGTTGGCCTCAGGGCTGCCTCCAGCGTAGTAGCTCCAAGGGTCTTCCAGGATCATCAAGTCGTCGCGTATCTTATCCCACCTATCAGTTAGCTTCTCGACTCCTCCTACTAGGGCGAGTTTACAGCGCCCCGCCATTATGGCGGTGTAGGCGTTGAAGAGCGCTGAGCTGAAGGACCTACACTTCTCCATGGGTACGTGGAGCTCCAATAACTCGGACATGAAGCCCTCCTCAAGCCCTATTTTGTTGGTGAGCTGAAGGAAGTAATCGGAGAGGAAGCAGTATTCTAGGTCTTTACGCTCCACTCCAGCTAGGTCTAGGGCTTTAAGCCCAGCCTCCTCTATGAGCTCCTCAGGCGATCTTTCATATAGCTCGCCGAACTTAGTCCTGCCGTAACCTATAATGGCAGGGTACTTAGACAATGTAGCTCCCGACGAGAAACGCTTCTGTATTTCCAAGGCTTTAAACTTATAGTTTCTAGGAGCGATATGGAGGATTCATATTGCTCGCCGCGAGGAAGATAGAGATGGATGAGGATTGGTTGAAAGCTCTTGTAAAAGAGGCGTCAACCTCACCTCAAGAGGTATGCGGCTTCCTCCTAGGAAGTGTTGAGGGTGAAACGGTTAAGGTGTTGAGGGTTTACCCATCGGTTAACGTAGCTCCTTCACCCACTCGGTTTGTGGTTAGGCCTGAGGATATCTATGAGGCCCATGTTAAGGCTGAGAAGCTTGGCTTGGAGGTGGTGGGAATCTATCATTCCCACCCTGCTCCTCCAAATCCCTCCGACGCTGACCTTGAAGGCATGAAGAAGTGGCCCATAATCTGGCTTATCGTAAGCTCGCTCGACGGCTCAGTTAAGGCATACATATTTAGAGGAGCTACGGCAGTAGAGTTAGAGTTGGTCTCTAAGCGTAGGATTTAAAGTCCTAGCCGGTACTGTTGAAGCGAGGTCGATAAGTTGAAACTCGTCGATATAATGTGTGTTAGACCTCACATTTACTGGAACGATCCACTCATTACCGCCCTCAGTATAATGGCGGGCAGGAGCAGGAAAAGCCCTTACCGGGTAGTGGTGGTTGATGAGAAGCAGCGGGTTAAAGGAGTGTTGACAGGCCGCCGAGTCCTCGAGATCCTCATAGGTAGACGAGGAACTTCGCTGATGGAGAGCAGGGGGGTCAAGGGGATGTTGAGGGAGAACGTGAGCCTCTTCATAGATGAGCCTCGCCCAGTTTTCACTGAACACATGCCTTCCCTCGCAGTTTTCCAGTATATGGTTGAGAATAGGATAGGCTTCGCCATCATAGTGGACGATAACTGGGTGCTGCAAGGCTTAGTAGATGACGCCTCCATCCTTAACGGGCTTAAAGGTGAAGACTTCGGCTTACCCGTGAAGGAAATAATGACAAGCCCTGTCCATAGCATCAGCCCTGACTCAACCCTTATGGAAGCGGCCAACTTGATGGCGGACTTGAGGGTACGTAGGCTACCCGTGGTTCAGCGGGGTGAACTTAAGGGACTAATAACCATCACAGACCTACTGAACCACTTATTGGTCGGAGAGAGGCACGTGGAGCTTTTACTGTACGATGTGAAGATCGAGGATATTTTTAAGGAGACCGTTGACCGCGTCATGAGCAGAGAGGTCTTAAGCGTAGCCCCTGAAGATGATGTCGGCAAAGCTATAGAAATTATGACCAGTAGGGATGTAAGCGGCTTGCCTGTAGTATCGAAGGATGGCCGCCTCGTAGGCCTTGTTAGTAGGATAGATGTCTTAGTAGGGTTGTCCAAGGTCAAAGGTGTTTCAGCGGTGTTCGACTTAATGGTGAGCCAGCTTGTCAGTTGAGAAGAACATCGAGGACTATGAACGCGTAATAGGTAGGGATGAAATAAAAAGCATCATGGAGCTGGCCGAGAGGGTTAAGGGCGCCCAGGTGGTCCATGTCAACGCCACGTCCTATGGTGGAGGCGTAGCGGAGATTCTCAAGAACCTCGTCCCGCTTGCCCGTTCTGTTGGGCTGGATGCGAGATGGCAAGTCTTGAAGGCTACCCCCGAGTTCTTTAAGGTCACCAAGATGATCCATAACGCCCTACAGGGGGACATGGCTATATCGCTGAACGAAGAGATGATGAAAATATACCTCAAGGTTAATGAGGAGAACGCTAAGATCGTAGACCTGGACGCTGACGTAACGTTAATACACGATCCTCAGCCCCTCCCACTGATCAACTATAGGAAGGACGGTAAATGGGTGTGGAGATGCCACATCGATATGTCTGAGCCTAACCTGACGGTCTGGAACTTCCTCAAAGACTTTGCGATGAAGTATGACGCGGTGATATGCTCGATGGAGCGCTATGTCCCAAAGGATCTAATGGGCCTCAAGGTATTCGTAAGATACCCCTCCATAGACCCTCTCTCCGACAAGAACAAGCCCTTAAGGCCCTCGGAGATATTGAAGGTGCTTGAAAGGTTCGACGTCGATCCAGATAGCCCTATCATAGGGCAGGTGGCGAGGTTTGATCCATGGAAGGACCCCTTAGGCGTTATCGAGGTGTTCAGGATGGTGAAGGAGCGTGAACCTAAAACACAATTAATATTGATAGGCAGCTTCGCTCACGACGACCCTGAAGGCTCTGAATGGTACAAGAAGACCGTTGAACGCGCTTCCCAGTTCAAGGATATACATGTATTAACTAACCTTGATGGAGTGACTGATCTAGAGGTTAACGCCTTCCAGAGGTCGTTTACCGTTGCGCTTCAATTATCTATAAAGGAGGGCTTCGGCCTCGCTGTGACGGAGGCGTTATGGAAAGAGGTCCCAGTAGTTGCTAGGAGGTCTGGAGGGATTCCTCTACAGGTTATAGATGGTACCACAGGCTTCCTTGTTAACAGCTTAGAGGAGGCTGCTGAACGAGTGGTAACTTTAATTAGGCGTCCCTGGCTGGCTAGAGCTCTTGGACGTAATGGAAGGGAGCATGTAAGGTACAACTTCCTAATCACGAGGGACCTTAAGGATTACTTGAGGATGCACATAGACCTTGTCGGCAAGTGAAGTTAATGGGCCGCTCTATAGGTTTCTAGGATCTCTTCGAAGACTTCCTTCAACTTCTCCACGGCTGATGAGACCCAACACTGCTTAGAAGTTTCATAACCTAAGCTTCCCATCTTTTCCGCTTTCTCAGCGTTGCTGAGAACCTTTTCCAGCTTCTCGCTGAGTTCTTCGTGATCCTCCGGCCTATGCGTATATCCGTTAACATCCTCTATGACTAGCTCGGAGGACCCTGCCCCTCGACTCACGACTACAGGTTTCCTATAATTCCAGCCCTCTATGGTTGTCAGGCCGAAACCTTCCATCTTTGAAGGTAGGAGCACGACGTTAGCCCTCACATACAGTGCTTTCAAATCCTCATCGCTAACGTACCCTAAGAAGCGCACGCTATCTTCCAGTTTAAGCTCTCTGACTAAGACCATTAAATAGCGTCTCCAGGTCTCACCCTTACTATGTCCTAGGCCGCTGCTCGTGAAGCTGCCGTTACCCACTAGTAGTAACTTGGCCTTAGGCCTCCTCTGTTTGAGGAGGGCATGGGACTTAATGGCAACGTCCTGCCCCTTAATGTAGTCCATCCTGGCCACGACCAATATAACCTCATCGTCCTCGCTTATCTTGTACCTATCCATGACTTTCATTACTCTACTTTCGCTGGGCACCTTCCACTTCTTGGGGTCTATGTAGGGGTAAACTTGGTAGGCTCTACCATGGTATCCTGCATGTATAAGGCCTTCAAGGTCTCTCTTGGTACTCACGATCACTGCGTCGTAGCTTTCAAGGTTCTTAAGCACGAAGTTCCTTAACCTACGGGATACTAAATCGATCCTAAAGGGGATATGCCACCTATACACGGCTGGTGCTGAAGGGCCTATTAAGCCTCCCACTTGGAGCTGCTGGAAATCATGTATCCAGAGTATGTCGAGTTCTGGGAGTAGCTTTAACATGCGTTGAGCGCAGAGCCAGTTGTACATGGCGTAGGCTTCGTACTCTCCGATCTTTACCTCGGCGGGTCCTAGTCCATGAAACTCTTTCCAGATACCTTCCTTAAAGTTCGTGTAGTAAGGTATGAGCTCGCTGGGTAGCTGGACGTGGTAGAACTTTATGTCGTCGAAGACGACCTCGGAAGGAGCGTTATGGTTAAGGGATACCCAGCTTATCGAGGATAGCTGTCCTAGGTTTCTTAACGCCTTAACCATGGGGTATACGGTGGCCGTCACTCCTCCAGGAGTAAAGTAATAGTCCTTATCTTTAACCAGTTTCTCCAGCCTAACAGGCTCTTCAAGCTGACCATACTTCTCTAGGAGCTCCTCAAAGCTGAGCTTAAACTTGATGAGAGGGGTCTGAGTGTTGATACCTAGGCTAAAGGGGGGCAAAGATGGACACCGTCTCTAATCAAGAAGCCCTACCTTGTTAAAAAATGCTGCGTCTAGTAGGTAAAAAGTAATTAGAGTTGGCTTAGAGATTGTTTTTGGAGGGAGCTGCGTCGGCTTACGATCATCGACACTGCATAGTTTGCGGCTCTCCGATCTACCCTCCCTACTCCCAGAAGGTAGGGGAGCCTCCGCTATGTAGTGATAGGTGTCGGGAGATTTGGAGAAAGACGGGCATAGAGGTTGGAACTCCTCATAAACACTGCGTGGTTTGCGGTAAACCTATACCTTTAATGTATACCACGCCCGGCGAGCCTCCTCTCTGTAGTAGCGACTGTAGAGCTAGGTTTGAGGCTCAGAGGGTTAAGGGCGCTAAGTGGCATTCAATATTCAACATAATCCTGATCTTAATGATGGTATGGTTCCTCTTCCTCCTCTTAACTTCCTCTTGGTAGCTTACGGGGGGGTAGCTTTCATGGTCAAGGCTTTCTTCCTCACCGGTGCACCGGGGGTCGGCAAGACCACGGCTGTGATGAAAGTAGTGGAGGAGCTTAAACGGAGAGGGTTCAAGGTTGGAGGCATGCTGTCTGGAGAGGTGCGGAGAAGCGGTGTTAGGTGGGGCTTTGAGGTAATCGACTTGGCTACAGGGGCTAGAGGTGTTTTAGCGAGCGTAGAGCAGCGTACAGGTCCAAGCATAGGTAAGTATCGAGTTAACCTGCACGATCTTGAAGAGGTGGGGGTTAAAGCCATACTGAGGGCGTTGGAGGAATGCGACGTAGTTGTGGTGGATGAGGTTGGTCCCATGGAGCTCTACAGCGAAGCTTTCAAGGAGGCGGTAAGAAAGGCTCTAGATAGCGGAAAGCTTGTTCTAGGCACGGTTCACTTTAAGGCGAGAGGCGGCCTTGTGGACGAGGTTAAGCGTAGAGCTGACGTCAAGGTCTTGGTGCTGACGACGGGGAACCGCGACTCCTTGGCTAAAGAACTAGCGGAGGAGCTGGTCGAGGAGGCTACGAAGGCTCGATGGTCTTAAGCCTCTTCCCATCTATGAGAGCTTCTACCTCGACGTAGCCCTTGATCTTCGAGGTCTTAAGCTTCCTACCGAGCACTGCCTCTACTTGAAATACGCCAGCAGGGTTCTCCATGTTAACCCTTATCGCTACAGGCGTCTTAACCCCCTTCTCTATCTCAACGCTACTTATGGCTAAGGCTGAGAGTGAGTGAATATCTACTTTCCCGGTCCTATAGGGGATCCTAGCTCTACCTCCAGCCATATCTGTGCCGTCAGCTACCTTAACCGTGCCAGCCTCGATGCTTAAAGATTCAACCTTCTCGTCGTGAGAGAAAATGCAGTGTAGGATCTCAGACTTCACTAGGGTTATCTTCACCTTATCGTTGCCATATACCTTGGGCAACAACCTATCTAAGACCTCACTAGCTATATAACAGCCATGTACATGATGCTGCTCCCTATGCACAGCGTTTCCTATATCGTGCAGGTAGGCCCCTGCTAACACAACTAGCTGAGCATCTTCATAGCTCCCCACCCCGTCCTTTACCAGCGAGGGCTCCACGCCCTCCTCAACGAGCAAGGACAAGATCTCCAAGGCGCTTCCAGCTATTATCCTAGAGTGGACGTGGCCGTGATCGTTGTATCTCAGCCTGCCTACAGCCATGATGTTAGCCATTTTCAAGTAGGCCTGGATGACCTCGTCGCCCGATAGTAGCTTAAACATCTTTGCCAACTTATCGTTGGTCAAGTATTGATTGACCAGGTCGGGGGATACTACAACCATGACTTTTCCCTTAGTTTTAAGTGTCTGTAATGCCTTATAAGGCTGGACTTTGAGGTGGACGCTGTGTCCAACAGTTTTTTCAGGCTTGGGCTTGAAGAGGCCTCCAAGCTAGTTGATGAAGTAAACTTCGCTAAGGGCAACGGCCTCGTACCCGTGGTGGTACAGGATTTAGCTACTGGACAGGTGCTTATGCAAGCTTTCATGGATAAGGAAGCTCTTCTCAAGACGTTAACCACCGGCCTCATGCATTACTGGAGTAGATCGAGGGGCAAGCTATGGCTTAAAGGTGAGACTTCAGGCCACTACCAGTACGTCAAGGAGGTCTACTTGGACTGTGACCGCGACGCTCTACTCTTCAAGGTTGTCCAGGTCGGAGTTTGCTGCCACGAAGGCTTCTACACCTGCTTCCATAACAAGGTGGAGGCTAAGGTCAAGGAGGAAGTAGCTAAAGGGCCGGCTATCTTGGCTGAGGTCTTCGAGGTGATCAAGGATAGACTACGAAGCCCTAAACCGACCTCCTATGTAAGCTCTCTGGCCTCCGCCGGTGTCAACGCTGTGTCTAGGAAGGTGGGTGAGGAGGCTTTAGAGCTTGTCTTAGCTGCGAAGGACAACGCCAAAGAGGAGGTGGTTAAGGAAGCCGCTGACCTCCTCTTCCACTCCCTTGTCCTCTTAGCAGTATTAGGCGTAGATCTAGACGAGGTCTTCAGGGAGCTAGAAGCAAGGAGAAGGGCTGGTAGATTAAAGGAAGCTTCAGGAAAGCCTAGTCCTGCTCCGTCTTAAGCTCAAGCTTAGCTCCAGCCTCTTCCCCCTCAGCTCTTCGCCCCAGCTGCGACCTTGATACGGTATGAGCTTAACCTGCCACCGCTTCGACAATAAGAGCTCTACTCCTCTCACCTGCGCTTCAGTCGAGGTCACCTTTACCCTAGGCTTAGGTGCCTCGTTCCTGGAAAGGTAAGCTCTCTGAAGCTTCCTAAGCCAAGACTTGAAGGATAGAGACCTAGAGGTAATAGCTATGGCTCGATCTCCTAGCTGAGACTTAACGTAAGCTACCTCGCTGCCCGCAACCTTTACGGGATCGTTTATCTCTACGTCCCTTAAACCTAGGAGGCCGAGGTACTCAGCTCTAACCCCTAGCTGTCCATTGAGCAGGGCTCTACGACGCGAAGCCCCTATGGTACACGTAATGCCCAGCCCCCCGTTTTCTAGGCTACATAGAGCGAAGCTCTCCTCTACCTTATCGACCACTACCTTAAGCTTCTTCAAGGACGGCTTCTCGCTCAATGGCAGTAGAGGGGTTAAGGGAGCTGCCCTCGTAGGTCTAAGGCTGGTATCCCTACAGACCTCTACGTGAAGGTGAGGTACATGGTGGTAGGAGAAGTAGTTCGTCCTGATGTACCTGCCTAGTAAGTCCTCCTCCACCACGTGATCTCCAGCCTTAACGGCGGGCTTCACGTGCATTACCTTTACCCTAACCTTCTCGGACCTCCTAGGCTTAATGGATATCATGTAGTCTAGCCGCTCATAGGGCCCAGCTCCGCTACTCGCCTTCACGATCCTCTCCACCTTGCCTTCAACAGGTGACAGGGCTTCATCTCCGAACTTCGTGGAGGTAGAGAGATCTACGGCTGACCAAGCCACGTGAGGGGTGTATGGGCTGGACGTGAAGCTTACGTATCCTTCATAGGGGTGGCTTAACGTAACCCCTAGCGCCGAGGCTATAGGCTTAAACTTCAAGGCCTTCACGCACTAGGTGAGGAGGCTTTTTAGGCTTCACGCTTCCTCTTCAGTAGAGGATAGTTGCTGGAAGTCGTAGAAGCTATTAAAGCTATGTTCGCTGGGTCCCCAGTCCGCATAGTTCACGTGAGGAAGGAGGAGGTTGGGGAGCCGCCTCAAGGACCTAGGGTTTCTGAGATAGGCCTGGCGGAGACGTTATCCTCTGCCTTGATAGCTCAGGGGTTGGAGAGGCTTTACTCCTACCAGTTTGAGGCCTATAGGCTGATCTCTTCAGGTAGAGACGTGGTGATCACGTCGGGTACCGCCACTGGAAAGACCGAGGCTTTCATCGTTCCATTACTGGACCGAGCACTGAAGGAAGGGTTAAAGACCGTGATTACATACCCTACTAAGGCTTTAGCTAAGGATCAGAGGGCTAGGCTGACGAAGCTATGCTTCAACGTGGGGGTGACGGCGGCGGTTTACGACGGCGATACACCCGAACACGAGCGTAGGGAGATCGCTAAGCACCCCCCCGCGGTCTTCATAACCAACCCTGACATGCTGCACTTCGGCTTAGCCTACTCTTCTAGGTTTAGAGGAATTCTGAGGGAAGTTGACGCCGTGGTCCTGGATGAGGCCCATGTATACGAGGGGGCCTTCGGCTCCCACATGAGGATGGTGTTGGAGCGGCTTAAGAGGACCGTTAGGGGTAAAGTGCAGTTGATAGCTTCAGGAGCCACCATAGGCAACCCTGAGGAGCTAGGGAGGCTTCTCTTCGACGTAGACGTGGAGGTGGTTAGAGGCTTACCTAGAAGGAGAGGAGTAGCTTACCACGTAATGGTTAGCGCAGGGCCCCTAAGCAGGTGGATGGTGGCCTCTAAGCTCATAGCCTACTTGGCGAGGATGGGGCTTAAAGTGCTTGGCTTCACTGATAGCCAGCAGATGGCAGAGCTCTTGGCCAGGATGGCTAAGAGGGATGGAGCCAACGTAACTGTCCACCGGGCAGGCTTGCCCAAAGCTGAAAGGGTTAAGGTGGAGGATGCGTTAAGGGCTGGAGCTCTCGACGGCGTAGTGGCCACCCCAACCCTCGAGCTAGGCATAGATATCGGATCGCTTGACGCCGTGGTAATGGCTTCTCCTCCCCCTAGCTACGTAAAGTATCTTCAGAGAGCTGGGAGAGCCGGTAGGAGAGGTTTGCCTGGCTACGTGTTTATGGTGCTAGGCGACGACCCAATCGATGCTTACTACGAAGCCCGTCCTGAAGGATACTTTGAGCAGGAGCTTACCCCCATAGTCTTTGAACCAAGCAACGAGGAGGTAGTCAAGCTTCACGTACTAGCTTACGCTCTTCAACATGGAAGGCTACGCGAACAGGCCATACCTCCTGCTTGGAGGGAGGCTGTGCTCAAGCTTGAGGCTGAAGGGCTCTTACTGGCTAGAGGTGCCAGCTACTACCCTTCAAGGGAAGCATGGCGCTTAATCAGCCAGAAGGGGCTCCGAGGAGCCGGGCCTGAAGTCGAGATATACCGTGGAGAAAAGCTAATAGGCTCCCGTGAGCTCCCCATGGCTCTACACGACCTACACCCTGAAGCTGTATACCTTCACCAAGGAGTGGTATATGAGGTGGAGCGCCTAGACCTAAAGAGGTTGAAGGCATACGTCAAACCGGTAGGGGAGCTACCCTACTACACTAGGCCGCTATACGAGGTGGAGGTAGAGGAGCTGGACTTAGAGGTTGAGCGCGAGGTTGACGGGATTCGCGTGGCCTATGGGTCAGGCAGGGTGGTTAAAACGGTGGTGGGCTACGCAGTATATCAAATCTATGCCTCGGAGAGAGGTAAGCCTAAGACGTTGAAGTACCTGGAAGAACCGCTTTCCTGGAGCTATAATACTAAGCTTCTCGAGGCTCGCTACGCTGACTACGCTGACCCCGAGGCCATACACGCGTTGGAGCACGCTGTAATTCACGCTGCTAGGCCTGTTGTAGGGGCAGGCCTCACAGACCTTGGAGGTGTAAGCTACCCTAGCGGCCACATAGTCATCTACGACTCAACGCCCGGCGGCTCAGGCTTAGCTAAGCTACTCTACGGTAGGCTGGAGAAGGCTCATAGAGTAGCCCTTGAGATCATGAAGAACTGTAGCTGCTACGACGGGTGTCCTAGATGTGTATACGACCCCTTCTGCGGTAACAACAACCGCCTCCTCTCAAGGAAGAAGGCGCTAAGCCTCCTCGAAGAGGTCTTAGGGAGGGCTGCCTCCATTCCTCTAGAGAAACCTAGCGGCAAGTCGGTGGCTTAGGATAGGAGCTGACCATTGCATCCCACCTAAGATAAGCCGTCTGCTGCTTAGGTGGTCGGTGAGGATGGTTTCTTCGAGGCTACGACTCCTCTAGATCGATAACCGCCACTTCAGGAGGACATAGAAACCTCACGGGTAGAAGACTCATGCCTATTCCTCTCGACACGTACATGTACGTGCCGTCTTCAAAGAAGGCTCCAGCGAGAAACCTTCTATACTCACTTGGTAGGGGCACGAAGAGGGGGCCTACAAGGGGAATAACTACCTGTCCTCCATGCGTATGCCCCGCTAATACCACATCAACCTTGCCCGCAGCCTCCCCTATGATCTGAGGTGAATGGGCGAGCAATACCTTCACACAGGTATCTGGGGCATTGCTGAGAGCCTGGCTAAGGTCGCTGCGCCATAAGTAGGGATCATCTACACCCACGATATATACGTCGTCCCTGAAGGCTTCTCCCTCGTTCACCAACACCTTAACCCCCTCTATATCCTCTAGATGCTTCTTCAGCTCACCGATTTCGCCACCTAGGCTCCAGTGATCCCAGTTGCCCCAAACAACGAAGACAGGAGCCTCGCTGGCTAAGGCTTCAACAAAGCTTACGGCGTCCTCAAAGCTTTCAGCCTTCGAGACTAGGTCGCCCGTATATGCTATGAGGTCTGGCTTGGCTTCCTTAGCCCTGGATACTACAGCTTCGTAGACGAAGCTAACCAGGGAATTTCCGAAGTGAGTATCGGTTACGTGAAGTATCCTCAGCGTCGACGTGAAGGGTTTAGGTAGCGTAATGGAGATGTGGCTGGTCTCTACGAATAAGTAGGGCTCTATGAAGGAGAGGTCGAGGGTTAAGGGCGCTAAGCCTCCAGCTAAAAGCGCTAGGAACCTCCTCCTAGTAAGCTTCATCTACACATCCTCCAGGTCAAAGGAAGCCTGGTCTTAGGCTCTCCACTTCCTCATACTCTTCATTGAGCCTAATGGACCCCAGCTTAACCGCCCTCACGTAGCCAAGATCCTCGAGGGGAGTTGTCACCGTGGCCCTGCTCTTTTCCAGCTCTAAACGCTTCACCACACCTACGTCTAGAAGTAGCCCCTCAGAGTCTAAGAGGCCTACTAGAAGCCCTTTTTCGAAGCCTTTCCTCAACAGCTTGATGGTTTCACCGAACCTCCTCCTTAAGACCTCTACTTGCCTGGGAGCTACCTTTTCTTCAATTATGGCCACGATCCCCTCAGGTAGGCTTTCACAGTAAAGCACCTCTACGCCTAGTAGCGCCTTAACCTCCTCCCTCAACCCTGAAGGTTGCACACCTGATCCCAGGTAAGTCCCTATCAGAGGCGTTGAGGTTAAGTCTAGCTCAACTTCACGCGGCTTCCTACGTTTAAAGTGGACTTGGAAAGCTCTCTCCCTCAAAGCTCTACGTTCCCCTCTCCCTCTAGGCTTCACCCACCTTGAAGCTGGTATGCGCCTAACCTCGATCCCTAGAGCTTCAAGCTGCTTGGCTAAGTGGCTAAGTTCTCCTCTCCTCTCCAGCAACACCGCTATGTCGGGCCTGACAACCTCAGCCTTATACAGCTTTAAGGCTCTGGCAGGCCCTCCGAACACCATCCCGGTCGTGTCTATAACTATGCAGTCTGCTACTTGCCTAGCTCTATCCACTAGCTTCCTCACACCTACCACCATGGGTAGTAGGTGGCCAGTAGGCGTGGTTGAGCCTACGAAGTAGCCTGCCTCCATCTTCAACTCGTTCAGGAAGGGCTCGGGCTTTTCCATCACCGCCATGCCTATCGTGGCGGGAGGCCCTATGCTGGACTGTCCAACATCACTATCCACCACCGCTACCTTGAAGCCTTCATCCACCAGCTTGTTGGCTATGTACGTAGCCATGAAGGTCTTCCCAGAGTCTACATGGCCTACTAACATTACGGTGCCACGGCCCTTAGCTAGCTCTTCCACTACGCTAAGCCACTCCTCGGGCACGGTCTTCTCGCTCTTCTCTAGCTTCGCCTCTAGGCCTCCATGAACCTCCAGTCTAAGGTCTGTGAGGGCCTCCACGGTAACTGCCTTCTCAGCCACCAGTAGAAACTCGTAGCCTTCCCTGCATCTAGCACCGCATATTGAGGCTTCACCTTCAAGAAGCTTTACACGTAGAGGCCCCTCAGCTAACATGAACTCTCCTGCCTTAACGTGTAGCACCCTGGCTCTGTCCACGTAAATGAGGTAAAAAGAAGGTTGCTTTAGCTCTTCCCCGAGATCTGCCTAGTCTGTAGAACCCTCACGGGGGTAAGGTAGCTCTCCATGATGGCTTTGAACCCTCCATGCCCAGACAACGCTGAGGTGAAGAAGGCCATCAACACGACCTCGAACGTCGCCTTGCTCAAAATGCTCCAGACCAGTACCGTCGACATGAACTCTGCCACTGGTGCAGGTACGAAGAAGAAGACTAGCCACTGGAACACCACCATTATCCATAGGGCTTCAGGGACGAAGCCTAAGATCACCGCTGGGATTATCGTCCAGGTGCCTTTATCGAGTAGCTTGAGCCGCTTGACCAGTAATCCAACCGTAAAGCCATGTAGCGCTTTACCCACCGAGGCTGAAAAACCTAGTAAGCCTAGTGTTCCACCTATGAAGCCGAACCATATCGAAGGCGTTAGTCCAGCTATCAACCCAACCGCAGCCCCCATGTAGGCTCCACCGAAGACCGCTGCCACTAAGACCGGTAAGCTTGAGAGGTCTAGGTAGACGTGCTGTGCTAGAGGGAAGACTGGTAGAGTAAGGAAGGCTAAAGCATTGCCTAGAGCCCCCATCAAGGCTATGAAAGCTACCCTTTTCGCTAGCGCTACGCCCTCCATTATCTAACCCTCCCAACCCTCTACTTGAGGAAGATTTAAGCTTTTATGCAATTTAATATGACTTATTTGTAATAATTAATATGCTTTCAAGTTAAGATAAATTCCTCTCCAAAGCGACTTAAATTAACCTTGTGCTTCACTCAAAAACTTGTCAGCTAGCTCGAGGAGTTGACGTAGAAGTTGAGGCCTCGTTAAGGCTAAGACCCTTGACCGGCCTACCTCGTATACCTTCAACAGCCCTTGCTGCCTTAATGCCTGTATATGCCTGTATATAGCAGCGTAGTTGATCCCTAGCATCTTGGCTACGGCTTCTATATGTAAAGGTCTATCGGTCTCAGCTACCACCTGAAGAATCTTAAGCCTAGTAGGGCTTCGTAGGGCGTCGAAGAACGAGGCTAGCCTCTCTAGTTTTTCCATGTTATAGCATTGATCGACACCTCGATATATGATTTTCTTAGCAGAATTTGATATCCCTTCAAGGAAGATTTCAAGGCTTTTCAAGCAGAATATATTGGGATAGGGCGAAAACAAAGTGATCTACAACTTGCTTACACGCCTAGTTACAACAGCGAGGCGGTCCTAGTTCATGATGCAAGTGATGATCCCGCCCTGCGCCGTAGGCATCGTAAACATTTTATAAATCCTTGGCCGACATCCTCACGAGGAAGGCGGTGTCGAGCATTAACCCTCCCCTTAAGCCTGAACGGAAGTTTGTTGAACACCCTCTCATCAAGACGGGGAGGGTTGAGGATAGGCTTTATCAACGTAAGATCTTGGAGAGAGCTAAGAAAGCAAATACCCTCGTGGTCCTTCCCACGGCGCTGGGTAAAACCGTCATAGCAGCTTTACTGGCAGCTCACCGCCTCTACGGGGATGGAGGTAAAGTAGTTTTTCTGGCTCCTACTCGGCCGCTTGTCCTTCAACACCATGAGCGGTTCAAGGACCACCTAGACCTCAGCGAGGATGAGATGACGGTGTTGACCGGGCTTTACCCTCAACCTAAGCGAGTAGAGCTCTTTAAGAGAGCTAAGCTCATCTTCGCTACTCCTCAGGTGATCCGCAACGACCTTGCCGACGGTAAGATAAGCCTATCCGACGTGGGGCTACTCATAGTCGATGAGGCCCATAGAGCACGCGGAAACTACGCGTACGTGGAGATAGCTAAGCGCTACGTAAGCGAGGCCAGCGACCCCTTAATCCTCGCCTTAACCGCCTCCCCAGGAGGCGATGAAAACGAGATTAAACAGGTGTGTCGTAACCTTTTCATCGAGGCTATCGAGGTCAGGACGGACGACGACGAGGACGTTGCACCATACATCCACCCCATTAAGATGGCTTGGAGGAAGGTGAAGCTTCCCTCCGAGTATGAGAAGGTTAGAGCTTGCCTCAAAGCCATGTTGGAGGAACGCGTGAAAAGCCTACAAAGCATGGGAGCCTTCCCTGAGAAGAAGCCTAGCAAAGTGACGAAGGGGGATTTGATCAAGCTCAATGAGGAGCTCCAGAAGAGGCTTAACCAAGGTGAAGGAGGCTACCTATACCACTTAAAGGCTCAGACCACAGCTGCGATCTCCATAGCTCACATGCTCGAGCTCTTAGAGACCCAGGGCATAGATACGTTGAAGGCCTTCATAGAGGACACCTTGGTTAAAGACGCTGAGGCAGGCAGCAAGGCTCATAGATCAATCCTGGCCGACCCCCTCTTTGCTGAGGCTAAGTTCTACCTGAAACAGGCTGAGGGGATGAAGCATCCGAAAATCCACGCCCTACTAGAGGTGGTGAAGGAGCAGCTGGACAGTAAACCTGAATCTAGGATGCTTATCTTTACCCAGTACCGTGACACGGCGAAGGTGATCTTGGACTCCCTAAAACAGCTCGAAGGGGTTAGAGCGGCTAGGTTTGTGGGCCAAGCTTCTAGAAGTAGGGATGAAGGAATGAGCCAACGTGCTCAGCAGGAGGTTTTAGAGGCTTTAAGGTCAGGGGTCTACAACGTGCTGGTAGCTACCAGCATAGCAGAGGAGGGCTTAGACATACCTGAGGTGGATCACGTAATCTTCTATGAACCTGTACCCAGCGAGATAAGGTTCATCCAGCGGCGGGGAAGGACAGGTAGGCGCGTGGCTGGTAAAGCTACGGTGCTCATCACTGAGCGTAGCATGGATGAAGCCTTCTACTGGGTGAGCGTCCACCGGGTTAGGAGGATGAAAGCTCTCCTCCGCCGCCTAGACCGAGCTTTGCCTAAAGCTAAGAGGCCTGAGAAGCCCGAGAAACCTGCTAAGCCCACCGTGACCACTACGCTATCCGGCTACCTATCTTCTCCTCAGCCTCCCCCTGAACCTCCAAAGCCTTCCATGAAGGCTGAGTGGTTTTCACCTTACCTTCAGTACGCTAAGGGGATGGGTAAGGCCATGAAGTGGCTTGAACACCACCTGCCTAACGAGCCTACAAGGGTAGAGAAGCTTCTCGAAAAAGCGCTGGCTGAGGGCATAGGGAGGGATGCTTTTGAAGCTGCTCTAGGGCGTCTCCTACAATTAGGCATAGCTTACCAACCCTACCCCGGCTTTATCTGCTCTCTTAGGCGTCGTTGAGAGACATGGCCTACGAAAATCGTGGAGGGGCTTAAGGCTAATGGGAAAGCTTAGCTCTAAGCCTCTCTAGAAGCTCCTCCTCGCCGATGTTTAGGGCGTGGAGCCAAGCATCGACCTGCCTTTCGACGGGTATCACGTGGATGCCTACCTCCTCAAGTACCTTTACCTCGTCTTGGCCACGTTCATAGTTCCACCTCGGAAGGATGAACTTCTTCACCTTGACCTTCCTCGTCTGGATGGCAGCCACTATTTTGCCAGCTCCTCTCCACCCTAAGCCTCCTACAGGGCCTACGTTGCCCTTGATGTCACCTTTCCCCGTTATGGCAACCCCCGGCTCTACAGGCAGGCTGCTTAGCTCTGAGATGGCGGCTATGCTAAAGGCTAGGCCTAAGCTAGGCCCGCTAACACCTAACCCAGCTACGCCTTCGAGAGGGCTTATAACCTGGAACTTGAAGTCGAAGCTGGAGATATCTATGCCTAGCCTCTCGTGGACATAGCTCCTTACGTACTCAGTGACGTTGATGGCGCTCTCTTGGACGCTAACATCCTCCACCGGCGTGGTATGCCCTAAAAGAACGGTCCTAGCCGCGCCGGTCACCGTTACCTTCCCCGTCCCCCTCGGGTTGACGGAGCACTCCACTATTAATATGACCCCTCTCCTCCCTTGGGCGTCGGTGGCTAAGCCCATCACGGTGCCTATGGTTGGCTCCTCGCACAGCATGCTTTCCTGAGCGTCCATGATCTCCTTGTCCACGTCGAGCTTTAACTGCTCAGCGGCTGCCTCAAAGTGGAAGATCTTTATCCGGTGTAGGCTTGGCGTAACCTCCCTGAGCCTCTCTAAGGTCAACCTGCCTACCTGCCTCTCAAGCCTTTCAAGGTCTTCGCGGTAGAGGTTTCTAATTCTTTCCTCGAGGACCGGGTCGTTGGCCTCCATGGCTCTCCTAAGCTCAGAGGCAGCCATCACCTCCTGCGACCTAAGCCTATTGGCTTCTCTTATTACCTCGGCTACCACCCTAGGCGACACCAGCCTGAACTTCTTCAGTACGCTGAGCACCCTCCCCTCATCGACTTCCTCGTCTAGGTGGGCTACGTACTGCCTTAAGTGAACCCTTATCACATCTAAGCGCTCAGCATCGTTTCTAGGCAGTGGAACCTCAATTACGTAGGGCTCAAACCGGTTAACCACCGCTTCGTCTATGGTGTCCAGCCTATTGGTAGCGGCTATCACAATCACGTTCTCTAGGGGCTGTAGGCCATCGAGCTCAGTTAAGATCTGAGCCGTCATACGGTCGCTTACAGGGTCGCCGCGACGCCTGCTAGCTATGACGTCGAACTCGTCGAAGAAGATGATGCTTGGCGCCGACCTACGAGCAAGCTCGAAGAGGTCCTTCACGTTCTTCTCAGGGTCTCCTACCCACTTCGCGTTTATGAGGAGCTGAGCAGCGGGGACGTAGAAGAAGGCAGCGTCGTTTTCCTTAGCTATCGCCTTGGACAGGTAGGTCTTACCGCAGCCAGGCTCACCCCATAGCAGGAAGCCTTTAGGAGGAACCCAGTTCAGCTTACTGGCTAGATCAGGGTTTAAGCTAAGCGAGATGATCTTGAAGAGCTTCTCCTTGATGCCGAAGAGGCCACCTATATCGGAGTAGCTCACCGCAGGCTTTATCCTAAGCACGCTGCTCATGACCTCGCTGCTCTTCTCCTGCTCCACGTAGCCTCGAAGCTCCCTGGCCACTAACTTGAAGTCGTCTAGGCTAACCTTGTAGCTGACATCCACCCTGCCTCCTCCACTAACTCGTTTAAACAAGGCTTGGCGTAGAGGCTCCACCTTCCTTGCTCGGACCCTGTTGCAGGCATCTATGATATCGAAGGGGGTGAGCTGGGTCTGCCTAAAGGCACTGACGGATCGCTCTAGGATCTTCATGACCTCCTCCTCGTCAAGGTAGGTCCAGCCATACTTCTCCAGCTCAGCTCTAAGCACGGCTAGGAGTAGGTCGCGGGTGATGTTCTGGTCTAGGTCGATCACGTAGGCTCTACGCCTAATATCCTCCCTCATACCCTCCAGTTTGCTCGTAGCTGCCAACACTATTACGCGGTCTTGGCCTGTCAGGACGCGGTTTAAGTGGTCGATGAAGGCGTCCTGGACCCTCACGTCCTCCCTATCCACGGCGTAGTAGGCTTTCTCCACCCTCATGCCTACTGCGTGGAACTCGTCGAAGAATAGTACGGTAGGCGTAAACCTTGCTTTCTTGAACACGGCTGCTATGTTCCTGACGCTCTGCCCATAGAGAGGGTGGAAGATCTCTGAGCAGCTCACCATCATAGGCTGCACGTTAACCCCTTTCTCAAGCCCGTAGAGTACGGCGTCGCGTAGGCAAACCTCTGCAAGCATGGTTTTGCCCGTGCCCGTAGCCCCTTTCAGGATGATGAACTTCGGCGGGGGAGCTCCTTGGAAGAGCTCTACGGCTGCTTTATCTCTAATCACGTGGTAGCCCACGGAGCTCATGATAAGCTGATACTCCCTATCGCGCCCAACAAGGTCTTCGCGCTTCCTAGGGAGCTTCTTGTCTAGCTCCTTCAGCCTCTTCCTAATCTTCCCTGGGCTTAGCTGAGCGTTACGCCACCTCCTATACTCCTTGTTGGCTAGGAGTAGCGGTAGGCCTAGGATCTTCCTGAGTGTCGGCCTCCTAAGCCACCAAGGCTTAGGGTTCTCAATCATATTCATCGACAGCCTCGTACCACCCCTTCCACCTGGCTAGCCCATAGAGGAGAGCTAAGGCTCCAGTCAAGGTGGAGCTGAGGAGTAGGCTTCCAGCCTCAACTCTAAGAGGCATGGGGGCTATCAGGCTATAGAGAGCTAACCCCCCTGTCACCGCTAAAACCGCTATTGAACAGGTGATAGAGGCGTAGGTCATGTACCTTAAGACGATGGCTAAGCTCTCCACCCTAGCTCTCCTACCCCTCCTGGCCTTGAAG
This sequence comes from Thermoprotei archaeon, assembly GCA_003649615.1. GTDB lineage: Archaea > Thermoproteota > Methanomethylicia > Nezhaarchaeales > B40-G2 > B40-G2. The sequence goes on along the minus strand of QMSI01000011.1, from coordinate 2,059 downwards.
TCCTTAACGTCCAATAGCGCTGCTGCTAGGAAAGGAGGGGTTAATGCTCCATAGATGAGCATAGGCCAGAGGTTTTCCCAAGAGACGTATATCCCCATCGGTGCTTCGCCCTCCTCCACCTCTAACGCCCTTATCTTGACATGTAGCATCACCGTTACGTTGCCGTCACAGTTATATGTCGCCAGAGCCTCCTCTGTCGAAACCTTTACGGTGAAAGGCTTGGTGGAGGTTAAGGCGATTAAACATTCACCCAGCCTTACTGAGCTGTTATACACCTCTACTTGGATTAGGCCTCTATGTCCTCCATCCATCACCTCGGCCTCAGACACCATTAAGCCCTCGGTGAAGTTAGCCACCACGGCGTAGATAGGGGCCTCTCCCTCATAGACAACCGCTAGCTCCTCACCCACGTTAAGCTCCACGGTGCCTACGTCAACCTCCACCGTTAAGCTGAGCGTAAATGGACTGAGCGCTGCGAGGACGAGAAGGGCTAAGGGAAGTAGAGCCACAGGGCTTACCTCGAAGAAGCATGGAGCAGCTCCCTAGAAAAATCTCCCGCTACTTAACCTCTTAGGCAGGCCTCCATCAGCACCTCGGCGACGTCCTTGACCATAAGCTCGCCGTCCAGGCCTTCCTCCTTAACCGCGTCCTCCAACATGATCAGACATGCTGGACAAGCGACCGCTAAGACGCTAGCTCCTGTATCGTAGGCCTCCCTAACCCTCACTCTAGCAGGGCTATTTCGTCCAGCTAGGAGGTCTATGTAAAAGTTGCCTGCTCCTCCACCGCAACAAAGCGCGTTTTCCCTGCTCCGCTCCATCTCTAATAGTTTAAGGCCAGGGATGCTCTCTAGGACTTGCCGGGGCGGGTCGAATATCCGGTTATGCCTACCGAGGTAGCAAGGGTCGTGGTAGGTTACCTTAACCTCCATCCTTGAAGGCTTCAGCCTCCCCTCCTCTAGTAGCCTTTGGAGGAGCTGAGTGTAATGTAAGACCTCCAGCGTCCCTTTCTCAAGCTTAGGGTACAGGTTTACCATGACGTGGTAGGCGTGAGGCGAAAGAGCAACCACTTTTTTCACACCTAGCTCCTTAAACTTCTCAAGGTTCCTCTCAGCGAGCAATTCGAAGAGCCCCTCCTCCCCCAGCATGTAGGCTTCGTTGCCGTCGCACTCCTCCTCGTTGCCTAGTATGCCGTAGGGAACATGGGCTTCGCTCAGTAGCCTAGCTAGGCTTCTAGCCGTCTTCTGGGCCCGCTCATCGTATGAGGCTAAGCAGCCAACATAGAGTAGGTACTCGTGGCCATCGCGGTACCTAGGCAGGTCAACGGCCCAGCTAGCCCTCTTCTCCCTAGACATCCCCCATGGGTTTCCCTGTTTCAGGAGGTTTTCAAGGAACTCCTTTACCTTGGGGGGGACCAGCCCCTTCTCCACCATTGCCCTACGCCCAGCCAAGACCATGTCTAGGAGTAGGTCCTTGAACTTGAAAGGACATTGCTCCATACAGTTCCTGCAGGTAGTACATGCATAGACTACTTCAGCTAAGTGTGGGCTCCAGGCAATCTCTCCGTTGAGCCAAGCTCTTATCAACCATAGCCTCCCGCCCGTAGAGTAGGACTCGAAGCGGAACCGTTGATAAGCTGGGCAGTTAAGGTCTACGTAGCTTCCAGGAAACTTGCAGTAGCCGCACCTGAAGCATCTATGTAGCTCATAGGAAGCCTCCATGGCTTAAGCCTCCCAGTTGCCAGGGTTCATGACCCCGTTGGGGTCCAACAACGCCTTAACCCGTTTCAGCAGGTTTAAGGTGTTAGGGTCCATCCTCTCCATGATAAGCCTCTGTCCGTAAACCCCCGCCTTCCAAGGTATTCCTCCTAGCTCCAGCGCTAGCTCATCGGTTTCGTCAAGAGCTCTACGTGCCCGCTCTACGCTTTTCGCGTCGGCCCGGTTGAAGGGGTAAGACCAGGCGAACATTAAGGCGTGGCCGCGGCCAACCACCCTAGCCATGAAGGAGTAGGTGCCTATATCATGCTTCAACGAAAGCTCTATACCACGCCTATAGGCTTC
>QMSI01000010.1 GCA_003649615.1 Thermoprotei archaeon | reverse complement strand
TGAAAACCAGTAGGTTTATGTAGGCTATGGAGCCCGATATCACGCCTGTAAGTACACCTGACACTAAGCCTGCCTTAGCTCCTGTTGAAGCCTTACCCATTAATGACCCCTGGCCAACTCATCATACCAGTTCTTAACCCTTAAAGCTTCCGGAGCCAAGCAGCTAACCTTAAGTAGCTTTACCCGTTGAGAAAGGGTTAACTATGGGCTGCGCCATCGGGCTAGCTCTGGATTACCTTAAATGTAGGAGGTGCGGCTTCACGTGGCTAGACGATCCTACCTGTGAAGAGGGACGTACATGTCCAAACTGTGGAGCACGTGGGGAAGACGTTGAGAAGTTGACGGGGAGGGGAGGAAATGCCTGAGCGTAGGAGAAAGCCCTTCTTCCTCTTCTTCATGTTCACTGGGATGGGTGTAGGCTTCATTTTAATGAGTTCCCTAGGAGGGCTTGGCTTCACCGCGGCTATGTTCATCGGCATGGGATTAGGTTTCCTAGCCGACTCTGTTCTTACGGTAGAGGAAGCAAAGATCAAGGCTGAGGTGCCAGTTAAGGCTGGAGGAGCAGTAATGACCGTGATTGGGATCTTGCTAATCGCGGTGGGAGGATTATTGCTTTTCTCCCCAAGTTTACTTGAAGCTGTAGCTCCGTATGTCATAGGCTTAGGCTTCATAGCGGCAGGGGTCTATTTGATGCTGGTAGGGACACAGGTGATCAAGGCAGCCCGCGCATAGAAAAACGTGAAGCTGGTTTATCGAAGCTTAAGCCTTTGGTGAGCCTAGTTTCCGTTCTCTTCAGGCTTAGAGCGGGGCGAGGCGATGTACTTATATACTGAATACTTAAGCTTTAAACGCCGTCCACTGGATGGAGGGGCGCATATGCCTAAGGTTATAAAGGATGAAAGTAAGTGTACCAACTGTGGCACATGCGTAGAAGTATGTCCCAGCGGCGTTTATGAGAAACAAAACGATAAGGTAGTTATCGTAAACGAAGACGCATGTGTCGCTTGCCGAGCCTGTGAGTCCCAGTGCCCTGAGCAAGCTATAACGATAGAGGAGTAAGCAAGATCAACCTTATTTTCTATCTTTATTACTTGTCATTGCTAGCACCTGTCCAAGGCTGAGCTGATAACTGTAAAGTTGAAGCTTCCTGTTTCATGGTCCCTCCACGCCTCCTATGAAAGGCTGGGTGATCCAAGACTTATAAATCATCAGATATGAGCCGTCAGGCAGTTCCACGACCGCTGGGTCGGCTACGCCGAACTCGTCAAGCGTCCCAGACTGGCCAGGCTCAAGAACTACTGTCCGCCCGCTCCAGTTTCGACAGTCGTTTGAAAACCAACACAGAATGGCGGTACAGTCGTGTAAGTGACAGTAAAGCCTGTAGCCGTTCTCTACGGGGATGATACACGGAACTGTGCCTTCAAAATCCATCTCAGACTCTTTCACGAAAGTCAGGCCATCGTTTGATACCAGCCGAATGAGCTTAGGCATTGGCTCCGTCAGCTTACAAGCATACATGATCCACTGACCGTCAACGTAGACCGTATCAGGGTCGGTTAACGTGAAGCCTTCCTCTTGGTAACGAACACCACCCTCCACGACGAAGTGTATCCCATCATCAGAGATGGCCGAGATTATCTTATCTTGAGGACCCTCGAGAGGCATGTAGGAGGCATATAACCGATACCTCCCGTCAGGAAGGATTACTACGTCTGGGTCTACCCAGCTAGCGTTTATGCCCTTCACTTTTATGTATACCCAGTTTGAAAGATCTTCAGATATGGCCACCGAGATGCCTCCATTGTAGTAGTCGACGTAATACACCCTCACCCGTCCTCCATGATCAACTATGACGTCAGGGACGGAGGCCTGCTCAGCTAATACGTGGTATGTCTTACTCCAAGTTAGACCATCATTAGAGGTGGCAATAAGTATCCTGTGGTTCCAAGGTCCATCTGCACCTGGAGGCACCTCTAGAGGTGGTTCGCCTGGGCCGATGCCAGGTGTTATGTCGCTCCTAAGCTCCTCACCCTCCTCTTCGGTAAAGGAAGGTGTAAGCCGCGATGCCAAGATAGCCAGGTCTATGATATTCACCTTTCCGTCTCCATTAAGGTCTGCCTCTTCCCTAAACCCAGGGCTCCCTTCGCTGAGGGCGTAGGAAGCTCTGAGTACATTTAGTAGCTCCTCGAGGGTTAAGCTCTCACTTGGAGGAAACTCCACTTCGGGGGTAGCCTCGGCTTCACCGTAGGGCTCAATAAACATGGGTGTCGGGCTGACTTTTACGGTACTCAAGTTGGTCAAGGAAGGAGTAAGGCCCAGGCCTAACAGCCTGATCTCTTCAGGTAGGCTTGCTCCCTCCTCTCCCCACACTACGTATATGGGTTTGCCGTCAACTATGAACTTAAAGGCGTAGACGCCGGTAATCTCTACGTGGCCCGTGAGGGGGTCTTGGGTCGTTGAGCCAAGGCTTAGAACCTCTACCTCAGTGAAGCGGTCAAGCTTTCTGATAAGGTCGAGGTACACGTAGTAGCTTGCACGTTTATTGCCGTACTCGTCTATCAGGCATGACCACTTTAAGCCATCGTTGAAGAAAGGTTGAGCCCTAAGCTCTGAAGGCTGTACCTTATCTATACCCATGGCGAAGGCGTAGATGTAGCTCCTAGCCATGGAGGCAGCTACCTCCTCCTCACTGAGAGGGAGACGTTCCCATCCTCCTCCAAACTGAGACTCCGTGACCCAGACGGGTGTGTCCTCGATGCCCAAGGAGGCTAGAATAAACATCAACTCCCCTGCGTTGAGGCCTTCGCAGTAAGCATGGTAGCTGAGGAAGTCAAACTCCAACTCTTCCTCCACAAGGAATTGTAGGAAATCTTGGGTTTCAGGGCCTACTCCTACGAAGGAGGAGGGGGCAACCTGCCAATCTGGACAGTTATCCTTTAATGCCTCGTAAGCTAGGCGGTAGTACTCCGCGTACTCTTCGTAGGTTATGCCGTAGACCTGAGGGTTAAATTCATTGAAGATCTCGCAGTGCCTTATAGGGTAGCGTAGGCCTGGCATGTCGTCCACGCCGTCTCCATCGTAGCGCTCCACGAACCTCATCATCTCCTCGACAAACTCCTCAGGAGTAAACGGTATGGACCAAGAACCCTCAGCCTCCGGCCCTGGCTGCCCCCCTGGTTGGAAGATTAGGTCTATGAGCAAGCCGGCTTCTTGAGCTTGACTGACGAAGGGGTCTACGTCGTTAAAGGACATCATGCCTAGGTCCACAGGGATCCTCATCCATGTGGCCCCAAGCTCAACCGCGGCCTCAAAATCTATCCCACTAACACCGCCAGCCCCAAAGCGGCCAGCTAAGGCCTCTTCAAGGTCAGATGGCGTAGTTTGCTGGGCGTGTAAGCACGTTGGGGTTTTGGCATGAATAAGGATAGCAAGCAGGATCACTGAGAGGAGGCTAATCCTCAGCCAGCCTCGAAGCTTCAAGCACACCCCTCCCGACCTACACCATCGCTTTAATTCGAAACCCACAGAAAAAGATTACAGCTTTTCTTGTATGCGATAAAGAAGCGTGCCGCGCTACATAAAGAGAAGCGCCTCTAAACCCTCCCTGATTATGGCTATAGCCATAGACGCTATTATCAAACCGATTATCCTCGTTATTGCCCTGACCCCATTCCTACCAAGGAAGGAAAACAGCTTCTCAGAAGACCTGAAGATGAGGTAGGTGAGGAACACGTTTAAGGCTACAGAAGTCAAGGTCTCTACGAAGCCTATAGCCTCCACGAGGTAGATCACCGTAGAGATGCTTCCAGGACCGGCAAGTAATGGTGTCGCTAAAGGTACTATGGCTACATCCTCAGCCTCCACCTTCCTCATTCCAGGTTCAAGCTGCCCTAGGACTAGTTCCACGGAAAGTATGAAGAGCACTATACCAGCCGCGATCTTAAAGTCAGCCACCGACACGTTAATAGCATCGAAGAGCAAGCGACCCAGCAACATAAAGGCTAACAACACAACACCAGCCACTAGAACCGACTGTTTAGCTACTCTGCGACGTTCAGCGGAAGTCATCCTAAAGGTGAAAGCCTGGAAGGCCGGTACGTTTCCGATGGCATCAAATACCACGAAGAGCATGATGAAAGCCTGCACGAAGCCAGCATAGTTCAAGTACATCCTCTAGCTCCTAGCTTCACGCTTAGCTTTAAGCTTGGAGGCGGTAAGCTGATATCCCCCAACTGTCAGTTTTTATATCGGCTGAGGGCTGGGCGGACCCTGTGATGTCTAGGAGGTGAAGCGATCGGTGAGCGAAACCTTCTTTCCCGCCCGTTTAAGGGAGAAGTAAGCTTTTTTGAAGCCTTTTTTATGAACTGAGAGGAGGCGTCTTGAGTTGAAGGTAGTATTTAAGGAGCTTAGAGTCTCCACCAGCAACCTAACAGAGCTGGTTGACATAACGAGGCAGGTGGAAGAGGCAGTTAGAGAAAGCGGCGTCGTTAACGGCCTATGCTTAGTTTACGCTCCTCACGCTACCGCCGCAATAGTCGCCAACGAACACGAGGCAGGGTTAATGAGAGACATATTAAATAAACTTCAACAAGAGTATCCTAGAGGAGCCGGATGGCTTCATGACAGGATAGATGATAACGCCAACGCTCATTTAGCTTCAGCTTTCATAGGGTCCTCAAGAACCTTCCCCGTCATGGATCGGAGGCTTGTTAGAGGAACATGGCAAAACATCTTCCTAGTAGAGATGGATGGGCCCAGAAGTAGGAGAATAGTCGTGGAGGTTCTAGGAGAGTGAACATGGACAAGGTTAAGCTTGTTAAGAAGGGGGAGGTGAAGCTTCAGGACTTAGTTGAAGCTGTGAAAAGCAGTGAAGGTTTCAGTGAGTGTGGTGCCATAGTTGCCTTTAACGGGGTTGTAAGGGGGGTAGGCCACGACGGATCGAAGGTGCTGAAGCTCTGTTATGAAGCTTACGAGGAAGCTGCTCTACAGAGCCTCAAAGCCATTAGGCAGAAGATACTGACAGGTAACCCAGAGGTTAAGGAGCTGGTAATATACCATGTCATCGATGAGCTGGAAAGCGGCGAGGACACAGTCTTCATAGTAGCAGCAGGAATGCATAGGAAGGAGACGTTTAAGGCTGTACTAGAGGCGCTAGAGATGGTTAAGACTGAGGCAGCTATATGGAAGAAGGAAGTTACAGTAAAAGGAGAAGCCTGGATAACTAGCTAGAGGCTCTAGGTTATTTTAAAGAGGAGGCTAAGAAATAGGTCGGGAGAAGACTCTTGTTAAACGTGGAGAAGATTAGGGAAGATTTTCCTATTCTTGAGACAGGCGTCATCTACCTCGATAGCACCGCTACCAGCCTAACACCCAAACAGGTATTGAGAGAGGTGGAGAAGTACTACTTGGAGTATAGGGCTAATGTAGGTAGAGGTATTTACGAGCTGGCCGAGAGAGCTACCTCAGCCTATGAAGCAGCTAGGAAGCGGATTGCTTCGTTTATAAATGCGATTAAGGGGGAAGTGGTGATGGTGAAGAACACCACTGAAGCGATAAACCTCGTAGCTCATTCCTTGAAGTGGAGGAAAGGAGATAAAATCGTCACTACCCTGCTTGAACATCACTCAAACTATCTTCCCTGGCTACGCTGTGCTGAGCGTTATGGAGTAAAGGTAGAAGCTATCAAGCCTACCCCCCAAGGGATGATAGAGGTAGATGACCTCGAAAAAACAGTCGACGACTCCACTAAGCTAGTCGCGATGACTCACGTCTCCAACGTGCTAGGTTCCATAACGCCTGTAGAGGAGGCGGCACGGATAGCTCATGAGCACGGAGCACTGCTCTTAATAGATGGGGCGCAATCTGTCCCCCATATTAAGGTGGACGTGGCTAAGCTTGGATGCGATTTCCTAGCTTTCTCGGGACATAAAATGTGCGGGCCGACAGGTTCAGGAGCTCTCTACATAAGCAGAGAAGCCTGGGAGGAGTTAGACCCTGTCTTTGTTGGAGGGGGTACCGTGGAGAGCGTAGAGGAGGGAAGGTTCACTTTGCTTAAAGGACCAGCAAGGTTTGAAGCAGGCACCCCTGGAATAGCTGAGGCGATAGGCTTGAAGAGAGCTGTGGAGTACTTGGACGCATTGAACATGGATCACGTGGTGAGGCATGAAAGGAGGCTGGGGGAGAGAATGTATGAAGGTCTATGCAGCATGGAGGGCGTTGAGGTTTATGGGCCTGAGCCTAAGTATAAGCTCGGCATCACCTCCTTCAACGTGGAAGGGCTAGACCCTCATGAGGTTGCCTTAATCCTAGACGCATCAGCCAAGATAGCTGTGAGGTCAGGAATGCACTGTGCTCAGCCTCTGATTAAGCAAGTATTGAAGAAGCCAAAGGGAACCGTTAGAGCCTCGCTTTACATCTATAACACCAAGGAAGAAGTGGAGAAGTTTCTCTCAGCCATGGAAGAACTTACTCGCTCAGCGCTTAAGCGTAAATAACGGTGCTAGTTTTTGACCGAGCTTAAATTAACCCTTATACAGTTCGCGAGGAGGTCTTCTCCCTCCGAAAACCTTGAACGCATGTTAAACCTGCTACGTTCATCTTCAAACACTCATTTAATCGTGCTTCCCGAGAACTGGTACTATACTGGCATACTCCCTATTGATGAGTATAGAAAGCTAACGGATAGACTTAGCGAGTTCGTGGAAGAGGAGGGATCTACGCTCGTTATAGGTGCGCACTATGTAAGGGATGGAGAAACCGCTGTGAGTAGAGGCGCCGTAATATCAACGGGCAACGTTTGGATCGAATACGAGAAACACCATCCTTCCTCAGCGGTGGGTGAACGAAGCTTCCTAAGGCCTGGAGACAAGATTGCCTTAACCACCGTGAAAGGTGTGAAAGTGGGGGTCGTGGTGTGCGTGGACTTAATGTACCCTGAAGTCGTTAGAGGGCTCGCATTAAGGGGAACTGAGCTCGTAGTTAACCCAGCTAGTATACCTGTGGATAGGGTGAAACTATGGAGACATATAGGCGCTGCGAGAGCTGCTGAGAACACTTTATTCTTAGCTTCAGTGAACAACACGTCAACGATGTACCCTGATAGCAGGCCTGTAATGGGAGGAAGCTTCGTGGCTTCACCGGAGGGCTCAATAATACTTGATGCAGGGGAGGAGGAGGGTGCATATACTGTGACCTTAGATACAACGTGGATAGACGCCGTGAGACGTAGGTGGAGCTTCCTGCTGGACGTAAAGTGCCGAAGACAAGAGTTTCTACGTAGATATTACTTGTTTAACTGAGCGAGGAAGGACCTCTAGGCCTTCACCTCAGTTGCACATTATCTGGATCAAGCTGTTCTAAGCCCTGCTCTGTCTCAGTGGGCTTGTAATACCAGCTCTCTGGAGCCGGGAACATGGACAGCAACATCATTTAAAGTAGAGAGACAGGGCGGAATACCGTCTCAGTAGGGGTGAGCCACATGGACGATGTAGACAGGATGTGGACAGAACTTGAGACGTTTACATTAAACTAGCGCAGCACCAAGTCAGAGAGGCTTAGAGAGCTTGACCTGTAAGTTAAGGGTTACTAGCTTCAAGGTCTCTTGCACCAAAATCCATGCGCCAAAGTTGAAAACAGCTTTAGCAGCCTTGATTGAGCCCTAAGAGCCAAGGTGTAGACGTATATATCTGGTCGAGGGAGGATAGCAGTTAAAGAAGTGGTAGACGTGATTATGATGAAACACTTAGCTAAAAAACAGATTCCTATGTTGGAGGAAATCCTAGTTGATGCTGTGGAGCCCTGACAGAGTACCTCGCACTATGTCTACTCAGCACCCAGACAACGCTAGGGCCCCCTACTGGTGTAGGAGGGAAGTGATACAGGGAGAGGACGAAGTGTATGAGGCATTCTTTGCCTTCAGCGAGCTTAAGTGCAACGAGGTGATGTGGGATTCTGAAGGCAAAGATGTGGATACCCACGTAGTCAGGAAACTTTTGTCCTCATACCCTGATTTCTTTAGGGAACACGTTCTTGGACAAGATCTTTTCCTAACCTATAGGGTTCCCAATCCTAAGATAGAGGCTGCTGAGCGAAAGACTGTGGCTGAGACACTGTTAAACGTGGCTGTAGGATACGATGTAGCCTCAACTTTCTACGGGAAGGAGGTAGCACCTATCTTCGAGGTTATACTACCCTTCACCACTAGTTGGGAGGAAGTAGTCGGGTTACACCAATATTACAAGGCGTTGGTAAGCCACGTTGAGATTGCCAAGACTAAGTTGGCGGAGTGGATGGGTTGGTTTAACCCTAGAGAGGTTAACGTTATCCCCCTCATAGAGGATAAGGAAAGCCTACTTTCAGTCGATTCAATAGTGGCTCCGTACGTTAAGAAGATAGGTAGCAGAAGGATAAGGGTCTTCATAGCTAGGTCCGACCCAGCCTTAAACTACGGGTTAGCTTGCGCCGTGGTCCTAGCGAAGATAGCTCTCTCAAAGATGAAAAAGCTTGAAGTGGAAGAAGGAATAGAGATATACCCAATCATAGGGGTAGGCTCACTACCTTTCAGAGGGCATCTATCGCCGCGCAATCTTCAAGGCTTCATGAACGAGTACCGAGGAGTATACACGGTTACAGTACAATCAGCGCTAAAATACGACTACGCACTGGAAGAAACGCAGAGAACGGTGGATGAGCTCAACCGTAAGCTCCCTAACGGTGAAGCAGTAGAGCTCGAGGTAGAGGAAAACCTACTTCAAACGCTTGAGAAGCTTAAGTCAGCTTATGAAGAAGAGGTGGAGCGTCTAGCCCCATTGATCAATGCTGTGGCTTTATACGTACCTCCTAGAAGAGCTAGGAGACTCCATATAGGCCTCTTCGGCTATAGCAGAGGAGTTAGAGGAGTTAGACTTCCTAGAGCAATTCCGTTTACCTGCGCCCTCTACTCGCTCGGGATCCCTCCGGAGTTTATAGGATTGAGAGCTTTAACCGATTTAAACGAGGCTGAATGGAGGACGTTAAGGCAAGGATACTTGAACATGATTAACGATCTACGCGAAGCTGCAGGATACGTATCCTATAGAAACCTCGACCTATTACAAGAGGAAGCAGGCAGGCTTGTCAAGAAAGTCTCGATGAGTGAAGAAAACCTGAAGAAGATTTTCGAGCTATTTTTGGACAGCTTGAAAGTAGTCGAGGAAAACTTGAATGTTAAACTGGGTCCTAAAACTTACTCCGAAAAACGACATGAAAACACCGTCAACAACTTCCTACTGGCCTTCCTTGAAGGAGACAGCGAAGCTGCTAAAAGATATCTGCTTGAGGCAGCTATCATCAGGAGAAGCTTAGGCTAACGTGGAAAAAACAATACGATGCCGTAAGGACTTTTAACGGAGGCAACTTCTGTGTGTAATTCATGGTATAGAGGGCGTCCTCTAAGCCTCGAGAACGAGATAAAGATGACTTGAAACCTCATCCTTAAGGGTTTAGGCTCATAGGGAAGTGTAAGCACTTTAAGCTATGATCTTAGGAGATAAGCTGGTCTTCTGAGTGAGTGGATATCTTAAGGTAGAGGGTTCGTTCGCATCAAAGCGAGGCTCAAGAAATAAAGGACGAAAGATTACCTTCCCTTCCACTCAGGCTTGCGCTTCTCTAGGAAGGCCTTAACACCTTCATTAAAGTCTTCGCTCGTACTACACAGCGTGAAGGCCTCTGTCTCGTAGGCCAGCCCAGACAGAAGCAAGGACTCCTGTGAGCGGTTGATAGCTGCCTTAACCATTTTAAGGGCTACGGGGCTCTTTGACTTTAACTTGTTGACCAGCTCTATGACGGTTTCCTTAAGTTTGTCGAAGGGCACGGTCTTGTTTACTATGCCTAATCTCTCTGCTTCCTTCGCGTCTATTAGGTCACCGGTCATAGCTAGCTCCATGGCCTTCTTGATACCTACATGTCTGGGAAGCAGCTGAGTTCCTCCTCCTCCAGGTATGGCGGCTATGTTTACCTCGGGTTGTCCAAACCTCGCATTCTCGGAGGCTATAGCTAAGTCGCAGGTCATGGTAAGCTCGCAGCCTGCTCCAAGAGCATAACCGTTAACCATAGCTATGACCGGCTTACCCATGCCCCTAATCCTATTGAGTACGCGTTCACGGTAGCTGATGGTAAACTCCCGTCGCTTGATTGGAGAGAGCACTACAAACTGGTTGATGTCTATGCCTGCGCAGAATGCCTTCTCCCCCTCTCCAGTTATCACCAGGACCTTGATGTCCTCATCCTTCTCCGCGTCCTCTAACGCCGAGGCAAGCTCGTTGATAGCCTCAACGTTCAGCGTGTTGAGCACCTTGGGCCTGTTGATGGTTATCCAAGCTACGCCGTCTTCTTTAACGTAGTTTATCTGACTGTAGCTGGACATGGAGGTCACTGAGCTACTCTATAATGGCTAGCGTTTTAAGTGTTCATGAAGAGCTAGGTTACTTTACGCAATAATTTCCTAACTTCGTTCATAAACCATTCTCTAGCTTCCTCTCCTTTACGTAGGTGAGCCAAGTCTTCCTCCAAGTTGCTCGGCTTAACCAAAACTATCCAGCCTTTTCCGTACGGGTCTTCGTTGATCAAGGAGGGCCTCCTCAAAACCTCCTCATTAACCTCAACCACCACTCCGGTAATAGGAGCGTTCACGAAGCCCACCCATTTACGTGATTCAAGGCTTACCAAAGGCTTCCCTCTCAATACGTGAGCGCCAGGCCTCAGAGGGTTGACATAGATGATGCGCCCCGCTGCCCTCTGAGCCACGTCATCAACACCGATCCTCGCTAGATCACCCTCCACCTTAAGCCAAGCATGGGTGTCTTCATAGTAAAGGTCTTCTCGAAACTCGGCTTCGAGCTCCAACGCCCATTTCACCTATTCACGTCGATATACACCTGTGAACAACAAGTTGGAAGAAAGACGTAGCTAAGATTAAAGGCTTTAGCCTTCTCCAAGGCCCTCTCTGAAGGGAAAGCTATGGCATTGACGCCTGCCTCAATGGCTAGTTTGTCGGTTTCATTCCTATGATCACCCTTAGGCCTAGCACAGCCTAGTGCTAGAGGTACATTAGGCATCATTAACCTTGCAGCTGCTAGCACTCTTACCACACTACTCGGGGAGGGGGGAGAAACGTTTTCCATTGGTGTGCCCGGTAGAGGGATGAGGGCTATCACGACCACCGCTGAAGGGTTGTGTTCAGCGATTATCTTTAACGCTCTTAGTTCACCTCTCAGCTCACCGTAATGCAGTCCTACCAGCACATGGGGGATCATGGGTACCTTGTAGCGTTCAAGCAGCGTCAACGATTCTTCATAGTCCTTCACAGAAGCTTTGAGGTGGTAGACTTGTTTGATAGTCTCCTCGTCACCTATGATGTCTAGGAGAGCTCCGTCCACCCCTGCTTCAGCTAGCCCTTTGGCTACTTCTTCACTCACTAGGCCTGTATGGACAACCACTGTCAATCCGAGCTGCTTCTTGATCTTAGCTATAGTTTCAAGAAAGCGTTCGAGAGGCACTCTCCCGTTACTGAGGCATCCTCCACTAACCAACACGCCGCGGCCGCCTTTCTCCTTCACTTTCTTACAAGCCTCAAATAAAGCGTCAGGAGTAATGGTGGGAATCATGGACGTTAAGAGCGAGGCGTCACAGTGTTCACATCGTAGAGCACAGAAATCCCCGGTTACCGAGAAAGATGGAAAAGGACAGCCAACGTTACGGTAATTGCTGATCTCATAGTAGATGAAACTCGGAGTATACAGCAGTAGTTTCTTACCGAAGTTAGCCCAGCTAATCCTCCTCGAAGTAGCTAAGACCTCCTCCAAGCTGGTTTCGGCTGGGTCAAGAGCCTCTTCAGGCTTCAAGGTAGATGTCGAGCTAACTAACTAGATGAAAAGCTATATATTCTACACGTCGGCTAATGGGTGCCGGGTGTAAGACCATGGTAAAGGTAGACAAGTACGAGCTCCCTGACGACTTCTACTACTGGGGACGGAACCCTGACGGAAGCATTAGGGGGCGGACATGGGCAAAGCTTGAGCCAGACGGAAGGGTTAGAGTAGGCTTAACCGATAGAGGCCAAGACATGGCGGGCAAAATACTCTTCATTAGGCTTAGGCCTAAAGGTTCAGCGGTAGAGCAGGGTAAGCCTATAGGTACCATCGAGACAGCCAAGTGGACAGGTCCAATAGAGTCCCCGGTTAGCGGCACCATAGATGAGGTGAACGAGGAAATAAAGAGAAAGCCTGGACTGGTTAATGAGGACCCCTATGGGAAGGGTTGGATGGTAGTCATTAAGCCCTCTAAGCTAGATGAAGACCTTAAGTCCCTACTTCACGGAGAAGCTGCCGTAAAGTGGCTTGAAGAGGACTTAGCTAAGAAATAAAAAAAGCTCAGCCTTTTTTTAAAGAGCCATGTTTACTATCTCCATTAAGTCATACAGCTTGATGGGCAGGTCCTCCCTGGCAATTATGTAGTAGAAGTTCATGTAACACGATGGGCAAGCCGACACTAAGGCTTCAGCTCCTGTTGGCAACACGTCGTTGCGTAGCCTAACCAGGCCGAGTTCCTGGGCCACGTCAGGATTAATGCCAAAGAGCCCTCCGCCTGCCCCACAGCATCTGGCAAGGTTTCTTGAGCTAGCCATTTCAACTAGCTCGAGCCCAGGTATAGCTTTCAGCACGTTCCTGGGGGCATCGTAGACGTTAGAGAGCCTACCCAGCTCGCATGGGTCATGGTAGGTCACTTTCATCTTAAGCTCCTTGAACTTGACCTTTCCCTGCTTCAGAAGCTCTTCAATAAACTGGGAGGTATGTAGCACCTTGAAGCTTGGTTTAAGTTCCAGGTCCTCGAAGCCTTTAGTGAAGGCCCTATAACAGCCTGAACAGCCTGTCACCAATACGTCGGGCTTCTTCGAGTCGAGGACGCTAAGAACCCTCTTGGCGTTCTCCTTAGCCTCCTTCATCTGCCCAGTCAGTAATAGTAAGTCGCCGCAGCAGCCTTCTTGGTCGCCCAGCAGTATAGGGTTAACACCTATCTTTCTCAGCGCTTCCACCGAAGCCTTGGCAATGTCCGGGAACCTGAAGCTCGTTACGCAGCCTACCCAGTATAAGACGCGTTCCTCCGTCATCACTACGCACCTCCAAGCTCCTTTGCCAGCTCACCTCTAGGGGCGTTCTCTAGGCCGTAGATGTTGCCGTACTTCAGGATGTTCTCACCTAGTGCCTTGTGAACTGGGTTGATGTAACCTTTCTCCGCCAAGTCCCTCCTCATATGCTCTATTATATCCACAATCTTAATGCCGGGAGGACAGACTTGCATGCAGTGGCCGCACACCGTGCATAGGTCATAGGCCTGCCTCAGCGACTCAGAAGCCTCGACCTTATTTGTCAAGAAGTAGTAGGATAGGATCACCCTACCTCTGGCCCCCCTAGATTCAATGGTGAAGTAACTGAAGGTTGGGCATACAGCTCTGCAGAAGCCGCAGCGGAAACACCTTATAGATTCGTAAGCCCTCTTCAAGGCCTGGAACTCGCCCTTGAGCCTTGAGAGATAGGCGTAGAAGAAGTTGTCTGGGTCGTCCCGGGTCTCCACGTCCAAGCCCATCTTACCTGGGTTGAGGATGCCGTTAGGGTCTAGCGCCTTCTTTAGAGACCTCATGAGGTCTAGGCCTCGTCCAAGGGCCTCTCTAGCGAAAGGTATCTTAGATATGCCTATTCCATGCTCAGCCGAGAGAGCACCTCTACGTTTAAGGACAACATCAAATATCTCCCTCTCCATCTTAAGCATCTTATTCCACTCTTCAGGGTTCGTCGGATCGATGATCATGGTCGGGTGGAGGTTTCCGTCGGCTGCGTGTCCGAAGGTGGGGCTTATTATCCCGTATTTCGCCGCTATGCTCTGAAAGTCCTTGATAGCGCCCTCGATCTCGGAGATCGGGACACAGGGATCCTCAGCGAGGGGTATAAGGACGTAGCCCTCCTTTATCTTCGCCAACGACGGGACCAACGCCTTCCTAGCCGTCCAGAGCTTGAGGGATTCCTTAGGGTCGTCCGTCCAGTTAAAGTCCTTCGCCCCCATCTTCTTAGCTACCTCTTCAACCCTCCTCAGCTCGTCCTTAACGCTTCCCTCAGTCCCGTCCAGCTCCATAACTATGAAGCCTTCGCGGCTAGGCAAGCCAAGCTTAAAGACGTCGTTGACGACGTCGAGACATAGCTTGTCGAGCAGCTCCATGGCTGCTGGCCTCACCCCGGATAGTAAAATCTCGGTCACCGCCTTTCCAGCTTGGCTGAGCTGGTCAAAGAACATGGTTATCGTCATCCTATATCGAGGTATAGGAGCTAGCTTCAACAAGACCTCGGTAACTACGCCTAGCGTTCCTTCCGACCCTATGAAGAGCTGGGTCAAGTCATAGCCGGTAGACTGCTTTATCACCGGCCACCCAGTCCTCAACACCTCTCCGTTCGCTAACACCACCTCGAGGCCTAACACCCAGTTCCTCGTAGTGCCATATTTAGCTGCACGAACCCCGCTAGCGTTAGTATTCACCATGCCTCCTATAGTACAGGCGGGGGAACTAGCAGGGTCAGGCGGGAAGAAGAAGCCGTACTTAGCTAATTCGGCATTAAGCCTGTCAAGGACGATGCCGGGCTCCACGATAGCTACCAGATCATTTGGTCTAACTTCCTTAACTTTATTCATTCGTGTGAAGTCTATGATTATGCCTCCTCTCCTTGGCAGTATAGCGCCTATGACGCTGGTGCCCGCGCCTCTAGGGACGATTGGTATTTTGTTCTCGTTTGCATACTTCACTATCTCCACTACGTCATCCGTCGACTTAGGGAAAACTACCACGTCGGGTGTGTAGGTGAACGGGGACATGTCGCTTGAATAACAAAGCAGTGAGACCCTGTCGCTGATCACCCTGTCCTCTCCGACTATACCTTGGAGGTGTTCAGCCATCGAGGACAATTCATACACCTGTCCCTCCTAGATTAAGTTCTTCATATATAAGACTTCAATAGAAAATTAAAGAACCTGTAGAAAAGCGGAGAATCAGTTTTTCTTCATACGTTCTCTCAAAAGCTCGCTTAAACCCTTGCGCTCCCCTTTCTTTTCATAGTATATCTTGGTGGGCATCCTAACTCTCAACCCTAAGCTGAGGAAAATGCCGTAAAGTTCTTCACCTGTGATAGAGCCCACTACCTTGCCCTGCTTGATTAACCTAGCCAGCTCACGTACTATCAGCTTAGTGGCTTCTGGAAACTGCGCCTCAGCTGCTTCAAGCACCTCGATACCTCTACCAGCTAGGTGTTTGACCACTATGGATCTGGGGTCCTCCTCTACGTCCTTTTTCTCCTTCTCAGTCACCATTTTACGTTGAAGCTCTAGCAGCTTCCTCATCTTCAACAGTTCCAGCTCATCGTCACTGGACGTCGCGCACCACCTCGATATAGAGTAAATGGTATAGTTATAACTCTCACGGTGTTCACTTGACCCAAAGGGTTTTTTAGTAGGCACAGTTTCCAAAACCAACGTTGAAGGCAGGAGAAATACCATGGTGAAGAGGGAGGATTACGTAGACTTAGTATTTAGGGATGTGAAGGTAGACGAACACAACGCACCTCGCTTTTACCTAGATGGTGAGGAAGTGAATATTTGGGATGAGCCTTACATATATTATCACTCTAGGTCGCCCGCAGACTATGTACGTGAACATATAGTTCACTGCGAGGAAAAGGGCGTAGACCCCTTCCCAAGCGTCATTGGAAAACATAGGGAGAAGGAGCTTGTCAAGACCGCCCTCATGTCGGGGTCGGCCATCCTCTTCAAGGGGTTCAAGGGCTACGGTAAGACCACCTTCTCTAAGGCTATAGCTCAACTCTTACCTAGTAAGCTTCTAACCATTAAGGGATGTAAGATAAACGATGACCCCACCCATCCAATATGCTTCTCCTGTAAACGTAAATTGACCGAGGAAGATAAGGTGGAGCTTACATGGGTTCCTAGAGTCTGGGTCCGTATCCCCGGAGACCCTATGATGACTACGAGGCAGCTGATAGGAGGCATATCCATACAGAAGATTAGAGAGGGCTACGACCTAGATCATCCTGAGGTCTTCATACCTGGAAGGGCGCTGAAGGCAAACCGCGGTGTAGGATACTTTGACGAGCTGGGAGCTATACCTTCACAGCTACAGACCCTCCTACATGAACTCATAGAGGAAGGGCAGGTAACCACTACTGAAGGTGAGATCGTCCCGTTAAAGGTAGATTCGCTAGTGATAGCAGCCACTAACCCGGCCAACTATAGGGGCACAAACCCCATTAAGGAACCTCTCCTCGATAGAATGGAAGTCATCGAGATAGGGCCACCTGAAACCTTGGAGGAAGAGGTCGAGATAGGTGTAAAGAACATGTTCATAGTCAGGGAAAAAGGCGAAAACCCCTACATACCGCCTTGGCATGCACGTGTCCTAGCAAGGATCGTCAGGATAGCTAGGGATAAGGATAGGTACGATATAGCCAGAAGGATAACCAGCGAGCCTTCATGTAGAGCCACCATTAAGCTTTTCGATCACGTTAGGTCCTCTGCCCTTAGAGACGGTAGAAGAGCGCCTCTCCTCAAGGATTATGGCCCATCTTATGACCATGTAAAGCTAGCCCTTCTTGGAAGAATGGAAGTTAGCTACGAGGTAAAGGATAGGAAGGAGGAGATGATAGAGAGGCTCGTAGAGGAAGCTTTGAATATCTCTTTAAGAGAGCTCTATAACGCGATTCCTCAGGAAAACTTCGACGAGTTCCTAAAGGCGCTTAAAGCGTCAGCTATAAGCAATTACCGTATACCAATATCTTTAGACTTCGTAGAGAAGCTCAAAGCTGAAAAGGCCATAAGAGAAGTGGTGTGCAAGCTTTTACCTGAAGCGTCTGAGAATGACGAATACTTCCTCTCAGCCGTTGAAATGGTATTAGAGGCCCTTTCAAGGTGCACTAACCTAATTAAAAGGGAGGGAGAAAGCTACTTGTTTAAGGATCTAGGAGTTGGAGGGGTTGAAGCCGGAGTGCAAACTATGCGAGGCTAATAAGACCCTTTCCCAACTAATGGGGAGGGAAAACCTAGAGTCCCTACTCTATAGTCTCCTTAACCCAGGCTACGCCCAGCTAAAGGATAGGATGAATAGGCCTAAGTTTAACTTGAGAAGCCTGCTCGAGAGGTTCCTCGACGAGAACAACCTTGACGACTTCGTGTTCAAGCAAGGTCTCTACATGAAGCAGTATCCTAGGGTTATCTGTAGCTGGGCTTATGACGAAAATTTCCGCAGAGCCAAGGAGAGAGCCTGGAGAGAACTGCTAGAGAAACTAGAAAAAGGAGAGATAAAGCCTTCAGACATACCCCTCCAACAACTCATAGAATACTTCCATGAAGAGCTCTTAGCTGCCTTAGAGGAGGAAGGCTACGTTAAACGAGAACGTGTGTCGCGTAGCTTTAGCCACTTTATGCACGTGCTACTCTTCACCGCTCGCGGAGAAGAGCTAATAGCTGAAAAGGTACTTGAAGAGGCGTTCAAGGACATGAGAGCGGCGAGTATCGGCCCACACGAATCTGACGAGACGGGGATCGGAATAACTCCTAGCTCAGTGCTCATGGACTACGACGAGTATAAGCACACCTTCGACATGTTGGATATACCTGAGACCATGATAAACGCTGCCATAAAGCACCCTGAAGATCTAGACTTAACTGAAGATGTACTGAAAGCAAGGGTGCCCCTCCATAAGTCTAGGGCTTCTAATGTGATCTTAATTGACAAGTCTGGATCGATGTCCATGGGCTGTAGGATAGTGGGAGCGGTTGAGGCAGCACTAGGTTTACGGAGGTTGCTTGAAGCAGAGTATAAGGACGATAGGTTATGGGTAGTGGCCTACGACCATAACCTATACCCGCTTGAGCCTGGAGAGGTAGCTAATATATGGCCTTACGGCTGGACCGATATAGGCCAAGCCTTAGACTACGCCAGGCAGCTCCTATCCAGGGAGGAAGGAAGCAAGAACATCTTCCTGATAACCGACGGCCAGCCCACCACTACCTCTCATCCAGGCCAAACACCGCTTCAAAGCGCCTTGAGAGCATCAAACATGTTAAGGGAGGAGGGCATCAAACTAAACATAATAATGCTGGATAATAGGAGCCCCAGCCTTAGAAGCCTATGTGAAAAGATGGCTGAGCTGGCTGGAGACGCTAACATAGCGTTTGTCGACAACCCCCTCAACCTTAAGTCATTCATAATAAAGAACTACAAGGAAATCAAGCGCTGAAGGGGACGGCTTTCAAGGCTTCCTTTGCAATGTACGCCGCGACGGGGCACACCTCATTACATATCCCACAGCCTGTACACCTTTCAGGGTCAACCCTAATGGTACCGTTAAGTTCAACGCAGCCAACTGGGCATTGGACCACGCACGAGCCGCAACGGTTACAATACAAAGTTCTAGCCACTAGCTTAACGAGGTTTCGTAAAGCTTTCTCAGCCTCTTCCCTAGATTGCGCCTTAACCGTTAGCTTCCCCTTCACGCTTAATGTCGCACTCCAACCCTCCCCCTTAATCAAGAGGGCGTTCATCACCTTTCTTGCTCGAGCACCTCCTAATGTAGAGGCTAAGGCCTCCAGCGAGGACGTGTCAGGTGGAGGATGGAGCATAACTTCTAGGAGAGGTTCTTGGAGACAAAGAGAGCTCCTTTCAGTTAATGATACCGTTAAGCCCACGCGTGAAACCTTCACTGAAGACCCCACCAGCTCTCTAACCCCAAGCCTCTCCGCCAACTTCTTCTGATCTCCAGGTAGTTGCCTCCACCTCCAGAAACCGTAGTTAACCCAAGCTTCAGGTAAACCTTTATCTCTAGCCCAGCGTGTCAGCCAGTCCTCCCATGTCTTCCATAGTTCAGGGTGAAGCTCCTCTACCAACTTAAACTCCGCTAGCTCGCATGATGGACACAGCCAGCAGCCAACCCTATCGAAGCCAGCTCTATAAAGTGGGTTAGCGTTCACCTTCTCCTTCATTAAGTAGAGCCATACCTGAAGCGAAGACCAATCATTAATAGGTGAGGCTGTCAAAGAGCCTTTTATCCACCAGCTCTTCGACAAGGAGGGGGCCCTAGCTCTATTGAAGGATTCATACCTACGCTGTCCTAGAAAAGTCAAGGTACCTTTAAGGTAGGTCTGCTTAAGGAGCCTAGTTATCGGTATGAGCTTACAAACCTTACAGCACCAGCGATAGTCTCTTGAGGGAGGGCCGAAGGACTCTAGAGACTCCCAGAAAGCTTCGCCAGCCTCAGCTTTAAGCAGGTCTAAGTCAAAAGCTTCCGCTACTTCTTCCACGTGTTTAACGGTCTCAGGCATCTCCAGCCCTGTATCGTTGAAAAGCATAGGTAAGTCTCCAAGCTCTTTAAGACATAGTAGGAGGCAGGCTAGGCTATCCTTACCTCCGGAGAAGGAGATTATCTTAGGTCCCAAGTACTCCCTACTAACGCCTTTAAGGAAGGCGCGCGACCTAGCCTCAGCCTTCTCAAGAGCTCTTCGATTAGCCTCTAAAGCCTTGCTCCACGAGGCCGTAGCTTTCTTAACATGTGGTTTCTGTGGGCGCCAGACCTTAACCACCTTTAAGCCCTCGCTCAACCACACTGCTAACCCAATAGGTAGCCCCCCGCTGGAGACAAGGTAAACATAGTGTCCTTCTTGGTTAGGCAGTTCCCCTTGCTTAACATCACTTCTCGAAAGCTTCCTCCACTGCTCCACCTTAACCTTCTCAAGCCGAGCCCAGTAACCTTCACCCTCGCTCCAAAGCCTAGCCGCCCCCTCAGCTGACAACTTAAATCTCCACTTTGAAAGCTCAGGGTTAAAGTACAGGGTTCCTATAGGCCAACCATCAACTATTACTTCGTCAGCCTGATCTACGTAAGCAACCTTATTCATCAACACCAGCTTACCCTGAGGTAAAAGCACTTGAGCCGCTCTTTCCCCTTCCTCTTCAGCTACAACCGTCCTGATTATCCTTAAGTCCCTCTTGAAGCTTGGCCTAACGTCCTTTGGAGGCGAGGCGTGGAAACTCGTACCTTGTTCTCCGCATAGCCCACATTTAGGTTCTAGAAGCGGGACGTTGCAGTATCCACACCAGTATAGCTGAGCAGCTATTCTCCAAGGTCCTTTCATTTAGCCACCCTAACACTACTCCGTACTAGCCGCGCAAAGAGGACAGCTTTTCATTGAGCCTAACGACAAGCTCCGCTAAGTCCTTTAACCGCTGCTCCGCTTGGCTCTTTTCATGGTTTAATTCCTCCATTCTCCTAAGTAGCTCCTCACGTTCAGCTTCTAACCTTTCTATCTTCTTCACGTGTTCAAGGTGCATTTCCCTAAGCTCTTGTATTTCAAGCTCCTCCCTCTCATCCTCTTCTCTAAGCTTCTCTAAGACTTCTTTCAACCGCCTCCTCTCTTCGCTGAGCCTAGCTATTTCTTCATTTAATTGTCCAAGCCTCTCCTTGAGGTGCAAGTTTTCGTCATTAAGCTCCTCCAGCCTCTTCTGTTGAAGAGTACTTAAAGTCTCTATTTCAATAAGCCTACTTCGAAGCTCCTCGCCGCTCTTATCTAGCTCGTCTTTAATGGAGTTTACCAGGTCGAAGTCCAAGCTTATCTGACGTAGACGGCGGTTAAAGATATCGCTTAAAATAAAGAAGCTAGCCGCCAACCCACCTAGGAAGCCGGCCACTATTAAGCCAACATCTATAAGTTCTATGGCCATCTTCCCTTTAAGTCCTCCAGCTCAGGGAGCTTTCCTTACAACTGAGAAGTAGAGTGACTTAAAAGCTTATTGAGAAAACCATTTCTTTAAAAGTTCCTTGTATACTTCATCGCTCAACCTAAGCAAGCCTTCCTCTTCCTCCAAAACTCCTTTATCAACTAAGCCTTCAACCGCTTTAAGCATGCCTTTTTCCTTAACCTCCTCGAGCTTTAAAGGACTCCAGCCCTTCTCCTCCATGAATTTAAGAACCTCTACTTCCCTTGGAGACAACTTAGGCTTATATAGCCAGTAATCCACGACCCCTACGCTACGCTTAAACACCCTGTCATACCTGCTATGAAGCCTCTCTAGAGAAGCTGCAACGCTTGAAAGCTGCTTAATCTCTAGGCTAGGGGTATCAAAGACCTCAGCTGCCACTTCCTCTGTAGTAGCCCAGCGTCCTAGCGTAGAGAGGGCCTTAAGCGTAGGTACCTCAAGGCCGCTAAGTGAAGGTTTAATGCCCTCCTTCAAATGTCTAACGATGTATACTGTGAAGCCAAGTACTAGGACCGCTAAACCGGCAATCACCTCCTCTAGAGGGGTGTTTAACATGATCCAGCATCCTAGCCCAGCAGCCACTACCGGTATGATAGGTATCTCAACTCCTCTCACCTTGATGTTTAAGGGCACCTTAAAGCGGCGCTCCACGTGCCCCATTTTAAAACGCAATACGACAACCGCTAAACAAGTAGCGGTGTAGCTTAACAGGATGGTAAAGCTAGAGAATATTATGAGCTGGTTTATCGTGAACAGGTTTGAAGCCACTATGGCCGCTAAGCCCTGCACGATGATAGACACATGAGGAGTTCGGTGCTTTTCGTGTATCCTTGAGAACACCTCGGGCATGAAGCCGTCCCTAGACATAGCGAAGGCCAACCTAGTGATGCCAAGATACGTCCCCGTCTCCGAAGCAACCATAGAGTCGAGGGCGGCAATCGTCATTAACACCGCGGCTACGGGGCCAAGAACCAAGAGGGCAGCATCAGCAATAGGTGTTTCTGACCCAGCTATGGCTGATGCACCCACGGAGCCCACGAGGGCAAGGTTAGTGGCTACGTAAATGGAGGTTATTATGGCCATTGATATCACGATGCCTAATGGTATATTACGTTCAGGATCCTTGAACTCCTCCGCCGGCATGGTTACGAGCTCAAAGCCCATGTAGGCCCAGAACACCCTCACCGTAGCTAGCCCAAGCCTATCCCATCCATGTGGAGCGAACGGCTCGAAGCGCCCCCAGTCAAAGAGGCTTAGTGACATCAGCACAAAGCCGAAGAGTATGGTCTTCTCGAACATTGACATGATGTCCTCCATGTACCTAGTAGCCCTAATACCCCAGTAGAGCACTGCCATGATCGTTAATATGAAAAGCGTCCTAATCACGACAAGGCCTACAAAACTCAGGTCGGGGAAAAGGAACAGTACATACTGAGCTATAGCTGAAGGAAAAGTCGCTAGTGCCGCCCACTCTGCTGCCCAGTAAGCCCAACTTAAGATACATGCCACAGGCATGCCGAAGGCCACGGATTCGTAGAGATAAGGCCCTCCCGCCCTCGGGAACATGGAGCTGCACTCAGCCATGGACACCGCCATCATCATAGCCACGGCACCAGCTAGTATCCAAGCTACCAATGATGCCGGCCCAAGTTCAGACATGGCAAAGCTAGTAGCGATGTAGATGTCCGCGCCGAAGATGGTACCAGTACATAGTAAGATAGCGTCGACTAACCCAAGCTCTCTCTTAAGCCCTATCTCTTTCCTTCGCTTGGCCAGCCTCAACCTTCCAGCCTTCTTGGGGCTGCTCCAACACCGGGAAGTATTTATAGGTTCAGAGTTGAGTCGTCATGGATGGCCAGCACGACGATATATGCAGCGGTAGTCTTCCTTGGTTTACTGGTCGTGGGCCTCGCCATTCAGACCTTCACCATGAAGGGTGAGAGAAACGAAGCTTTAAACATCGCGCTCAACAACCCAGAGGTTCAAGACGCTTTAAAGAGCAAGGTAGATCCTATCGTGGGTAGAGGTGCCCCAGTCCCAGTAGTGGTTTACCTCGATCCAGCTTCTCCGCCCCAATCAAGGGTCTATGTAGTGGACTGGCTAAACCCTGACACTTTATTTCTAACATCGTTGGTTAAGGTCAAGGTAAGGGTGGAAGGTGAGAACTATAGCGTGGTGGAGGTGAGGGCTTAACGTAGCTCACCGCTCCTTTTATAGGTTGATAGGAAGCTCTTCAACCAGAGGATGGGCACGATGGTAGAGCCTAAAAGTAGCAGCAACAACCAATGGGTTTGAATGGATTCGGCCAACGTCGGGATACCGAAGATCGTAGCTACGGTGTTTGGGAAACCTATAACCGTGGCTATTATCGTCAACCATAACATGGCCACCGTAAGCTCCTTAACCGAGATGTTAAGCCTCGTGGATAGGGTGGTGGCAAATATGTTTATGATGTCTGATACCATTACGCGGTACATCTCAACCAGATCTATCTGTCGCTCAGCCTCTTCAACTACCTGGTTAAGCTTCGTGTCGAGCTCGTTGTCTATGAAGGGTGGCGAGATGTGTCTAAGCGAATGTACGGCATCTTTAAGCTGCCATAAACCTTTACTTAACGTAAGTAATCTACGCTTCCTCAGTAACACCTTTCTCAATACCTCTTGTCTACCTTGGCTCTCCACCACTTCATCCTCAAGTCTAGATAGCTCTCCCTCTACGCGCTCGATAATGTCTCCGAAGTCATTTAGCAACCTATCAGCTAGCTGATAAACCGCATAGGCCATATTGCGTTTCGTATGAGGCGAAGGTATTTCCATCTCCTCTTCCGATTCATGTACATCAAGAGGGTGCATGGATAGAAGGAAGTTATCATTAAAGATCAGCGAAAACCCTCGGTGGATAAGTATCCTAGCCTCCGTGACCGCTGGAAGCTTGAGTAAACACCACGTCCCATTGAAGACACAGCTAGGCCCCTTGCCATCAACTGCACCGGAAAGTAGGTTAATGGGAAGCCCTATCTTTGACAGCTCACTCATTTTAGTGGAAGCTTCCTCGAATGTTAAGTCGAGCCAGCAGCGTTCAGCTCTCTTGGCTAAAGGTAAGGCTTCATCCAGCGACTTCAGCTCAGCTGTTTTGGAGGAGCCCTCAGTAATCAAGAGCGCCTTCAAGCTTAACCACGCTCAGACCACATAAACGATAACTACAAAACTCTTCTCTGGAGCGAGAACTTAAAAGCCTTCAAGGAATACTGGTACCATCACACAGGCATTTTTGTGCGCCTTACTCCATAGGTTCACGAAAGCTTCATATACTGCTAGTTAACACCCCCTTCCTACTGAATAAGGTCTTTAACTAATGGAGGTGTCTCTTTGCCAGGTGTCAGAGATAAGGTAGCCATCATAGGGATGGGATGTACCAAGTTCGACGAACATTGGGATAAGGACGTCAAGGACCTTATCGTAGAGGCGTGTTATGAGGCTTTTGAAGACGCTGGCATTGAGCCCAAGGACATTCAAGCCGCTTGGTGGTCCACGGTTGTAAGCGGCTTCCTAGGTCGAAGCTTAGCTTATCCATTAAAGCTGGATTATATACCTATCACTAGGATCGAGAACCGCTGTGCTAGTGGCCACGATGCGTTCATCAACGCATGCTACGCAGTAGCCTGCGGAGCCTTTGACCTAGTCTTGGTATGTGGCGCCGAGAAGTGCAAGGATGTGGGCATAGCTATCCCAGCGGTCATAGACCCAGCCGAGCCGTATTCAAGCCGAGTAGATACCCGTTTCCCGCCCCCTGCAGCCTTCGCTCAGCTAGCTATAAGGTACTTCCACCATTACGGCATACCAATAGAGGAGGGAAGGAAGATCTTAGCCAAGATCGCCGTGAAGAACCACTATAATGGCTCCCTCAATCCGAAAGCCCAGTTTCAACGCCGGATAACCGTGGAGGACGTTCTCAAGGCGCCTATCGTAGCATACCCCTTGGGGCTCTATGACTGCTGCGGTATAACCGATGGTGCTGCTGCAGCCATAATCACTCGGGCTGACTTAGCCAAGAACTATCGAGATGACTATGTGCTAGTGAAGGGGGCAGGGATGAGCGTAGGGATGTATCAGGGAGAAATCCAAGACGACTGGAGCTTAACCTACATCGAGGAGAACGTTAGAGCATCTAGAATGGCATATAAGGAAGCAGGAATAGAAAACCCACGCAAACAGCTAGACTTAGCCATAGTCCATGACTGTTTCACCATCACGGAGCTCGTGATATATGAGGACTTCGGCTTTAGCCCGAGAGGCAAGGCGCCTGAAGACGTGGAAGCTGGAACCTTCGAGCTTAAAGGAGAGCTTCCCGTCAACACTGATGGAGGGTTGAAGTGCTTCGGGCACCCCATAGGGGCCAGTGGGCTAAGGATGATATATGAGGCCTATAAACAGCTTCAAGGTAAGGCCGGCCAACGCCAAGTTGAGATACGTAACCAGCTAGCCTTAACTCATACCTTAGGCGGCACTCCAGTGGACTCGAATACTGCAGCTATAGCCATAGTGGGGCTAAGAGGTGCCTAGAGATGGTAGGAATAACCGCTTACGGGGCCTACGTGCCCCGCTGGAGGCTAAATAGAGGATTACTTCGTAAAGGATTACCTGGAGAAAAGGCGGTAGCCGGCCCTGATGAAGACAGCTTAACCATGGGTGTGGCAGCAGCCCTCGACTGTATATCTGGAGTAGACCGAAATAGCATAGATGCCGTATTCTTCGCCTCCACGACCTCGCCTTTTAAGGAAAAGGGGGTAGCAGCAACCATAGCCACAGTCCTCGATCTTCGCAGGGACGTGATGACCGTCGACCTCGCTACTTCCCTAAGAGCTGGAACCAGCGCCCTTAAGCTAGCAACCGACTTGGTAAAGGCAGGCTCAGCTAAACAAGTACTGGTAGTAGCCTCTGACTGTAGGCTCGGTCCACCAGGTTCACCCTTCGAGCAGACATTCGGTGATGGCGCTGCTGCCTTCCTCGTAGGCTCAGAAAAGGTCGTCGCCGAGCTCGATGAAAACTTCTTTGTCGCAGACGAGATATACGATGTTTGGAGGAGGGACGTTGACCTCTACGTGCAGACTTGGGAAGAGCGCTTCGTATACACTAGGGGCTACTTACCAGTCATCAAAGAAGCTGTGGGTGGTCTATTCAAGAAGGCAGGCGTAGAACCAAAAGACATAGCGAAGGCAGCTTTCTATGCCCCCGACCCTAGGAGAGTTATGGAATTGGCAAAGAGTGTAGGCTTAAACCCTCAAGCTCAACTTCAAGACCCTCTAATCGAGGCTGTGGGCTGCACTGGTACTGCCCATCCATTAATGCTACTCGCTGCAGCGCTTGAGGAAGCAAGCCCAGGCGCTAAATTATTGATGGCTAGCTACGGTAATGGAAGCGACGCGTTCTTGTTCACGGTAAAGGAAGGGGTCGAGGAACTCAGGGAGACGAGGAGAGGAGTTAAAGGACACTTGGAGCGCAAGAAACCTCTACCAGATTACACCACATATCTGCGCTGGAAAGGGCTCGTAACCATGCCTGAGCGCAGA
>QMSI01000009.1 GCA_003649615.1 Thermoprotei archaeon | reverse complement strand
TGAGGTTCTAGCGAAGGAGGGCTGGGTTAAGGACGTGAAGCTGACGGATGGTAAACATCTAAGCATATACGTAGAGAAGGGGGAGGGGAAAGTCCCTAAAGTGGTTAAGTTGGCGGAGCAGATGGCTATTGAGGTTGAGGCGGTGAGTTTACGTAGACCTACGCTCGAAGACGTGTTCATACATTTGACGGGTAAGGTTCCTTTGGAAGAGAGAGCTGAAAGGCAAGGGAAGCCGTGGAGGCATTGAGGATTGAACTTACAAGCCGTCTACGTGTTGTGGCTTAGGGAAATTAAGCGGCTGATAAGAGCACGAAGTAGGCTTGTAGCCAACCTTATGCAGCCACTACTTTTCTTAGTGATCTTAGGTTTCGGATTAAGCGCTGCTAGGTTTCCCGGTTTTAGGGAGGGAATCCGTTACCTAGATTTCCTGGCGCCCGGAATGATTGTCGTAGCGGTCGCCTTTTCATCCATGTTTTCAGGAGTTTTGATAATCTGGGATCGACAATTCGGGTTCTTGAAGGAAGTCTTAGTTGCACCTGTAAGCAGGCTTTCCATAGTGGTGGGGAAAACGCTTGGAGGATCTACAGTAGCGATGTTTCAAGGCTTGGCTATATTAACCGTAAGCGCCCTCATGGGGGTTAAGATTAATGCCTTAGGGCTGACGCTTGGCCTCCTATTCATGCTGTTGACCTCCTTCTTCGCCGTAGGAATAGGGTTAATAATAGCATCTAGACTAAGCGACTTTGAAGGATTTAGTTTGATAATGAACCTGTTGATCATGCCCATGATCCTCCTCTCCACCGCCTTCTTCCCCTTAGAGAGCGCGCCTACATGGATGAAGTGGATAATTTATCTCGATCCTTTAACTTATGCTGTAGACGGATTGAGAGGAGCACTTATTGGTCAAGGGGCGCTTCCATTAATCGTAAACCTCATCGTGTTAACCGTGCTATGTACCTTCACCCTGCTTTTAGGCGCCTACTTGTTCAGGAGGTGTGAAGCTTAACTTGACCACAAATGCTGGGGCTAAGGCAGGTTTCATAGCCATCCTTCCATGCATATTCATCCTCACCTCAGCTACACTTTTTGTCCTAGTCCATAGCCCGGAGAGGCTCTATGAGGCTCTAAGCTCCGTAGGCCTCGAAGCCATTGAACCGACTCTCCACTCTTGGGTTTTGATAGTGTCATCCATCGTTATCTTCCTGCCCTTAACCTTAATAGTGGTTGGTGTCCTGCTAGGAGCCCTCTACAACAAGCTTTTCGGAGCTAAGGAAAACAAAGCTAAGGCAGTGGCCATGGGGTTAGCGCTACTAGCGTTCCTCATCCTCTTCATACATATCCCCATCGAGCCTCCCTTATCGTACAGCCTCTACGCCGCCTCTGCGTTCTCATACTCAGCTATGCTATATCCTTTACATAGAGCTATGTTCAACGTGAAGCCCCTCCTACATGCCCTCAGCCACGAAGAGCTGGAACTTCTAAAAATTCTAAGGCAGAGAGAGCTCAAGTTAAGAGAAATAGCCCAGATGAAAGGAAAGAGCGTGGAAGAACTCTCAAATACGCTCTCCGCGCTTGAAGATAGAGGATTAGTGGAGCTTACTCTTGATAAAAGCTATAGGTTAACCGACCTCGGCAAGGTATTAATACTCAGAACTAAGTTTTCTTGAGCTTCACAGCAGTGCCGTAAATTATGATCTCAGCGGCCCCGGACATAACCATCGACGTGGTCATCCTAATGTTTATAACCGCATCAGCTCCAAGCTGTCTAGCATGCTCCAACATGCGGCTAAGCGCTGTCCGCCTTGCATCCTCCATCATCTCGGCGTAATCCGTAAGTTCGCCGCCCACGATGTGTTTTAAAGCCATCTTAATGTCCTTGCCTACGTGCCTAGCCTTTATGGAGGACCCCCATACCAGCCCGATAACCTTTTCTACTTCGAAGCCGGGGACCTTCTCTGTAGTTGTCACCATAATATCATATTGAGACAACCTTAACACCCTACGATTTAGTCTAAAGGAGTTTAATTAATCTTATAGTACCTATAAGAAAAAGATGGGTTGGTTGTGGTTCACCGTCTACTTCTTCCTCATCCTTATCTCTATGGTTGACACTCTGCGGCCGCCAGTAACTTCCTCAGAGCCTACTTTCACATCGTAGACTTCAAAGTCCTTTAACACCACTCTTAGGGCAAGTTGGCTGACGTCTACTGCCTTGCTAATGTTCCTGCCTCTAGCCTTCAACACTACTTCACTGATTCCTCTAGCGGCCGCGGTTAGGATCGCCTGTATGTAGCTTGCTGCAGGCTTCCTACCTATCAGGATCTCGCCGGCCTCTGCCGACACCGCTACGCACCTTCCCCCTCAGCCATCCACGCGGCGTTGAAGCCTCTCTAAGGCAAAAGGGAAGCGTGGCATTCTACTTATATCTTTTACTTGTTCATGGGTACGTGAATAGCAAAAAGCTTAAACCGACGGTTAATATCCCCATGCCTCGTCAAACTTGGTGTCAGGATTGAAGAAACTGGCACTACCTGCTCTCTTCGCGAGGCTCACATTGTTGCTTGGGCTCGTGCTCTTAGCCCCTAGTCTTGTAGCTGTAATCTATGAGGAGTGGATGGTTCTTGAAGAGCTGCTTTCAGTAGCTCTCCCCCTCATGATTGTAGGCGGTTTCTTTAGCGCGAAGCTACCCATCCCTGACGAGATCAATCCAGCTCAGGCCTTGTTCTTCTCAGCAATGGGTTGGCTCCTGATAACAGGTATTGGCTCTCTTCCATACCTACATGACATGGCACCCCTGGACGCTTTCTTTGAAGCCATGTCTGGGTTTACGGCTACTGGCATGACCTTACTGAGCAATCTTGAAGATGTCCCTCATAGCTTACTCTTCTGGAGGGCCTTAACTCAATGGCTTGGAGGGCTTGGAATCGTATTGTTCTTCATCCTCTTTATGACTCCACGTGGAATTGGAGTTTGGAGGCTTTACGTAGCTGAAGCTAGAGAGGAGAAACTTACGATTAGGGCATGGGACACGGTTAAGGATCTTTGGCTAATATACACGCTTTACACCTTCCTGTGCGCTATTTTGCTGACTTACCTAGGCCTCTCGGGCTTCGACGCTCTATGCCACTCCTTTACCACGTTGGCCACTGGAGGATTTTCAACAAAGACACTTAATATAGAGGGGTTTCATAACCCCTGGGTAGAGAGCGTACTAGTGGTGTTCATGATTATAGGGGCCACCAACTTCCACGTCCACCTCTATCTACTTAAAGGGAGGATCGATGAGGTTTGGAGGAACCTGGAGCTTAAGGTAATGTTAATGATAATAGCCGTAGCTTCGATCATAGTCTCCCTCGATATAGCTCTTCACCTAAACGTTAGTACACTACATGCATTTAGGCTAGGTGTATTTCAGACAGTTTCCATAGCTACGACAACCGGTTTCACCAGCATGGATGTTAATTCTCTTCCCGAGGCGTCTAAGTGGATATTGATGATATTGATGGTCGTAGGTGGATCGCTATGCTCCACCGCTGGAGCTATCAAGGTGGCGAGGATGATAGTGCTCTTCAAGCTAGCGTCGCATGAAGTACATAAAACCATGCTTCCTCCAAAGTCCATTAAACCTCTCAAAGTCGGAGGAAGGATCATGAACGTTGAAGACGCGTTAAGAGTAGCTAGCTTCTTCTTCATCTACTTGGCCGTAGCTTTTGTCTCTACACTTATCATAACAGCCCAAGGCATACCCTTCACATCAGCTCTATCAGCCACTTTATCAGCGGAGGGCGGTGTCGGACCAGCGTACTTGGATCTTTTCAGCCTTAACGCTACTTCGAAGCTGGCCTTGGTCTGGTGTATGTGGGTTGGACGCTTAGAACTGCTACCTATCCTAGCTCTATTCACCTCGGAGCTTTGGGAAAGGCTATGACATACCATGCTTGAGGCACGCCTTTAAGACCCATCTATAACGTAGGGAAAGTACGTTACCTTGACTTCTAGGTTTCCAAGAGGCGCTTAATTCTACCAGACCTGTCGTAAGCTATGTGGGAGACCTTCAACGCCTCTATTAGGCTGCCTCTTCTACGCTCAACTTCGCTTAAAGTGAAGACAAACACTGATACGCCTGCACACTCGCCTTCCTTAATTGAGGCTAGAATCTCTGAGGCTATATCCTCCTCTTCGATAGGAAGTTCTTCAAGGAAGATGTATATTTCAGCGTAGGGTTTACCGTCAAGACAGCAGTCGCTAAGGTAGACAGCAACTCCTTCGAGAAGGGCCCCATAACGATTTAGAGACTTCTCCGCTGCCTTCGCCCCTAAAATCTTAGCTTCTACGTCCACAATAGGCTTTAAGAAGCTAGCAGTATAAAAGGCTCCTGTATGGAGCTGGACTCAGATTACTTGGTTAAAACCCTTCAGGAACTAGTTAAGATTCCAAGCCCTCCTAGAGGAGAAGAAAAAGTTGCGAAGCTAGTAGTTTCTAAGCTACAGGAGATGGGGCTGAGAGCCGAGGTAGATGGCTACTTCAACGTCATAGCCGATCTAGGTAGCGGAAAACGCAGGGTCTTACTAAACGCTCACCTTGACACGGTCCCGCCGGGAAACGGATGGACCATA
The DNA here is from genome assembly GCA_003649615.1 of Thermoprotei archaeon. Classification (GTDB taxonomy): domain Archaea; phylum Thermoproteota; class Methanomethylicia; order Nezhaarchaeales; family B40-G2; genus B40-G2. Next base: position 22,169 of record QMSI01000009.1, on the reverse strand, counting down.
GATCCCTACTCAGGTATGCTTAGAGAAGGTAAGGTGTACGGTAGAGGGGCCTCAGACAATAAGGCAGGAGTGGCGGCGATGTTGACCATAGCCAAGGCGCTCGTTACTCAGCACCTCCCCGGGAGGCTTGTGCTTCTCTTCACATCGAGGGAAGAGGGAGGAGGTAAGGTGAGGGCGAGGAGAGGGTTGAAGGACAAGGTGGACGTCGACGCTGGCATATGCCTAGACCATTATATAGATGCTGAAGACAGACGATGTGAAGTAGTGATAGGATGTAGAGGTATAGCTAACGTGGAGGTGATAGTGGAAGGTAAGGCTTATCATTCCTCAGAGCCTGAGCTTGGAGTCAACGCCATCTATAGGGCCTACGACCTTATCAGCGAGCTACGATCCCCAAGAATTTTACAGCGGATGGAAAGACCTCTACCGGTCGTCGAGAACGTTACCGTCACAGTCATTAAGGGAGGTGAGTGGCCCACCATGGTACCTGACTCATGTTACATGAACGTGAACTTTAGGCTCCTACCTACCTTAAGCCCTAAAGATGCCGTAAGGCGCGTGCTAGAGGTGGCAAATAGAGCACTTAAACATGGTTTTAAGGTCAGGCTAAAGGGCGGGCTGAAAGGCTACGTGATTGAGCCGTCAAGCCCCATAGCGAAGGCTGCCTTGGAAGCAGCTAAAGACGAAGGCTTTAAGGCTTGGCCAACCGTGGCTAAAGGTTGGATAGATGCAGCTCAACTTCACAGGCTGTTCAATGTGCCTATAGTGTCTATAGGTACCATGACCAGGGGGCAGGCGCACGTTAAAGACGAGTACGTTAAAGTCGCAGACGTCTTGAACGGTGCAAGAATAGCTGCAAAGACCATTTTAAACTTCTTCAAGTTAAGCGGCGGGTCTTAGCCACATCTCCCCAAAGTTTCAGGACGACCATCTTATGTTGTTCGCTGTCACCATAATAGACACAGCGCTACATTTCTCAACAGCAATAGTACTTAAGTCGTCGTAGTTTTCACTCGCCCTACGCTACCTTGAAAAAACAGCAAAAAATTTATTCATAAGTTGCCATCACAGGGGGAAGATAGTCCTAACTATAGGGAAATGAGAGTTCCGGGGTGGCCTCTCAACGATCCTAAATGTACATGAAATATTAAGTAATAGAATTATGAAATGGGTGATCTTTGGCCTCCTTTCAGGACTTCTCGGTGGAATCGCAGGCATAGCCTTTACTGTTTCCTTGAAGTTCTCCATAGAGTTCTTCTTAGATCTCGTCAATCAAGCTCGTAGTCAAGGCTTATTGTTTATGGTAGCCCTCATACCTTTTGCAGGCGGTTTAGCCGTAGGCTTACTTAATTACCTTCTAGACAAAGATGCATTCTACATTCCATGCTCCACCGATGGCATGATAGAGCTCGTCCACCTACATCATGGGTATACAAACCCGGGCAAAGGGGTATTGAAAATCTTGACCGCCTCCCTAACCATAGGTACAGGTGGCAGCGCTGGCAGAGAATGTCCTATGGCATATTCAGGCAGCGCCGTCGCCGCAGCCATCAACCTCTTCTTTAAGAAAACATGGCTTGGGAGGTTCATGAAGTTTACGCGTAGAGACGCTAAGATAGTGGCTATCTGTGGAGCTGCAGGGGCTTTAGGAGGAATCTTCAGTGCCCCCCTCGGTGGGGGGATCTTTGCTAGCGAGGTCCTATACTCTGAAGACGTCGAGGTGGAAGCTTTACCGTCAGCCCTGATATCTTCGGTAGTAGGTTTTCTGCTGTTCAACTCCCTTTTAGGCTCAGAGCCTCTCGTAACTTTTCCAAAGTTCCATGACATGTTAATACTGAACCCCAACGTAGCTTACAGCTTATTTCACGTCGCAGGCATGGCGTTGCTGGGGCTTGTATCGGTTATTGCAGCTGCTCTATGGACTAAAATATTCTATGCCTTCCATTACCCGATTAGAGACTCTAAAATACCTAGACCTTTAAGGCCAGCTATTGGAGGACTGCTCGACGGCCTCGTCGTGTTGTTAGGGCTTTTAATGCTAGGGGAGCTCTATTTATGGGGAATGGGCTACTGGGTAATACAGGAAACCATAGATTTCACGGAGCTCTTGAATAGCTTTGGCCACCTTCTGATATGGGTTTTCCTCCTTTTATACTTCGGAAAAATCTTGGCTAGCACTTTTTCCATAGCTAGCGCTGGAGCTGGAGGTGTAATAGTACCTTCGCTTTTCTGCGGAGCGATGATAGGTGGAGCTTACGCATTAGCTCTCGATGCGCTATTTCCTGAATTCATAGTTAGGTCAGGGGCGCATGTTGCCTACATAGTCGCTGGGATGGCTGCGCTCTACGCCGCTGCCGGTAGAGTACCCATGTCTACTATCCTACTCCTATGTGAAACATGCAGTAACTTCAGCTTATTCGCACCTATGCTGATAGCATCCATGATCTCCTTCTTAGTGGCCAAGAGGCTAAACATAACTATTTATCCGTCACAGCTGACCAGAAGGCCTGGGTTAACGAGGCGTAAAAGGTTCTTAGATCTTCTCCTATGGTTCATCGTCATCCTCATAGGCACAGCTCTTTACTTCTCGACAGGTATAGTGCTTTAAAGCTCAGGTATATAGAAGAGCTTCTTACGCCTTTTTATGATGAATATTCTGTCACCATCTTTAAGCTTAAGCCCTGGATTGGGCAGGAAGACTTCGCCGCCCCTCACCACCATAATTGGGTAGGCGTCATTATGCTTAATTTTTAACTCCCCTGTTTTACCGTGGTAATCTATGCGCTCTATGTCCAACCCCTCCTCCTCTATTAATGAGGTTAGTTCGATCAGCTTATTGTGATACAATATGGCCTCCAACATCATAGAGGCTGATTCAACGAAGCTGACGACCTCCACCCCATTAGCCTCACATACGCGAGCATAGCTCGAGTCTTCTATTCTAGCTATTATTCTTGGAACTCCGTATCGCTTAGCTATGAGCGAGGAGATAGTGTTAATGGAGTCATCGCCCGTTAAAGCTAGGAAAGCCGAAGCCTCCTCAATTCTCGCCTCTTCCAGCGTTAATGGGTCACTGACATCTCCTTCAACAAAGTCCACATCTAGCCTTTTAGCAAGCTTCTCACAAGTTTTCCTACTTCGATCTACTATGGTGACGTGTACGCCTTGAATTTTTAAGATCCTGGCGACCGACTCCCCGAGATCTCCTCCTCCAGCTATCACGACGCGCACATCAAACTCCTCCGCTTTATGAGAACTACCTCATCCCCTGCCTTGAGCTTGAGGTTAGGCTCAGGAAGCATGATCTTACTGTTCCTTATCACGAGGATAGGGTGGCATTCTTGACCTACCATATGGGCAATCTTAGTTACGAGGGCCTGTAGATACTGTTCATCCTCTGCCTTTACGCTCTCTACGTCGATGTAACCCTTGTAGTACATCTCCGCCAACGTGGTTAGCTTGACACCTCTAACCATCTCGGACACCACTACGGCCACCGATTTAGCTGGGTTCACGACCTCCTTCAAGCCGAGCATGCTACACACTTCAAGGTAGCGGTCGTTGTCCACCCTCACTACAACCCTCCCAGCCTTACAGCCACAGACAGTGGCAGCCAACGCTATCATAACGTTGATGTTGCCCTGGCCAACTAGGGCGAAGAGGGCGTCACAGTGTTCGACGCCAGCGCGCTGGAGGACGTTCATGTTGGTAGCATCGCCCTCTACCACCTCGACGCCCAGCTCCTCTCGAAGCATAGAGCACGTCGAGGGGTCCTTGTCCACTACGACGACCCTCTCCCCTCTCTCAATAAGCCTCTTAGCCAGAGCTTTACCAACACCACCGCCGCCAGCTATGACCACGAACAAGCCTATCTATAGTTTCTTTTACTAGCCGACCTATTTCCTTTACGGCGATACCCTTTTACGTATCTAAGAGTTTAAGGTCGGCGGTGAGGTAGGGAGTGAAGGTAGTGATAGCCGGAGGAGGCGACATCGGGAGGGCGCTGGCGACCTACTTGAAGGGGCTTGGCTATCACGTCGTGGTGATCGAGCGCGATGAGGCTGCTTGCAGGGAGCTTGAGGCAAGGGGGGTTGAGGTGGTGAAGGGTGACGTAACAGACCCCCACGTCATGGAACAGGTGAGGGTTGAGGAAGCTGACACCTTCTTAGCGTTGACGGGGAGCGACGATGTAAACTTAGTCTCAGCTCTACTGGCTAAGCATCAGGGAGCTAGGAGGGTGTTGGTGAGGGTCGAGAACCCGGTGTACGTGGAGGCCTGTAGGATGGTCGGCCTCACCGAGATCTGTAGCCCAGCCGAGGCCACAGCGTTTAGGATCGATGCATCTGTCCATGGCTTTAAGCTGGCCGACGTAGTCTCTATAGGTGAGCACTTCGTCGACGTCGAGCACGTCGAGATAGGGGAGGGCTCGGAGCTAGCGTGGAGGAAGATCAAGGAGCTCGGTGAGGAGGTTCTGAAGAACTCCTACCCAGCCTTCGTGTTGTCAGAGGGGGAGGTGAAGTTCCCCGACCCCGACTTGACGCTGGAGCCGGGCGATGTCCTCGTGTTAATCAGACACAAGGAGGGGGCTAGTGGTTGTTTATCATAGTGGCCGGCTTAGGCGACGTTGGAGAGGCCACGGTGAGGAGGATGGTGCTCCACGGCTACAAAGTAGCGGCCATCGACACTAGCCCAGAGGTCACCGAGAGGCTAGCCAAGTCTCTCGAGGCTGAGGTTAACGTCTTCACCGGAAGTGCCACTGACCCACGCGTGTTAATCGAGGCGGGCGTGGGGAGGGCTGACGTCTTCGCCGCCCTGACAGGGAGCGACCCAGTGAACCTCATTGCTTCCCTCCTAGCCAAGAACCTAGGAGCTAGAAGGGTGCTTGTTCGAATAAAGCACGCCTCCTACGCTGAGGTCTGTAGGTCGCTGGGCTTTCACGAGCTGGTCAACCACGTAGATTCCTCGGTGTTAAGGATCTACGCTAAGATTAGGAGAATAAGCCTCTTCGAGCTACTTGAGATGGTGCGCAAGGACATAGAGGTCGAGGAGGTGTCCGTGGACGAAGGCTCTAGGCTAAAGGGGCTTAGGCCGCTGGACATACGCAGGAAGCTCAAAGACACCTACCCCCTCCTCATACTCAGAGGGGGGGCCGCCTTACTACCTAACGAAGTACCTCAGCTGGAGCAGGGAGACGCAGTCATCCTATTAAGGAGAAGGCATAGGCTACACTTCCTCGGCCTCTGATTGGAGGCCTTGTGAATTGCTAGCCTCACTGCCTCTACAGGCGGCTATTGTTACAGCTGTAGCCACCTCAGCCTCAGCGGTAGTGAAGCGTGGAGCTAAGCTTACTAGCTACGTAGCTGTAGTAGGCTCCCTAGCCTGCCTAGCAGCTTCGTTTCTAGCAGCCCCCCTTGTCGAGGATACCCCAGCCGTGCTCTCTAGGTCTCCAAGCCTTCTCTTCCTGGACGCCTATGGAGCACTGCTCCTCGAGAAGTTCACCATGGCTGGAGCTGCCGCCATGCTCTTAGCAGCTACTTACTTAAAGAAGCTAAACGATCCTGCTTACTATGCTTCCCTCACCTTATCCCTGCTGGGGATCGTGAGCCTTATTTACTGTGGCGACCTCCTTAGCTTTCTCCTCTTCTACCTATTGATGAACTTGGCCTCCTACTACTTCATGGCCCCCCGCCTACCCGACGAGGTCGGCATAGATACAGGGCCTAGGGAGAGCTTAGCGCTCTACTTAGCCTTCGACGCGGCCTCCACCATCCTCCTCGTGCTCGGCTTCGCGGTACTAGCTCTTCAGGCAGGGTCGACCATGATACCTGAGGTGGCTTCCACTATTCCGCCTCAGGCTCTATGGCTGACTCTACCCCTCGTGCTGGGAGGTTTTTGGGTGAAGTTAGCGGTGTTCCCAGCCCATATATGGTTCCCGGGGGTTAACCCATGGGCTCCAAGCCCCTCGAGCGCGTTCATGGCTGCTGCGGTGAGAGTCGTCGGCTTCTATGGAGCGACCCGCATGTTATTCACCGTGTACCGTCCCCTCTTACCAGCCTTGAAGGGCTTCTTCCTCGCGGCCGCTGTCGTAAACATGGCTGCCGGCTACCTACTTGCGCTCGGCCAGGACGACCTTAAGCGCCTCGTAACCTGTACCTCAGTGGGGGAGGGGGGTGTGTTGATGATGGCTTGGGGCATAGCTAACCATACGGCCCTTCAAGGAGTCTTCTTCCACGTGCTCAACCTCGTGTTAATTAAGAGCCTCTTCTTCGCCAGCATAGCGCTCTTCATACAGTCCTCTCAGGGAAGGAGAATCTATGCCTTAAAGGGTGCCTATAAACACGTGCTACTAGGCACCACTGGCTTCCTTATAGCCTCGCTCAGTAGCTGCGCTGTGCCCCCACTCAACGGCTTCCACAGCAAGTTCTTAGTGTTCCTATCGATGGTTGAGGAGGGTCTCCTATGGGTAGCGGCGGCCTTCATCGTGCTCGACCTAGTTATGCTGGCATCTTTCATGAGGGCTCTCTACTCCATGTACAGCAGGGCCGGGGAGGGGCCATCCACGCAGCGTGGAGCTAGCTGGGGCCTCCGAGCCCTAATAATCTCGCTGATCATAAGTTGCTTCCTCATAGGCCTCGCTCCTTCACCGTTCCTTGAGTCAGCTCACAAGGCGGCCGTAGCCTGCTTGGAGGAGAGTTGGATGATGGAGGTCTAGGTCGATGGGTACCCTCTACTCTCTCATGGTTCTCTCCGCCACTGGTGTGCTTCTAACCATAGCGGTGAGCGATAGGCTTGAGGAACACGCAGGTCTCGCAGCTTCACTTGGTTTGGCTATGTCTCTCGCCTTCCTCTTCATCCCCGACCCCATTGACCTACCCTTCTTCAACGACCTACTCTCCCAGGCTTTCATAGTCCTCGTGCTCACCATATCGCTCCTCGCCAGCGTCTACTCTCACAGCTACGTGGAGACTGATAGGTCCAGGTTCTTCGGCCTGCTATGCCTCTTCGCCCTCGGCATGGCTGGCTCAGTGACCTCAAGAAACTTCGTGCTCTTCTACGTGTTCTGGGAGTTCATGTTGATACCTTCCTACCTCCTTATAGCCCACTGGGCTGAGTGTCCCAAGGAGAAAGCGCTGTCGATAGCTACTAAGTACTTCATTTTCACTCACCTAGGCGGCGCGTTGATGGTAGTGTCCATAGTCACCTTCTACATGACCACCCATACCTTCGACCTCGCTCAGCTACGCTTCTTAGCAGCCCACGAGGCTACGTGGGGCTTGAAGCTGGCCTGCGCCTTAATGGTCGCTGGGCTAGCCTTCAAGGTGGCCATCTACCCACTTCACGTATGGCTCCCTGATGCTCACTCAGAAGCACCCGCACCCGTCAGCGCCATGCTATCAGGATTGATGGTACACGTCGGGGTCTACATGCTGATTAGGACCATGGACTTAAGCGTGGAAATAGCTGAGGGGCTGGCCCCCCTACTACTCCTCGGGGGGGTAGTCACCCTGCTTTATGGAGGGGCAGCAGCCCTAGTCGAGCTCGACGTGAAGAGGGTGTTGGCCTTCTCTTCCATAAGCCAGCTAGGGTACATGGTGGCCTCCCTCGGCCTAGCTTCCACGCTGGGCTTAGTGGCAGCAGGCCTACACGCCTTCAGCCATGCCCTCTTCAAGTCCCTCCTCTTCCTAGCCGCCGGCGTGTTAAGCCACGCTGCTGGGTCTAGGGACTTAAGGGTGCTTAGGGGGGTGGGGACCGACCTAAGGCTTCATGGAGCTGCCTTCGCTATAGGTGCCCTAGCCCTCGCAGCCATCCCTCCTCTCAACGCCTTCTTCACCAAGGACCTGATAATAGACACAGCCCTCGAGGAGGGGAAGCTCTGGGTGGCTGGGTTAATGATGCTGGGCTCTGCCCTCACCGTGGCCTACGTGGCTAGGCTACTCGGCTTCATCTACGGCTCCTCCTACAGGCTCGTCGAGGCCTCGCCGCCGTCCACCACCCTGCCTCCCATGCTAGCGCTTGCCTCAGCTTGCCTCCTAGGCCTTCCTCTAGGCGTGCTGCTCATTACCCCTGCTAGGTGGATGGTCACGCTCGGAATCGTGGAATCCCTCGAAGTAAGGCTCAGCCCCTTCCTGATGGCCTCTACCCTACTATGCGCACTGGCCGGCCTGGCCCTATGGTGGGCCTATTATCAAATAGGCAACTGCACGGCCCCGAGGAGGCTCACATCGTTGCTGACCTCTGGGCTCGGCGTGGACTACGCGTATTCCTGGCTGGCCTCGTCGTTTCTAAGGATGTCGAGGCTCCTAAGCCAAGGCTCCGAAGCTAAGCTTAGAGCTGGCTTCTTAGATGATTTGCCCGACGCGGCCATGCTGACCGCCAAGGAGGTAGCCAGGACCCACGAGTCAGCCTTCTTCTCTAAGGCCTCCAGCCTCCCACTAGGCCAAGCGCTTAGAAGGAGACACCCCGCAGAGCTATTGAGGAGGATGGTCGATGTAAGCCTAGCCCTCTCAGCCCTCCTCACCGCTCTCCTTGCTGCATCGCTTAATCAAGCCTGGCTCCTCGCCTTCACCGCCTCGCTGCTCGCGACACTAGCTTGGAGGCTGGTTAAACATGTTTGAGGCTGCCTTAATTCTATTAATCCCCCTTGCCGTGGGCTGCTTCAATACGCTCTGCTCGCGTAAGCTTCCACCAACAGCGGCCTGGGCCGCTGCGCTCACCGCGTTGATTGCCGCGCTTACCTTATCGACCAAGCTCTACCTCCAAGGGGGAGCGTGCTTCGAGGCTTCCTGGGGCCACGGAGGCTCGCTGGCCTTTAGCTGGCTGCTGTGCTTCGACGAGCTTAATGCGGCCTTCGTGGTACTAGCCTCCTTCATCAGCCTCGCCTGCCTAACCTACAGCACTAAGTATGTGGAGCACGGCTCTCAGCTCTACAGCGGCCTCCTCCTGCTCTTCACCTCAGGCATGATTGGATGCTTGATGTCAGTGGACATGATAGCCTTCTACCTCTTCTGGGAGCTCATGGTCTGGTCTTCTTACGCCCTCATTCACCTTTACGGGGAGGGCGCTGAGGCACCTAGGGCAGCGATGCTATACTTACTCATCTCCCACGTGGCCTCAACAACCCTCCTCTTCGGCCTGCTATCGCTCTACGCCTTAAAGGGGACCTTTAACCTCCTGGCCGTGAAGGAACTTGGCCTAGACAGCCCCCTTGAAGTCTTCGCAGCGGCCTCCGTGTCCATAGGCTTACTGATTAAGATGGGCGTGATCCCCCTGCTTCACGTATGGCTCCCTGATGCTCACTCAGAAGCACCCGCACCCGTCAGCGCCATGCTATCAGGGTTGATGATAGAGGTCGCGGCCTACGGCTTCCTAAGGATATTGTATGGCTGCTGGAGCCTAGAGTCATTGAGGTCAGTTAGCTGGCTAGTGTGGGGATGTGGGCTTGCGATGCTTAGCTACACAGCCATTCTATCCTTCTCTCAGCTTGACATCAAGCGCTTCATGGCTTACTCAAGCATCAACGAGATGGGCTTAGTGGTCTTCGCCCTAGGCCTCTTCGCTCACGGAGCGGCTGTAGCAGCAGTGGCTCACACCTTGAACCATGAGATAGTGAAGAGCCTCCTCTTCCTCTACGCTGGTTGCATAGTCCATGAGGTGAAGGTCAGGAACATTAGGACGCTGGGCGACATGCTATGGTTCATGCCTGAGGCTAGCGCAGCGGGACTTATAGGTTCCTTATCCATCATCGGCATCCCTGGCCTGAACATATTCGTGAGCGAGCTCCTCATTTACATGGCCGGGGTCGACGTGGGGCTACTGGCGCCCACCGTGGCCGCAGCGGTGATGATGGCGGTGTTCTCAGCTGCTTGGCTCCGCTTTATCAACCGAGTCATGTTGACCCGCAGGAGGCTGGGGAGGGTTAGAGTATCGTTCGCCATGCTAATACCCATGTTCACCCTGGCCTTGATCTGCCTCGCCCTAGGCCTACACCCAGACCCGTTGATCGAGGCAGCGGAGCGGGCTGCTAGCGTCGTGTCTTAAACCTCCTAACCTTAATCCTCGCCTCGCTGAGCATTCGCTTGGCTAAGTCGTCCTCGTAGTCGTCATCGTACACTACCTCCCCGATCTCGGCATTAATAATCATCTTGGCGCATATCACGCAGGGATAGGTCGTAGTGTACAGCGTAGCGCCCCTAGTGCTTACGCCGAACACCGCTGCCTGAATAATGGCGTTCTGCTCCGCATGTAGCCCTCTACAGAGCTCATGTCGCTGACCTGGAGGCACCTTTAAAGCCTCCCTCATACAGCCAACCTCCGCGCAGTGGGGTAACCCTTTAGGGGCTCCATTATAGCCAGTAGCAATTATACGGTTATCCTTCACGAGCACAGCGCCCGTATGCCTCCTTAAACAGGTACTACGCTTACTGACCAGCTTGGCCATCTCCATAAAGTACTCGTCCCAACTCATCCGCTTCTCCAAAACACCGCGCCTCCAACCGTCAAAACTTGTTACGTAGAAGGCTCTTTAAAAAGTGTCCCGGGACCAAAACGCCCTGCTGGTTACATCAAAGAGTTATCGAAAACCAAAAGACTCTAGGAGAGCTATGACACGTCCCTCTCCCTTCATCCGCTTTAGGATCTTAAGGTCTTCCTCCTCATCTATATCCAGCGCCAGGCTTGAAGACTCGTAGATCTTTACGTTGACCCCTCTTAAAGACGCCTCCTCTAAATGGTTCTGGAAACTTTGAGGGCCAAAACGAAGAGCTATGACGTTCGGGGGAGCCAGGAGCAAAGCATTGGTACCTTCCCTATTTTTTGAGGGGGAAATAACCATGGAAGGAGGGGGCTCCAAGAAGCTCATCAACTTTTCTATGTCTGAGGCCTTAATGAGAGGGACATCGCACGGCACGATAAGCAATGCCTCAGCGCCCCGTCTTAAGGCCTCATCGACCGCCAACCTTAAAGCCTCATTGATCCCTCTAGGCTCCCCTTCATCGATCCCTACGGCTCCTCGCCTTGAAGCCTCCTCTAATACTTCAGGGTCTGAGGAAATCACCATCACTCCACTCAGGGAGCTCGATGACATTAAAGCATCCAATACGTCTCTCAACATAGCTAAGACAAAGACCTCCTTGAAGTCGGGGGATAGTAGCTTAGATAGCCTAGTCTTGGCTGAAGATAGCTCCTTAACCGGGACAGCAGCAAAAACCTTCAACATGGAGCCCAGCTAACAGGTAGGCTACTTTTAACTTTATTCTTTTACTCATGCTTCAAGCAAGGCGGATTTCCAAGTAAAGAGAGCATCAATACTGGACATGCCCTTCATAGAACATAACGGTTAGAGGTGCTACCCAACCAAGGCTGGAAGAGCATTATTCAAGAAGTTTAAGGAGTACCTAGTTTCCATTCTGGAGGGGCTTTCACGTTAATGCTTAAGCCCTTCCTTAAGGACTAACCTGGCTAGCCTAATTTTATCTTCGAGGCTCTTCATTAAGGTCGAGGTGGCCGCAACCTTAATGCCCAGCGTCTCTATCCTCGGTCTAAGCTTAACGTCCGCCTCGTCTATTAACATGATATCCAGAAAATCCCTGTACATTTCAGCCACTCCGTAAGCTGATACCTCTACTCCTAATGCTCTCATCAATTTGTCAGCTGGCCCCTTTACAGGCCTGCCGCCTATAATTGGAGATACCGCCACTATCCTAGCCTGAGCACGTCGCAGAGCATCACGTACACCTCGGATAGATAGTATAGGACCTATGCTGACCACAGGGTTGCTTGGACATATCACGATAACCTTAGCCTCCTCCAACGCTTCAACCACTCCTGGAGCAGGTTTAGCATCCTCGACCCCTGCGTAGAACACATCTCGTACTTCAGGGACCATGCTATGCTTGACCAAGTACTCCTCAAAAGTCATCACGCCACGGTCCGTCTTGACCATAGAGGTGACCCTATCGTTACTCATCGGCAGTATCTTAGAGCGCACTCCTAACGCTTTAGAGATCATAGCAGTGGCTTGAGACAGCGTTAAGCCAGCCTTCATCAACAAGGTCCTATGGATGTGGGTGGCTAAGTCGCGGTCGCCAAGCTTAAACCACGTATCGTAACCATAAAGCTTCAGCGTTTCAAGACAGTGGAAGGTATCATCCTTGAAACCCCAACCCTTCTCCTCATCCACCAAGCCGGCTAAGGTGTATGTGACTATATCCACGTCAGGTGAGATATAGAGGCCGAAGAGATCTATATCATCCCCGGTATTCACTATCACCGTGAGCTCTCTGGGATCCACCACCTCCACCAAGCCTCTAAGGAGCTTTGAGGCTCCTACACCACCTGCCAACGCCGTTATCAAGGCTTAACACCCCACCTATTGATGAACAACACCTCATTTAACTGCCTCCTAGGCGGGGGGAGGGGGGATTCGGCTGGACGCCCTACAATTACCAAGGCCTGCGGCTCTACGTCGCTTGGGATCCCGAGAACTCCTCTAACAGCTTCCTGGCAAAATAGCGGGGCACAAAGCCAGCATGCACCCAGACCTTCAGCATGTAGCGCTAAAAGCAGGTTCTGCGCGGCTGCCGCAACGCTTTGAACCGCCATTAAATATTCAGCCCTCCTCCTACGCTCATCAGGATATTTCTGCATATCTTCCATGGTTAAACAGACAACTATAGCAACTGGGCTACTGACAATCATCCTCACCGACCTATAAGCTGCCTTCTCAGCGGCTTCTTTCTCTACGCCGTCGGCTATGAGGTCCTTGACCCAAGCTTCAGCCATAGCTTCAGCCAAGCTTCTTTTAACTTGAGGATCTAAAATTAGAAGAAACCTCCATGGCTGAGCATTATGAGCGCTAGGAGCCCATCTAGCCGCTTCCAAAGGTTTAAGGAGGCTGCTGAAGCTTAACTCCCCTGTAAGCTTACGGATACTCCTCCTCGTTTTTATAGCCTCCCAGAGGTCCAAGATAAACCACCAGTATCTCGCTCATAGTAAAAGACAGCTCATGTTTAAGGGCTACGCAGAGGAAAAGGATTAGTGAAGCCCATATATTATGTATTTGAGCAGGACATTGACGGAGAGAGCTTTGAAAATTTGGACCATAGGCTATGGCTCACGTAGCCGCGAGCGAGTCTTAAGCATGTTGAAAGCCAGTGGAATAGAGCTAGTCGTAGACATCAGGAGGTGGCCCAAGTCCAAGCAGGGTGACTTCGCGCGAGAGAACATGGAAAGGTGGCTTAAGGAAGCTGGGATAAGCTATGTATGGATGGGAGATAGGCTTGGAGGCTACCGTCGCGGAGGCTTTGAACGCTACATGGATACGAAGAGCTTTAAGGACGGAATAAAAGAGCTGTTAAAGTTAGCGAGCCAAAAACGTACCTGTCTCCTCTGTCTGGAGGAGAACCCTAGAGGTTGTCATAGACGCTTCATAGCGAGGTATCTTCAGAAGCTTGGAGTTGAAGTGGCGCACATTTTAAGGTAGGTATGGTCAGGGCCAAATCTGAGGCTTTCTCAGCGTCCAAATCTCCGTTGCCTAGACTGATATACCCTTATTGCTCTAAGGAGGTCTATCTTCCTAAACTCCGGCCAATAGACATCGAGAAAACATAGTTCACTGTACGCTGACTGCCATAGGAGAAAGCCGCTAAGCCGCTCCTCACCCGATGTCCTTATGATAAGGTCTGGGTGAGGGTTGGGCAGATGTGCCGTGTATAGGTGGCGTTCTATGAGCTCCTCGTCCACCTCCTCAGGCGCAATCTCTCCTCGCGCCACTGCCTCAGCTATACGTTTGACAGCGTCAGCTATCTCAGCTCTCCCTCCATAGGCTACAGCTATGTTGAGGAAGTGTTGGTCAAAGTTTTCGGTTTTACGTTCAACTTCCTCGAAAAGCCTCCTAAGGTTAGGTGGTAGGAGGTCGCGCCTCCCAAGCAGTTTAACCTTTACTTTATGTCTATAGATCCTAGGATCATCCGTCAGTTTAAGCAGCTTCTCCTCTATCACCTTGAAGATAGCCTCCACCTCATTAGGAGGCCTCTCGAAGTTCTCGGTTGAAAAAGCGTAGAGCGTTAATGTCTTCACACCCAGCTTCAAACACCAGTCTAAGAGCTCCTCTGCCTTATCGGCACCGTAAAAGTGGCCTAGCCACGGCTTGTATAGCCTGTTCTGAGCCCACCTACGGTTGCCATCCAGGATAACTCCTATGTGTTGAGGTATAGGTTTACCTTTAACCTGATGCCATAGCCACTTCTCATACAGTGGGTAAATCCGTAGTAGTTTGAGTAGGGCCTTTAACAAGCTTGTGACCCTTCGATAGAATGAAGTTCTAAATTAATAAGCTTTAACGTCCTCCTAGAAGCCAGTTAAATCCCCACTCACCATTAACTCGACGACCTCATTGTACAAAACCTCCTCCGGCTTGAAGCTTAAGTTCATGGCGATCCCTCTTCAAGGTTTCCAGACCGCTCAATAGACTATAACACTCTAAGGAAAAAGGCAGAATAGTTTACACCGGGGGGATTATGGTTCCATAATTACATGAAAAATTATACATAGAAACTTATATTCTAGTATAAATTCTGAAGGAACGTTTCAATACTAGGGAAGAATAAATGCCATTCACGTTTTTGGCCATAACCGGGTAGGTTATTAGAGAGCTAGACCTTATATGGTCGGCTGGTGGAAAGGCTGTCTTGAAAACGATCTGAACAGGTCGTTTAGAGCGGTCTAACCAATCGCTAAGGAGAATGTTTTTCTCCTTAATGGGTTATGGGCCTGGTTTCCTTTTTCGCTTTCCTATGCGGTTGCGTTACATGTATCTTTCAATCCATCAATTCATCGATACGTCAGTCACCCTTAACGGATACGTGTACGTATCTTTGGGACCCTTGCAGCTTTATGCGAGAACAGCGTACTTTTAACCTCTTCCTAGGCAAGCTAGAAAGCTTTAGCCTTCACCACTACTAAGGCTTAAATTGAGCGTAGTCTAGGTGGGTTGTGAGCGTCGATGAAACGGAGGCTTGGCATTCTCCATAGAGAGGAGCTGCTTCAACATAGTTTCGGGGAGCTACATCCCTTTAAGGGTAGGGAGCGCCATGAAGTGTACATGAAACTCCTTAGGGAGAACAGAATACTTGAGCGACCAAACGTGAGGGTGGTGGAGACTAGCTTAGTAGCGACGGAGGAGGACCTTCTAGCTGTTCATGATAGGTCGTTGCTGGATGCCATAAAGTTCCTTAGCGTTAGAGGTGGATGGCTTGATGGAGATACTCCCGTGCCTCCAGGAACCTACGAGAGGGCTTTGATACAGACAGGCGGGGTAATGCAGGGGTGCGAGATGGTGTTGAAGGGCGAGCTTAACGTAGCAGTCCAGTGCGCGATGTTTGGTGGCCACCACGCTACGAGAAGCCACGTAGGTAAATCCTTCGGATTTTGTTATTTTAATCAGGAGGCTGTAGCTATAAGGTATGTTCAACGTAAAGGCTTGGCCTCAAAGGTATTCGTCCTCGACTGCGATGCTCATCACGGCAACGGCATCCATGAGATCTTCTATGAAGACCCTTCTGTGCTCTACATGTCGCTTCACCAAGACCCAAGAACCCTCTATCCAGGCACGGGCAGAGCTGAGGAGATAGGTGAAGGCGAGGGTAGAGGCTTCACGGTAAACATACCTTTACCTCCAGGGACCTCTAACCAAGCATACTTGAAAGCCCTCAAAGAGCTCTTCCTACCCTTATTTAAGGCGTTTAAACCTGACATGTTGTTTCTCCTTCTAGGCGCAGATACCTACTACAGCGATCCCTTGACCTCCCTCGACCTAACCATGAGCTGTTACATCGAAGTAGCAAGATTAATAGCTTCAGCGAGCGATGAAATATGTGAGGGCCGCGTAATGATAGAGCTCGCTGGCGGATATGACGTTGAAGCAGCGGCTAGGGCATTTTACTTGGCCACCGCCGTGCTGGCAGGAGTAGAAGAGGTGAGCGTGAAGGACGACGTTATACTTGAGGATAAATGGGTGCTAAACCGCGTAGACGATACCATCAACACGGTGAAGCGGCTGCTATCGCCTTACTGGCCTGGAGTTTGGAGGTAAAAAGATGCTCAGGGGTGTGAAAGCTGCTTGGATAACGGTGTTTCTTCAACCCATAGGCAAGATAAACAAGGAAGTCCTCGATTACCTAAGTAGAGGAGTGGAAGTAAGGATACCGAGCTCCGCCTGCGTGGTGGCTGAGGAAGTTCTCGACCTACCTGCATGGGCTTTCGATGAGTGGAGACACCAATACCTATCACCGGCGATAATGAAAGCGTTAAAGGAGCTTCACGGCCCTAAGCCGCCGGACGTAAAGGTGCTAGGAGTAGCTGATGTAGATGCCTACGTCCCTGGCTTAAACTTTGTCTTCGGTGAGGCCGAGGTAAGGGGAAACTACGCCGTCATATACCTAGCTAGGCTCAAAGCAAGCCTGTATGGAGGAGTTGATGAGGAGTTATTTATGGAGAGAGCCTTGAAGGAAGCTGTACACGAGCTTGGACATACGCTGGGGCTAAACCATTGCCATAACCCAACCTGCGTGATGAGGTTCAGTAACACCATAGCTGACACCGATTATAAGACCTCGGAGTTCTGCGAGGTCTGCAAAGCTAAGTTGCTTAGAGCTATAGCAGACATCGCAGGGGTAGAGAGTTGAAGGTGGAGGAGCTTTACGGGAAGCTTAGAACCACAGTGATAGGGAGCTTTCCTCTACCTCACTCCTACGAAAACATGGCTCGAGCCTTGAGAGATCAGGTAGAGGCAGGGATAGATTATCCATGTTACGGCCAACTCCTCGACATGAACCTTATGTTCCTCGAGCCACTAGCTGAGCAGGGTTGTGGAGTAGAGATAAGGGAAGGTGAAGTTTGGCTTGTAGGAGAACCTAAAACTCCAGCTAAGCCTATTGGCTTAGAGTACCTCGACTTAGCGATGGAGCACCTCTCCAAGAGCGGGATGATGGGGAAAGTGATAGGCCTAAAAGTTCCGGTTACAGGCCCAGTTACGTTAGCGTCAGTGATTAAGGTCACGAAGGAACATAGAGCTGTGGAGTACCCAGACGTGGTATTGGCTTTAGCAGACGTCGTTGCCTCTATAGTTAAGGGATATGATGAAGGGGGGGCCAGGATTATAACCATAGACGAGCCTGTCCTGCCTTATGCTCTCTACGCTGGCTTGAAGGAGGACGTCATATTAGAGGCGTTGGATAAAGTGGTGAAAGCCTTCTCAAGAGCCATTCCGTCCCTTCACTGCTGTGGCGACGCCCAGCCTGTGGCCGACCTACTGTTAAGGTCAGGTTTCCCAGTACTTAGCCATGCGTTTAAGGCAACTCCGCAAAACCTCGAAGCTTATGATAGGAAAAAACTGGAGGGTTATGATAAGATCTTAGGGCTAGGATGCGTAGATTCAAATCCAGACCCTCAGTTAATGTTGGACGTAGCTGCCGGACGTAAAGCCTGGAGCGAGGCGGTTGAGAGCGTAGATGAAGTGGAAGCCTTCATCGATAAGGCTGGAGAAATATACGGATACGACCGGCTTCTCATACACCCTGACTGTGGGTTTGGGGGGCTTAAGTCATACTTCAAAGACGATGTAGGCCACCTCATAGCCATAGCCAAGCTGAAAGTAATGGTTGAAGCTACCAAAAGAGTGAAGAAGAAAGTTAAGACAAAGGCGCTTTAAAGCCAGCAGCAGCATCACTATCAACCTTAAAAGCCTTATCCCCCTATTCATTAAAAAGAGGAGAGGTGAAAAGACTTGCAGCTAAGTACAGGCTTCATAATTGCAGGGGCTTACGCCAACAAGATCAAGAAAACCCTCTTTGCCCAGCTACGAGAAGCAGTCGCTAAGGGAGAGGTGGACTCTAAAGAAATAGCTAGGGCTGCTGCTGAGCTTAATCAAGTACTTTACAGGATCATCGTAGACAAGCTGGAGTCGGATAAAGGTGATGTAGTGAGGGCCAGGGTGGATTACGAGGTCGTGGATGGCAAGATCAGGTTCAAGCTGAACACCTTGAAAATAGAATACTTCAAACGTGTACCAGATGAAGAAGTAGCGAAACACGTAGAGAAAACCCTAGCAGAAGTGGAGGAGGCTTTAGCCAAGCGCCTCGCCTATAAAGTAGAGAAGGTAGCTACTACCGCCATAGGGGACCACGTGTTTAGAGTTAAATTAGAAGATAAAGTGGTAGGTATGATAGCTGCCACACCGCTAGAAGACGTAATAGCGGTGAGAGGAGCTGTCCTCGAACCTAGACCAGTGGCGATTAAAGGCAAGATACCTTCCGCCGACACCGTAGAGGAAGCTGTAGCTGGAGGGTTGCCGGGCCTCGTTGGAGCTGGGAGAGGAGTAAATGTCGAGGAGGCTGAAAAAGCCATAAAGGACTTGGAAGCCTTAGCAAGTAGTGAGCAGTGAATATTTAACTAGTTTTTATTTAAGTTCGTGTAGAACTACGTGGTTGACCTTTAGCTCTGGCAGCTCTAACAACGCTATGGTCCCCTTTCCAGTTAAATAGCCGCAAGCCTCGCCTGGATTAACGACAAGTGTTACACCAAGTTTTTCACAGCGGGCTCTATGGGTGTGGCCATGTACCACCACGTCGTATTCTCCACATTTAGCTAAAGCATTCACAAGCTCCATAGGTGAGCCATGTATTAGGGCCACCTTAATTCCTGACAGGTCAAGCACAGCCATAAACCCCTTGATCTCAGCCCCGATGTTAATATAGCGCTCCTTCAACAGCTCCCGATCTCCATCGACATTACCATACACGCCTATGAGCCTACACTTCAATTCCTTGAAAAATTCAGCAGTAAAGGGGGCTACGTAGTCCCCTGCATGGAGGACAAGGTCGACGCCTTCGCTATTGAAGAAGGATACGGCCGCCTTGATCGCGTGAATATTGTCATGTGTATCTGATATCAACCCTATTAACACGGCCACCACCTGTTAACCGGTAAAGCTAAGTGGCACTCTAATATAGTGTTGACCCGGCTCCCTGGGGCGGATGATGTGAAGCTCTACCATCATCGCTTCGATAGGGCGCTTGGAGAGGCCATAAAGCTTCTAGAGGACGGCAGGGTGGATGAAGCAAAAAACAAGCTTGAAGAGACTTTAAAGAGCTACATTTACAGGTCGAAGATATACCCTGATGGAGAGCGCTTTGAAAGGTTCTTATATAACAGGTTTAAACGTGGAGGCGTGGTCTTTAAGAGCCAACATAGCTTTGGAGGCGTCGATATCCTAGTCTTCAACAAGGCGCCTCAGGTTAAGCTATTAGAATGTAAGGTATCTAGGAGAGACGTCTTCCACGTTCGACCTGAAGACTACGCTAAGCTTCACGCAAAGTATCATCAACTTCAGACGAGGGGATTTACAGCCATACCTATAGTGGTAGTCAGGTTCCCCCACCGAAAAAAGGTCAGACACATATTAATGAAAGACGAGTGGATGGACAGGGAGGTTACGCTCAGAGTAGAGTATAGAGAGAAGTCTAGGAGGATATTCGTAACTATAGCTAGGAGTCGGCGAAAGAAGTATGAGAGGAGAGCTAAGTTTGAGAGGCTACAAGCAGAGAGGCTTAAGCTCATCGAAAGTGTTAATGTAGATAAAGAAGAGGCGTTGGAGGTTTAAGCCTCCTGTCTCCAGAGAGACTAGTGGAGGACTTGTTTTGAGCGAAGACACCTTCGAGAAGCTCCTAGAACGCTACCGTAAAGCCATAGAGGAGAAAGGTGGAGAAGCCAGCTTCGAAGAACTCGTTGAATGGGCTCAGCGCGAAGACATGGGATCGATGCTTGTAGTAGCGGTAATATTGAACGAGATGGTTTCAAGAGGGGTGGCTGAAGCCCCGCAAGGATACCGTGTAGTCGAGGGATTAGATGGATTAGCAGCTCCCAGCGTGGTTAAGCTGTTAAAAACTGAAACTTCACCCCCTGAACCAATGCCGAGCATAACCGTAGCGAAGACAGTTACACCAGCCACACTTACGCTCGAAGAGGTGAAAGAGGACTTAGAGGTTGCAGTAGCTTACCTTAACGATTACTGGAGCGTAGGTGAGCTGAGGTTCCTTGACGACCTTAAAGCTCTAGGCGTAAAAGACCCCGGCAAGGTGTTAAAGAAGCTGTTAGAGCTAGGCTACGTCGAAAGAACCCCTAGCGGGGTAATTAACGCCACGGAGAAGTTGCCTAAAGTTAGGAGAGGATTATCGCTCGCAGAGTTTACCTAGCCAATCCTTACTGAGTGCTTCGTGGTAAAACTTCAGCGACTACTAAATGAAGTCGCGGTGTCATTTTCCCCTCCCTTAAACTTGGAGTTTAAAAGAAAACCTAAAGTGAAGGCTCCTCCACCGATAGATAACAAGGTTAGCATCTTGATAATGAAGGGGATGGCAGCGAGGGATAGGAAGGCTACACTAATCCCTTCTAGGAATCCCGTGATGATCCTTAATTTATTGGTGCTGCTCCTTAAACCGTAGGTCTGCGTCAGCCAGTCGACCATTGCAGGCATCGCCAGAAGGAGACATACAGTGAGTTGTAGATACGGTGATAAAGCTCTGAAAAACTCGAAATTGACATGTAAAGTGAGAAAGAGGAGTGAGAAAAAGCCTACTATACAGCCTGTACACCGGGCACAAACCCGTATGCTCTTACTGCCAACCTTCACCGTTACCCAGTGGCGGTGAGCAATGAGCTTCTCTAAGTTTAAAGCAGCCATATGTATCACTTAAGCTTGCTTCCACAATAAGGACACGCTTCATAGTCTTTCAGAACAGATCTACCACATGAAGGGCAACTGAGCGTTAAGGCCGAGGGCACCTTAACGTCAGATTGTGCCCTAAACGCGTATATACGCTGCCTAGCTGTTGGGCTATACTTCACCCTAACCGATGTACCGCCCCCTTCAACCTTGGTCAACTCAAACGTGATCTCACCCTCTCTTTCATCAAATACGCTATGAAGCCTTGGAGGGATGGATTGTAAAACCCGAAAACGTCCTACCACTTTTTTGTCGCTGGTTGAGGCCGTAGATTGTTCTCGCCATCTATCAACTTCTTTACATACTTCATTGAACGCGTCATTGATGTTCTTAGGGGTAAACCATGAATCGACCTCTAAAGCTGTTGTGGCTTGAGCTTGACTAGCTGAGCCTCCGCGTAGAAAGGTTGAAGCTAAGCAACAAATCAATAGAGGCAGTAGCAAGAAGAAGAGGCTTCCAACACCTGTAGGCTCGAATGTTTCATTAAGCAGATCGAGCAAAATTACACCAAACCTTTAGACCTATACCCATTTAAAAATCCCGCGATCCCCAATTAAACCAGAATAGTTAATTCCTTCAAAAATAACCACGCAGCCTTCACGTTTAAGTGTATTCTTAGCTGCTTGCAGCGGAGACTGGAGCATAGATTATTGTCCTAGAACTCTTAGATACTGGTTTTATGATGCCTCGAGCCGCAACGTCTCTTAAGAGAAGCTTAGCTACGCTTATCCTCACATTAAGCCGTGAAGCCACGGTGTAGGGAGTTACGTAACCGTTCGATAACGCCTCCTGCTCTATGATTTTAACCTGTTCATCAGAGGCTATTAACATGCGTACGCTTCTATCTCTCTCCGCCTTCTCCTCCCTCTTACGCTTCTCCCTTTCCGCCTTTTCCCTTTCCCTCTTCTCCTTAAGCTGTTGCTGCTTCTCCAATTGGCTTAGGCTCTTCTTCTTGGTTCCTCCCATATAGGTCGACCCAGGGATAGAGTTACGTGGTGGTTTATTAAGCCAACTCTACATCATGAAGAGGATGGCGGAGGCTACTATGGAGAGGAGCAGGATTAGCATTATCATTAAGCCTGCTATCCGAGAAAACCTCTTCTTAGCCATGTCCTAACACCTACTTAGGATAAGCTACTACGCTCAAATGTATAAGGTTTAATGTCCTTTATTACCTTGACGATGCATGAGGGGGGCACATATTTCGCCAAGTAGACTCTATGGCTGGCTCTGAAGACCTTAACACCTCTACTCCTAAGCTTATCAGCATCCACCACTATGATTGATGGTGTTCGCCTCCACCTTAAAGCGTTGATTAACGCATCCTCTAAGGTAGGAGATAGGTGTACCATCCTTCTCCTCATGGGCTTGAGGCCTTCACGTAGGATAG
>QMSI01000008.1 GCA_003649615.1 Thermoprotei archaeon | reverse complement strand
GGTCGAGGTTAGCGACAGCTATAGGTATGTGCCCCATTCCTCCCCCATAACCCCAGCCGAAGAGAACCATCACTATTATGGGCATACCTATCACCATGGCCAAGGTTCTAACATCCCTCCTAAGCTGTTTAAGCTCCTTGATCACCAGCGCTGCCAACCTCAACCCTCTTCACCCCGCCAGCCCGATGAAAACGTCCTCGAGGTTAACGTTGACCTGGCTAAGCGAGCGTACCTCAACGCCTGCTCTCTCTAAGGCCGTGAACAAAGCAGGTATAGCTGTCTCAGCGTCCTCCACGACGAGGTGAAGCCTCTCTTCATTAACCTTCTCCACCTTGAAGACGAAGCTTAACCCTTCTAAGACATGTATCACTTCATCCAGCCCTGATTTAGGCACTAGTTCTATGAGGTCTCCTCCATGAAGCTTACGTTTAAGTCCTCTAGGAGAATCTACCGCTACTAGCCTACCTTTATTCATCAAGCCTAGCCTATCGCAGTTTTCAGCTTCATCCATGTAATGTGTGGTTACGAGTAAAGTAACCCCTTCATTATTCAGCTTTCTGAAAAAGCTCCAGAAGGATCTCCTCAGAGGAGGATCTACGCCTGCCGTGGGTTCGTCGAGGATGAGAAGCTTAGGGCTATGGAGGAGAGCAGAGGCCAAGGAAAGCCTCTGCTTCATACCTCCGCTTAGCTTACCTGCTAAATGATGTTCAAAGCCTTTAAGCTCAACAAAGTCCAAGAGTTCCTCGATCCTACGTTCACGCTCAGACTTGGATAGACCATACACTGAGCCATAAAAGTCTAAGTTTTCCCACACGGTTAAGTCGTCGTACAGGCTAAACTTCTGAGGCATGTAGCCAAGTATCCGTTTAACCTTTTCAGCCTCCTTGAAGGGATCGTGGTCATAAATTCTTATGTGGCCCTTAGAGGGAAGGAGAAGGCCGCAAATCATCCTTATGGTCGTGGTCTTACCTGCTCCGTTAGGTCCTAGGAGACCAAAGATCTCACCCGTCTCCACTTCAAGGTCCAAGGAGTCCACAGCTACTAACCCCTTGAACCTCTTGGTGAGACCCCTAGTCCTAACGGCGAACATCAGTCTACCGACCAAAACAACCTATATAATCTTTATTAACTAGTAGAGGTGAAAATTTATGTGGGATTATGTTGGAGAGGATGGAGGAGCTCAAGGCCTACCGAGCGCTTAAAGCCTGTGGTTTATCTAGCTACGAAGCTAAGGCTTACATAGCACTGGCTCTTCAAGGACCTGCTTCAGCTAGACGCATAGCTGAAACTGCGGGCATACCGTACACTAAGGTCTACGACACCTTATCGAAGCTGGAGCGAAAAGGAATGGTCGAGGTTTTACCGAGTAGACCCATGAAGTATAGAGCTTTGCCTCCCAATGAGGTGGCTGAGAACATTAGAACCCAGTTAAACCAGGTAGCCTCTCAAGCAGAAGAGGCCTTGATCGAAGAGCTTCAACCCTTGTACTCCTTAGAGGTCTTGGAGAAACCTATAGTCAAGCTCTTGAAGGCTCGCAGAGACATGGAGGCTGCCTTAAAGGAGATAATTGATAATGCTAATCACGAGGTAGTGATTCATGTGGGCTGGGCCGACCCCTCCTACCTTAGAAGCCTCTTAGATCGGCTTCGAGCAGCTGTGAAGCGTGGGGTAAAGGTGAAAGCCTTAGCCTCCCCTAGGTATGCGAAGAGCGACGCCATCACCTCCTTGGCCAGTCTAGCTGAGCTGAAGCTCGCCAAGTCTTTGTTGCCGATAAACGTAGTAGTGGCTGATGGATCTGAAGCCCTATTCATGTTAGCCTCCAAGGTCCGTGAAGGGAGGCCTTCTAGGAGGCTAACCCTACGGATAACCCTCAAGGAACTAGCTGGACTGATAAAGGAGTATACAGAACTAGCTTGGGAAACCACGAGCCAGTCTCTAGAAGCTAGGGGCCTTAAATCGCATTAATGAAGTTTTGTAGAATCGAGAAGCCCCATGGCCTATCCTTATCGTACCTCTCAGGGTGAAACTGTACGCCGTAAATCTTCCTGCCATTGACCTTAAGAGCTTCAACAGGGTTATCGAGAGACGATGCCAAAACCGTGAACCTGCTGTCCTCATAGACCTCTTCGCTCACCCTTGCCCTATGGTTCTCCCACACCAAGGGGTTCTCTAGTCCTTCAAAGAGAGCCTCCTTAACATGTATGCGTAGCTCCTTGAAACCTACACGCCTACCCGTCATCTTAACCAGGGGCATTCCGAAGGACTGTGCTATCAAGTGTAGACCGAAGCATATGCCTAGCACAGGGGCGCTGGTGTGACGTACCAGTATTTTCTCGTCCTTTAGCTTAGGGCCGTTAAGGCCTTTACAAGGCGCTGTGCCCGTTAAGATGAAGGCATCGTAACCACCCTGTAAGCAAGCTTCAGGCCTAACCACAATCGGCTTAACCCCAAGCCTCTTTAAGCTACGCTTAATTCTCTTGAGCGCAGTCTTGCCCTTACCTTCAGGGTAGTTGTTGAGCACAGCTATCTTCAAAATCCACCCTTACTCCCATACCTAGAAAAGCCTAAAAAACGTAGCCTCTGCTCTTAGAGCCCTAGAGGTGGCTTAAGCTGAGCTGGGTGGTTAAGGGGAAGGTATTGAAATATGGAGATAACATAGACACCGACGTCATCGTACCGGGGAAGTACCTTATACATATAGAGCCGGAGGAGCTGGCCAAACACGCCATGGAAGGCATAGACCCAGCCTTCCCTGAGAAAGCTAAAGGAGGCTGTATCTTAGTAGCGGGTAAGAACTTTGGATGTGGCTCAAGCCGTGAACAGGCGCCAGTAGCCTTAAAGCATGCAGGGGTTAAAGCCGTCATAGCCGATTCTTTCGCTAGGATCTTCTATAGGAACGCTGTTAACATAGGCCTGCCCCTCGTCGCTCTCCCCGAAGCTCCAGGGATCTTCGAAGAAGGAGACGAAGCTGAGGTGGACCTTCAGGGAGGCTTAGTGAGAAACCTTAGGACGGGGAAGGCTGTTAGCTTTAAACCTCTCCCACCTATGCTCTTGGAAATCTTATCGTCAGGCGGGCTAGTGGAATACATGAGACGTAGGTTTAGCGCTCAAAGAAAGCCTTAAGAACCCCTTTAACGAAGTCCTGGCCATCGATGCAGTAACGAACAGTGTTGAAGTCAGCCAATAGTTTATGTACCTCTTCCTTGATCCTTTCAGGCTCCTCTCGTTTAATGAGAAGCCTCCACATCAGCTCGGCTATGGTTTCCATCTCCCTCTCCTTCATACCCATTCTCGTTACTTCCTGCGTCCCTATCCTGACCCCTGAAGGGTTGTGTACTTTTCCTACAGCATCCCACGGAAGCAGGTTCCGGTTAACAATTATATCAGCCTCCTCCAGCCTCCTAGCAGCCTCTCCTCCCCCTCCAAGCTTTGAAGCCTCGAACACTACTTGATGTGACTCCGTGAAGCCTCTATGTGCACCGAGAACGTTTATCCCGTAGTCGTGGAGTGCCTTAGCCAGTGTCTTAGCGTTCCTAACTATCTGTGTCGCGTACTCCTTACCGTAGAGAAGCATTTCAAGAAGTGTGACAGCGAGGCTGGGTAGCCGAGCTAAGTGATGATTGGACACTAGGCCTGGAAACACGGCCTTCTTGACCTTTCTAAATAACGTTTCATCGTTAGCCAGCAGCATACCTCCTTGCGGGCCCGGAAAGGTTTTATGGGTAGAGGATGAAACGACGTCAGCCCCTTCCTTTAAAGGATCTTGGAAGACCCCTCCAGCCACCAAACCTAACACGTGGGCAGCATCATAGTGTATGAGGGTGCCATAGGGCTCAGCTATCTTTCTTATCTCCTTCACAGGGTGGGGAAACAGGATTAAGCTTGCTCCAAGCGTTATGAGGTTCGGCTTCGCCTTCTCCACGACGCTGGCTAAGGCTTCTAGGTCTATGTTCATGTCCTCATGGTTGAAGGGAATGCTGTACACCTTCAACCCTCTACATCCAGCTGCTCCAACCTCTCCGCAGCTAATATGGCCACCAGCAGGTATAGAAAGGCTGAGGAGAACATCCCCTGGCTTGGTCAGGGCAAAGAAGACCGCTAGGTTGGCGAGAGCTCCCGAGATAGGTCTAACATCGACGAAGTTGGCGTTAAATACTCGAGATGCCAACTTGATGCATAGGTCTTCGATAAGGTCTATTAACCCCCCTCCTTGGTATTCCCTGTCGTAAGGTTCGCCCTCAGCATATCTATGGTTGAAGTCGCTGGGTAGAAGAGCCCTAGCGAGGGGGCTCATCTTATTTTCACTAGCGATCAAGTTAAGCGTCGATCTACCACGCCACTCCTCCTGTTTTTGAACAGTCTCGACGATTACTTTCAACTCAGAGAGAGCTTCTTCCAGGTCCAAGCTTAAACCTCCTTAAGCCTCCTTGCTATATCCCTAGCTAGGTCCATGGTACCCGAAGACCCTCCGAGGTCTGGAGTTAGAGCAAGCCCTTCCTTTAAGGCCTCCGTTACTGCTAACTCCAGCTTCCTTGCAGCTTCAGCCTCACCTAGCCACTCAAGCATCAGTTTAGCTGCCAGTATTGTGCTACAGGGATTGGCTATTCCTTTACCAGCATACTTTGGAGCAGAGCCGTGGACAGGCTCGAAAAGCGCATAGCGCTCTCCTATATTGGCAGCTGGAGCTATGCCCAGACCACCTACGAGGGCAGCTGCTTCATCTGATAAGATGTCTCCAAACATGTTAGTAGTTACTATGACGTCAAACTCGTGGGGCCTCCTGATCAACTGCATGGCGCAAGCATCCACGTACATCTCGTCGAAGGATACTGAAGGATAGCGGGAGGCCACCTCACGACAGGCTTTAGCGAAAAGGCCGCACGTGAGGCGCATGACGTTGGCTTTATGCACAGCCGTGACTCTACGTTTTCCGCTCCTCTGCTCCGCCATTTTGAAGGCGTATTCAGCTATGCGCCGAGAACCCTTCATAGTTATGGGCCTTAGACAAACTGCTGCTTCACCAGGAACTACCTCAAACTCCCATCCTTTATACACGTCTTCCGTATTTTCACGGACGATCACGAAATCTATGTCGGGCCTTAAGCACGGTATACCTGGATAGGCCTTGAAAGGCCTGACGTTTGCGTATAGGTCTAGTAGGAGCCTCAGCTTAACTATGACATCTGCCGCCGACTCTCCTACCGGGCCTTTAAGGCAAGCAACGCTCTCCTCTAAGATTACCTTTAAGGTATCCTCAGGTAAAGCCTTGCCATATCTACGTAAGGCTCCATCGCCCGCCTCCACCTTCACGTATTCCATCTTTAGCCCTTTGCTAACGTCCTGTAAAGCATCGAGTACGTGAAGGGTCGCTTCTATCACTTCCGGCCCTATGCCATCACCAGGTATGACAGCTATCCTATAACTAGACATACGTCTCCGCTTGGACCTTTAAGGCTTGAGGGGGTTTAAGGCTTAGCCCTCACAGCCATGGCGTTGGGTGTAGCTAGGTTAATGGTGACCTCAGCTATGTCAGCACCGTACTCGGCAATTCTACGTAGGCTATCGAGTACGAGGCTTAGGCTGACGATAGACTTCACGTCTAAGTTAAGCTTGACTAGCTCCTCCACCGTCCTCCTCCCAGCATCCACCGCCTCCACTGACCTGGAGATGCAGTGATGGGCTACTTTAGCGTCAAGCTCCTCCAATGCCTTGAGAGCCTCGCTATATACTTGGCCAGCAAGCTCGCTTACCTTTAAGGCGTCGTTGAGGGCTTCAGGGCTGAGCTTCCTATCTAGGGCTAGAGCCATGTAGGCTATCCTAGCAGCATGGTCTGCTACCCTCTCGATACTCTTAGCTACGAGCCTATAACCTAAACAGTCTCTAGGGTTGCCTAACCCGATCTCCTCGCTCAACGCACGGTTCTGTACAGCCATCTTGAGCTGCCTAACGATGAAGAAATAGAACCTATCTACCTCATCGTCTCTACTTATGACCTCGCCCGCTAAGCCTTGATCGCAGTTGGCGTAAGCTGAGATCGCGTCTTTATGCATAGAAGCGGCTATAATACTCATCCTATTGACCGCTTTCTTCACCGGAAGCTCTGAGTAACCTATTAAACACTGTGTTAATAGCTCATCAGCCGACTCCTCGATGACCTCGACTCCCATGAGCTTCCTCCTCGCAACCTCCTTCAACACCGCACGGTGCTTAGAGGTGCCTTGATGGAACCTTATCCTTATCATTTCATGTCCCGTGAGGTAGTATGATATGAAGTTCCTGACCGCTACCTCAGGGTCCATGGAGGAGGAGACTTCCATGAATGCCTCGATCCCAGGCTCTATCTTAGCTTCACCTCTAGGAACTATGAGGAGGGAGGAGTCTGATTGAGGAATCAAGGTTACCTGGTGTCCAGGTTTAAGCCCCACACTCCTAGCCCAGTCCTTAGGTAGGGAAACCACGTAGGTAGCCCCACCAGTAAGCTGGATACGCCTAATCTCTGCGGACAAGGTAGAACACCTCTTTACACTACTTAGTAAGTTATAGAGGCTACATATAAAAGCTTAGCGAAGTATATGCTTAGACATTATCCCTCAAGAGAGCTGGGGGCAGAGAAGATTGTTACTTTTCAGGCTTATTTAGGGCTCCCCAGAATGGAGTTTACGAGCTGAAGGAACTCTTCGTCGCTTAAAGCTGACTTCCTCTCCTCGCTTATAGACTTGACTGCTTCGGTTATCTTGGTTAATCCTTCCTCGTCCATAGCTATTCCTAGCTCCTCTAGCTTAGCCTTAATGGCATGTCTACCTGACAATTTACCTATGACCAGTCTTCTACGCTGACCTACAAGCTCCGGTGGGTAGGGCTCATAGGTAGTGGGGTTGACGATGACGGCGTGTTGATGGACGCCGCTCACATGGGCGAAGATATTTTCTCCAGCCACAGGTTTATTGGGATGGACCTTTATCTTGGATATACGCTCCACGAGCTTACATAGCTCGTAGAGGTGTTCGGTCCTAAACCCACCTATGCCGTAGAGGTTGTGAAGAGCTAAGATAACCTCCTCTGTAGGTGTTACGCCAGCTCTCTCGCCTAGGCCATTCACCACTGAAGATATAACGGAGGCCCCCACCTCTATGGCTGCGAGAGAATTCGCTAAGCCTAAGCCATGGTCGTTGTGGCAGTGTATTTCAATAGGCGTGCCCGGTGGCAGCGCTTCACGGATCTGTTTAACGAGGAACCTCATGGCGCTTGGGTGTATACATCCAAGCGTATCTACTATCCTAGCTCTATCGCAGCCAGCTTCAATAACTGCCCTAAAGACCTGCTTCAGGAACTCCAGGTCAGTCCTCGTGGAGTCCTCTGCGCTATAAGTTATGTATAGGCCGTGGTCCTTAGCGTACTCAACCAGCTCCACGGCTCTTTGAAGATACTCCTCCCTGCTCATCCTCAGCTTAAACTTAAGATGCATATCGGAGGGAGGAAAGGAGAGGACGAGGCCGAAAGTTTCACACTTTATGACTTCATCTATGTCAGCCTTCACCGCCCTAGCGAAGCCAAAGATCTTAGCCTCCAAGCCCTCCTTAACCAGCCTCCTCAAAGCCTCCCTCTCTCCCTGCGACGCCGCTGGAAAGCCGGCTTCGATTTGTTGAACTCCCACCAGGTCCAGCATCCTTGCGATAGCTATCTTGTCCTCAGGCCTGAAGACGACGCCAGGAGTCTGTTCACCTTCTCTCAACGTGGTGTCATGTATGATGACTTCGCTCGGCAGCTTCATGAAGGCCCTCACTTCTGGGTGGAAGTTAAGAGGGCTTACCACCACTTTACTAGCGATGTCTGGGTTCAAGGGATCCACCTTCAACGATGAAATTCAGCCCTTAGCTACGGGTTGACAGCTTTAAAAGCTTTTCTACGATATATGTAAAAGAGTGCTTTTACTTAGTTTAAGATGCTTAGTGGAGGATGCGACATAGCTTAAGCCACGTTTAGTCCTTAACGTAGGCTTGAATACATTTTTAATCAAAGCTTTAAAGGAAGCTTAGCTAGGCTTTAACCCTAGCTTCACGGTGAAAACATTGAGGGTAGTTGAAGCCTCAAAACTGACCTCGGAGGAGTATGCTCGTATCGTCAGCCGCGGGGCCCTTGATCTATCCAAGGCCTTAAAAGAGGTTGAGAAAGTCGTCGTGGAGGTTAAGGAGAAGGGCGATGAAGCTCTAAAGAGGTTCTCCAAGGAGTTCGACGGCGTCGAGGTCGATCTAGAGAGGTGGAGCTTCAAAGTCGACGAGGAGGAGGTTAAGGAGGCTTACCGTGAAGTTGGCGAGGAGGCCTTAGAAGTCATCAGGAGAGCCGTGAAAAACGTCAAGAAATACCATGAGGCTAGGAGGCCCACGAGCTTCTCGGTAAAGGTGGAAGAAGGCGTAATAGCCGGATCATTGATCAAACCCCTCAGCCGAGTAGGTGTATACGTGCCTAGAGGTAGGTCAGGGTATCCTTCCACCGCCATTATGACGGTGGTGCCAGCTAAGGTGGCAGGCGTGAAGGAAGTGTTAGTCTGTACTCCCCCCTTGAGGAACGGTAAAGCCCCCACGTTAACCTTAGTAGCTGCCATAGAAGCTGGAGCTAGCCAGGTGTTTAAGGTGGGGGGCGCCCACGCTATAGCTGCCATGGCTTATGGCACCGAGACCATACCTAAGGTAGACAAGATAGTAGGTCCGGGAGGCCTATACGTCACTGCAGCTAAATTGCTTGTCAATAAAGAAGTTGCCATAGACCTCCCGGCGGGCCCGAGCGAAGTATTGGTAATAGCTGACGATTCAGCCGACCCAGCCTATATAGCGTTGGACCTCCTAGCTCAAGCTGAACATGATCCTGCCTCCACCTCTATACTTGTCACCACCTCTAAGGAGTTAGCGATTAAGGTGGTGGAGGAGATCGACCGTAGAAGAGAGGCTTACCCTAAAGGCAGCGCTGAAAGGGAACGGCTAGATAAGAGCTTGGAGGAGAGGGGATGGATCATTGTCGTTGAAAGCTTGGATGAAGCGGTTAAGATAGTGAACGACTTTGCCCCTGAACATGTGGAGTTCATAGTTAAAGATCCTTTAAGCCTGCTCGGCGCC
The DNA here is from genome assembly GCA_003649615.1 of Thermoprotei archaeon. Taxonomy (GTDB): domain Archaea; phylum Thermoproteota; class Methanomethylicia; order Nezhaarchaeales; family B40-G2; genus B40-G2. Next base: position 25,256 of record QMSI01000008.1, on the reverse strand, counting down.
GTCAGGAATGCTGGGTCAATGTTCATGGGTGAGTACTCACCCATAGCCATCGGAGACTATGCTGCCGGCCCGAGCCATGTCTTACCTACCGGAGGGTACGCTAAAGTCTACTCAGGGTTGTCGACGAGAGACTTCGTTAAAGAAGTAGGGTTCATTAACTGTAACGAGGAGGGGATGAAAAGGATAGGATGGATAGCGGCTAAGCTAGCCGAGCTGGAAGGTTTTAAGTTACATGCCTTATCGGTGGAGGAGAGGCTGAGGAGGCTGAAGCCTAGTTGAAGGTCGCCGTGGTAGACTACGGCATGGGTAATCTTAGAGGGGTCAAGCTCGCCATAGAAAGAGCTGGGGGAAGAGCTGTCATAACCAATGACCCGGCGGAGGTAACGGAGGCAGACGCCATAGTCCTTCCAGGAGTAGGGGCGTTTAAAGACGCTATGGAGAGGCTCAGAAGCATTGAAGAGGTAGTGAAAGACCAGATAAGAGCTGGAAAACCTTTGCTCGGCATATGCTTAGGACTACAGCTCCTCTTCACGGAGTCTATGGAGGGTGGTTTACATAGAGGCTTAGACCTGTTGAAGGGAAGAGTAGTGAAGCTTCCTGCAGGTGTTAAGGTTCCACACATGGGCTGGAACAAGGTGAACATCGCTAAGTGGACTAGGTTTGTCGAAGACCTTCCTCAAGGAGCCTACATGTACTTTGTCCACTCCTTTTACGCTGATCCCCTCAACAAGGACGTAGTGTTAGCTACGACGGAGTACGGGGTAGAGTTTCCCTCCATCGTCGAGGCCGATCCACTATACGCTACTCAGTTCCATCCGGAGAAGAGCGGGAAAACAGGGTTGAAGCTGCTTCGAAACTTCATCAGCATAGCTAAGAGGTGAAAGCACACGCTGTTAATACCTTCAGTGGACCTGGTCAAGGGCAAAGTTGTGAGGTTGACTAAGGGAAAGTTGGAGGAAATGAGGGTATACTACGACGACCCTGTAGAGGCAGCCAGGGAATGGGAGGAGGAAGGTGCCGATGCATTACACGTAGTTGACATCGAAGCAGCTATGGGGATTGGGGAGAACCTTGAAGCCATAGAGAAGGTGCTCTCCTCGGTTAGCGTTGAGGTCCAAGTCGCTGGAGGTATACGTAGCGTAGAGAAGGCACGTAGATTAGTGGAGCTTGGAGCTACAAGGATAGTAGTGGGCACGAGGTTCATCGAGAAACCGGAGGAAGTAGCTAGGATCGCAAAGGAGCTTGGCTCCTCTAGAGTAATGGTAGCGCTGGACCACCGTTCAGGCACCGTCGCCGTGAGGGGCTGGGTAGAACAGACGGGGCTAGATGTCTATGGAATGGCTGTAGAAGCTGAGAAGGCGGGAGCTGGGTGGATACTTTTCACCTCTGTTGAAAGAGACGGTACGCTTAGCGGATTAGACTTGGCTTCGTTAAACAGAATGGTCAAGTCGGTTAAGATACCGGTAGTGGCGGCTGGTGGAGTAGCGAGCATCGAAGATATAGTGAACGCAGCTAAATCAGGGGCAGCGGGTTTAGTGCTGGGCAAAGCGCTTTACGAGAAACGTGTCAAGCTTAGTGAAGCCTTGAGGAAGCTAGAGGAGCTTGGACTACGCAGGTCACATAGAAGGGGGAAGCCTTGAGTAGATTCCTTCAAGCATTGAAAGCTAGGCTAAAGTTGACCAAGCTAGGGTTAAGCCACGGAAACGACGCTGACGGTATAACGTGCGCAGCTCTCTTCTTACGTAAATATCCAGGAGCCACCGTGGTCTTAGCTGAGCCGTGGGAAATTAAGCCTACATGGACCTGCTGGTTGAACTGGTTTGCCTGGGACTTCGTAGCCGACCTTCCCTGTCCCTTTAGAGCTAAGCTTCACGTAGATCACCATAAGACAGGGAGACCCTGCGCTAAAGTAGAGTTCTATGACCCTGAAGCTCCTTCAGCCGCCTCGCTGGCTTTGAAAGCCTTGCAGCTGGAAAGCGACGAAGAGGCAGCCAGGTTGGTGGAGCTAGCTAATGAATGCGACACCGCTAAGATAAGGTCTCAGGAAGCTTGGGACCTAAACGATGCGGTAAAAGGTTCAAGGATAGAGGAAAGGGTAACTTTAGCTAAGCTGCTAGCCATGAAGGGTTTAGCAGCGCTCAGTGAACCTATGGTCAAGGGTTGGATTGAGGTTAACAAGGCCAGAAGGAGGAAGGTGCAGACGCTCGTTGAGAAGGTGCCTATCGAAGATTTCCTTTTCATTAAGTTAAGGGAGGTTGACGAAAAATTCCCCGTGAGGACCTTCATGCTGACGCTCGAGGAGAAAGGAGCTAAGCTAACATGCGTCATCACTCCCAGAAGGAGCAGGTTTAAGGTTCACTTAGGCTCAAGACGTGATAGCGGAATAGACTGCGCTGAGATAGCCTTTAAGCTAGGGGGTGGAGGCCATAGATACGCAGCGGGAGCTACCGTAGACAACCTCGATGAAGCACTGAGAAGAATAAAGGAAGCCTTAGGGTTGAAGGAGCTTAAGGTCATGGAGCTCGCTTGATGGACGAAAACCGATATTAAGCTGGCCAACTGCTTCATTAGCGCTATGCTGGCGAAGCGTATCATCCCCTGCCTCGACATGAAGGACGGTAGAGTAGTCAAAGGAATAAAGTTCCTAAATCTGAGGGATGCAGGCGACCCTCCTACCTTAGCTGCCTACTACGAGGAGCAGGGAGCCGACGAAATAGTATTTCTAGACGTTACGGCTAGCCATGAAAAACGCAAGATCCTTGTGGATGTCGTGACAAGGACGGCCGATCAGCTATCCATCCCGTTCACCGTGGGGGGCGGAATATCCAGCCTCGAAGACATAAAGATCGTGTTACACTCAGGAGCCGATAAAGTCTCTATTAACACCTCCGCTGTCCAGCAGCCCGAGCTGGTGAAGGAAGCCGCCCAGGTGTTCGGAAGCCAATGCATAGTTGTAGCCATAGACGCGAAAAGAGTTTACGTGGAGTATCCAAGTCAAGCTCAAGACAAACTTTTAGTCGAGGTAGAGGAAGGGCTTTGCTGGTGGGAGGTATATACCCACGGTGGTAGGAAGCCCACCGGCCTAGATGCCTTACAGTGGGCTAAAAAGGTAGAGGAGCTTGGGGCTGGAGAGATACTCCTCACTAGCATGGACTGTGATGGCACACAGGACGGCTATGATCTTCCGCTTACAAAGACAGTATCTAGGTTAGTCAACATACCTGTGATAGCCAGCGGAGGAGCAGGTTCCCCACACCACATATATGAAGCTTTAACTGAAGGTGAAGCGGACGCAGCTCTAGCTGCCTCCATTTTCCACTACGGGAAGTACACAGTCAAGCAAGTTAAAGAGTACTTAGCAGAGCGTGGTGTGGAGGTTAGGATTTGAAGGACAACTTATAGACTGCTAAATAACAAGTAAAGATATATATAGGAGATAAATAGATTACAGTTGGGGGAGGGCGGAGTGGCGACCAAAAACATGGCAAAGGCACAGGGCAAACTATGCCTAGTAGCCAACTCTAAGGTGTTAGCCAAAACCTTCTCATGGAAAGTTCTAGGTGTATTGACCTTATTCATAGTATCCTACATGCTCACTGGCTCACCGGTAGCTTCAGGAACTATCGCCCTAACCTACCACTTACTAAACACAGTTCTATACTATCTTCATGAGAAAGCCTGGGAAGGACATCATCCTTCAGTTAAAGCCTTCTTGGCTTCGTTAACTTCCTTCATACTCAGTACGCTGCTACTGGTCTGGCTAGCCTTTCCTACTCCGTAAACCTATGAACCCCTTTAGATGAACACGTCAAGCGTGTTAAACCTCTCTTGGCAGGCTTCCTTGGGGATGTAGCCTTCATCAACCTTTAGCAGCGGAGGCTCACAGCCATAATGTTCCTTGCTTGATAGCTGTCTCAGCATCTTAGCTACGGTGGCTCGGCTCGGTGGATCTATACCTACGTAGATGCTCAGCTTGACTGCTTCTCCTTGAACCTCGCTGGGTTTCACCGGCCTAGAAAGCTTCCTATAGGCTTCGAGAGCTGCTCGATACACGAGCCTCCTCATAGACTCCACGTCGACCCTACGCACACCATTATACATGTAAGGATGTTCGTCTAGGTTTAAGTCGGAGGCCCAGTGGGGGAATTGAGCTCCTGCGTTCTTCATAGCCCTAAGAACTCGTTTAAGCTTAAAGACCTCCGTCTTCAACCTATCATACTGAGCCTTATAGAAGCTTAAAGCTCTCTTGAGCTCCTCTACCTCATCCAACGAGGACCTGCCTCCACCTCAAGGAGACAAAAGTACTATGTCCGGTAATACTATTTATCTCCTTGGGGTTGGAGGCTATGTTCATCCATCTTAAGCCCATGTTAAACCTTAACTTGAAGCAGATAGCCTAGCACAGGCCACTTAACTTTGATAAATTCCTGTTAAGTATAGGTTATAGCGGGCTGGAGGCTGCTCCATGAAGTTGCTTGATCATTATAGAGAATGGCGGAAAATGGCGGAGAAAATCCTCAAAGAAGAGGTAGAGAACCTTAAGCCCTTGAAGTTCAAGGCAATAGCCTTTACAGGAATGGGCGGCTCAGGCATAGTAGGCGACTACGTCAAGTCTTTCTTACAGGATGTATCGAGGACCCCCATAATCGTAGTCAAAGACCTTTATTTACCCACTTGGATAGGGAAAGATTGGCTAGTAGTAGCAGTATCTTACTCAGGAAATACTTCAGAGACGCTTAGTGCGGTGAAGGAAGCGCTGTCTAAGGAAGCTTACGTAGCAGCGGTATCGTCCGGAGGAAAGTTGCTAGAGCTGATGGATAAGGAGAGGCTACCTTATGTTAAGGTAGGGGGAGGCTACGCCCCAAGGTCTGCGTTACCTTTACTGCTATATGCCAGCTTAAAGCTGCTTGATGAGCTAGGACTAAGCATACCTATGAATCAAGTACAGGAAAGCCTGGATGTGCTGGGAGGAGTAAAGGAGGCTGAAGACGAAGGGAAGAGTATAGCTGAAGCACTGAAAGGATATACGCCTATCATAGTGTCCGATGTAAGGTATGAAGCATTAGCTTGGAGGTTCAAGAGCGAGCTTAACGAAAACGCTAAGATCGTAGCTAAATGTGAAACAGTTCCTGAATCCATGCATAACGACGTCGAAGGCTACGAGGAAGCCTCATCTAAGTTCAAAGCACTTCTACTAAGCGCTCATGACGACACGGTCTACACAAAGGTGCTCGAGAAGTTTATTGAAGAGCTTCTCAAGGAAAAAGGGTTTAAGCCGTATAGGCTCGAGCTTAAAGGTAAAGGTAGGTTGGCTAAACTAATGCACGGCGCTCACGTCGCAGGCTTCACTTCACTATACCTGGCCGAGAAGCGTAAAGTCGAGCCGGTGAAAGTAGAGCTAATAGCTAGGTACCGAAAGTTCCTCGAAGAAGCTTTACCTTAAAGCAAGATAGAGCTTAAAGTAAACTTCCAAGTTATTTATATCTCCTAACGCATCGAGGCTCAATAGACATGGAAGAGAAACGGCCAGACGAGAGGGAGCCTTATTTAAGAGTGGCAGTATAATAGTATATTTGGAACTAGAGGAAATGTCCAAGAAACATGAAGTAAGGGAAGAGTTTCTCTGCGAAAAATGCTATATGTTCGATGGATGGGCAGAGCATAGAAATCCCAGGGGGATGAGGCTAGTGAAATGTAGAGCTATTGATGCATATGTACAACCACCGTATGAGCGCTGTCCTGCTTTTCTTTCAAAAGCTATAGGGATTCAAAGGTCTTCTTGAGGAAGAGGGCATCTCCCTCTATGTTAGGCGACTCAGATATTATCACTCCTTCCACGTGAAAGTCCTTTAAAGCCTTAGCTAAAGCCTCATAGTTATAATCGGACTCCTCCAAGTTAACATGTTTAATCTCGCCTCTCTCTCCATACTCTATGCCCGAGAAATGCATGTGCATGTTCTTTAAACACTCCTCCCCTAGCTCCTTCTCCAAGAGAATGAAGATGGAAGAGATCTCATCATAGGTGTTGTAGCCGCCGTTAGTCCTCGCATGGAGATGAGCAAAGTCTATACAAGGCAGGACACCTTCTATCTCTTGGCTTAAGTCCACCACCTCGTGCAAGTTACCATACTCAGCTAAGCCGCCAGCCGTCTCAGGCCTGACCCATACCGTTACACCCTCGTCTCTAAGCTCCTTCATCAGTCTTTTCAACGATCTCTTCACTTTTTTATGCACCGCCGAGGGCTCGTCATCACCATAATACGCTGGATGGAAAGTGATAGACCATCCCCCGCATTTATGAGCCACCCTAGCCGTGTCCATGATGCGTTTAATGCTGGCTTCAACTTTTTCCTCATCCGGTGAGTTAAGGTTTACATAGTAAGGTGCATGAGCTGTTAAAACGACGTTAACCTCCTCACTCACCTTCTTAACCTCCTCAGTTAGCTTATCGCTCATCCTAACCCCTCTAACGAACTCCAGCTCCATGGCGTCCAGGCCTAGAGCCTTAACGGTCTTTATGCCCTCTACGCTGGAAGGTTTAGGGCTAGCTATAGGAACCCCAGCGGTGCCGAAGAGGAGGCCTTTAAGCTTCTGCAAGGCTCTTCCCTGATGGAAAAAGGCTTAGTATAGTATTTCAGCCTTACTTCTCCTTGGCCGTTGATTGAAGTAGACGTAGGGAAGTAGAAGTGATGTTAGTCTTTTAATCCTCTGAACACATCAGGTTTGTTCATAGATCTTTGCTCACTTGATTTAGTAGCAGTAGTAAAAATTATAAACTCGACTGGCCTTCCAAATGGCCGGTGTCGGTTCATGTCCGAGCTATACGCTCGTATAATGGCTAACGATGTGCAGAAGGAGATCATAAAGAACTTGAAGGAAGGTGAGAAGACCACAAGCCAGTTAACGGAAGCGATCAATAAACTGACCCCTACAGGCATTCCACCCTTAACCGTCTACCTTCAGGCCTGGTTTCTAGAACAGAAAGGTCTCATCTCAAGCACGGGTGAAGGGATCGAACGAACCTATAGGCTTACCGATAAGTGGAAGGAGCTGGAGGCCCAGGCCCAGAAGAGTTAATGATTTTTTCAAAGGTTATTTTGTTTGGACCTTAAATGGGTGAGCTAGGCGATTTTCTAAAGCTTACGTTGAAAGAACTCCCTTCTCTAATCGACTACTCAGTGCTTAGACCGGAAGCTACACTCAGCGACGTGGAGAAAGCATGCTACGCTGCTTTAAAATATGGCTTCGCGGCGGTGTGCGTTAACTCTTTCCACGTTGACTTAGCGTACTTCCTCCTAAAAGGAAGCCCAGTTAAAGTATGCGTTACCGTGGGCTTCCCGTTGGGGGCTACGCTTAGCGAGGTTAAGGCCTATGAGGCAGCTGAAGCTGTACATAGAGGAGCGAGGGAAGTAGATTTCGTAATTAACCTAGGCCTAATAAAATCAGGCTGCTTCAAGGAGGCTCTAGGCGATGCTAAAGCTGTGGTAGATGCTGTAAGATCAGCGGAGCCAGAAACGGTCATTAAGATGATAATTGAATCTAGGCTGCTAAACATGGAAGAAAAAGCGTTAGCCTGTAGGGTAGCGAGGGAGGCCAAAGTAGACTATGTTAAGACCTGTACAGGCTTTACGTCCTGTCAAGCCCATCCTGATGACGTGGTGCTTCTCACGAAGCTTGCTCCGGGCTTGAAGATCAAGGCGTCGGGAGGGATAAGGACCCTGAGCCAAGTCTTAGCCTTAGTGAAAGCTGGAGCATCAAGGATAGGTACGAGCTCCGCTGTGGAAATAATGCTTGAAGCCCAGCGAGCCTTGCCTACAAATTAAGATTACGCGCTTAGTACAGGGTATGAAGCACCTTAGGATTAATGAACCAGAAAAAGCTTTTATCACGTTTGAGACCGAGCTCTAACGGGCCGGTCGTCTAGCTGGTTAGGATAACCGCCTTACACGCGGTTGGTCCCCGGTTCGAACCCGGGCCGGCCCATAATTTTCTCGCCATCTGAAAGGTGGCAGCTCTAACTTTCAATCTCACCGCTACTTAAAATGTCATACCAGTCTCTATAAGAATGTACCTAGGTACATTCTTATAGAGACTGGTATGACATTTTAAGTAGCGGTGAGATTGAAAGTTAGAGCTGCCACCTTTCAGATGGCGAGAAAATTATGGGCCGGCCCGGGTTCGAACCGGGGACCAACCGCGTGTAAGGCGGTTATCCTAACCAGCTAGACGACCGGCCCGTTAGAGCTCGGTCTCAAACGTGATAAAAGCTTTTTCTGGTTCATTAATCCTAAGGTGCTTCATACCCTGTACTAAGCGCGTAATCTTAATTTGTAGGCAAGGCTCGCTGGGCTTCAAGCATTATTTCCACAGCGGAGCTCGTACCTATCCTTGATGCTCCAGCTTTCACTAAGGCTAAGACTTGGCTCAGGGTCCTTATCCCTCCCGACGCCTTGATCTTCAAGCCCGGAGCAAGCTTCGTGAGAAGCACCACGTCATCAGGATGGGCTTGACAGGACGTAAAGCCTGTACAGGTCTTAACATAGTCTACTTTGGCCTCCCTCGCTACCCTACAGGCTAACGCTTTTTCTTCCATGTTTAGCAGCCTAGATTCAATTATCATCTTAATGACCGTTTCTGGCTCCGCTGATCTTACAGCATCTACCACAGCTTTAGCATCGCCTAGAGCCTCCTTGAAGCAGCCTGATTTTATTAGGCCTAGGTTAATTACGAAATCTACTTCCCTCGCTCCTCTATGTACAGCTTCAGCTGCCTCATAGGCCTTAACCTCGCTAAGCGTAGCCCCCAACGGGAAGCCCACGGTAACGCATACTTTAACTGGGCTTCCTTTTAGGAGGAAGTACGCTAAGTCAACGTGGAAAGAGTTAACGCACACCGCCGCGAAGCCATATTTTAAAGCAGCGTAGCATGCTTTCTCCACGTCGCTGAGTGTAGCTTCCGGTCTAAGCACTGAGTAGTCGATTAGAGAAGGGAGTTCTTTCAACGTAAGCTTTAGAAAATCGCCTAGCTCACCCATTTAAGGTCCAAACAAAATAACCTTTGAAAAAATCATTAACTCTTCTGGGCCTGGGCCTCCAGCTCCTTCCACTTATCGGTAAGCCTATAGGTTCGTTCGATCCCTTCACCCGTGCTTGAGATGAGACCTTTCTGTTCTAGAAACCAGGCCTGAAGGTAGACGGTTAAGGGTGGAATGCCTGTAGGGGTCAGTTTATTGATCGCTTCCGTTAACTGGCTTGTGGTCTTCTCACCTTCCTTCAAGTTCTTTATGATCTCCTTCTGCACATCGTTAGCCATTATACGAGCGTATAGCTCGGACATGAACCGACACCGGCCATTTGGAAGGCCAGTCGAGTTTATAATTTTTACTACTGCTACTAAATCAAGTGAGCAAAGATCTATGAACAAACCTGATGTGTTCAGAGGATTAAAAGACTAACATCACTTCTACTTCCCTACGTCTACTTCAATCAACGGCCAAGGAGAAGTAAGGCTGAAATACTATACTAAGCCTTTTTCCATCAGGGAAGAGCCTTGCAGAAGCTTAAAGGCCTCCTCTTCGGCACCGCTGGGGTTCCTATAGCTAGCCCTAAACCTTCCAGCGTAGAGGGCATAAAGACCGTTAAGGCTCTAGGCCTGGACGCCATGGAGCTGGAGTTCGTTAGAGGGGTTAGGATGAGCGATAAGCTAACTGAGGAGGTTAAGAAGGTGAGTGAGGAGGTTAACGTCGTTTTAACAGCTCATGCACCTTACTATGTAAACCTTAACTCACCGGATGAGGAAAAAGTTGAAGCCAGCATTAAACGCATCATGGACACGGCTAGGGTGGCTCATAAATGCGGGGGATGGTCTATCACTTTCCATCCAGCGTATTATGGTGATGACGAGCCCTCGGCGGTGCATAAAAAAGTGAAGAGATCGTTGAAAAGACTGATGAAGGAGCTTAGAGACGAGGGTGTAACGGTATGGGTCAGGCCTGAGACGGCTGGCGGCTTAGCTGAGTATGGTAACTTGCACGAGGTGGTGGACTTAAGCCAAGAGATAGAAGGTGTCCTGCCTTGTATAGACTTTGCTCATCTCCATGCGAGGACTAACGGCGGCTACAACACCTATGATGAGATCTCTTCCATCTTCATTCTCTTGGAGAAGGAGCTAGGGGAGGAGTGTTTAAAGAACATGCACATGCATTTCTCGGGCATAGAGTATGGAGAGAGAGGCGAGATTAAACATGTTAACTTGGAGGAGTCCGATTATAACTATGAGGCTTTAGCTAAGGCTTTAAAGGACTTTCACGTGGAAGGAGTGATAATATCTGAGTCGCCTAACATAGAGGGAGATGCCCTCTTCCTCAAGAAGACCTTTGAATCCCTATAGCTTTTGAAAGAAAAGCAGGACAGCGCTCATACGGTGGTTGTACATATGCATCAATAGCTCTACATTTCACTAGCCTCATCCCCCTGGGATTTCTATGCTCTGCCCATCCATCGAACATATAGCATTTTTCGCAGAGAAACTCTTCCCTTACTTCATGTTTCTTGGACATTTCCTCTAGTTCCAAATATACTATTATACTGCCACTCTTAAATAAGGCTCCCTCTCGTCTGGCCGTTTCTCTTCCATGTCTATTGAGCCTCGATGCGTTAGGAGATATAAATAACTTGGAAGTTTACTTTAAGCTCTATCTTGCTTTAAGGTAAAGCTTCTTCGAGGAACTTTCGGTACCTAGCTATTAGCTCTACTTTCACCGGCTCGACTTTACGCTTCTCGGCCAGGTATAGTGAAGTGAAGCCTGCGACGTGAGCGCCGTGCATTAGTTTAGCCAACCTACCTTTACCTTTAAGCTCGAGCCTATACGGCTTAAACCCTTTTTCCTTGAGAAGCTCTTCAATAAACTTCTCGAGCACCTTTGTGTAGACCGTGTCGTCATGAGCGCTTAGTAGAAGTGCTTTGAACTTAGATGAGGCTTCCTCGTAGCCTTCGACGTCGTTATGCATGGATTCAGGAACTGTTTCACATTTAGCTACGATCTTAGCGTTTTCGTTAAGCTCGCTCTTGAACCTCCAAGCTAATGCTTCATACCTTACATCGGACACTATGATAGGCGTATATCCTTTCAGTGCTTCAGCTATACTCTTCCCTTCGTCTTCAGCCTCCTTTACTCCTCCCAGCACATCCAGGCTTTCCTGTACTTGATTCATAGGTATGCTTAGTCCTAGCTCATCAAGCAGCTTTAAGCTGGCATATAGCAGTAAAGGTAACGCAGACCTTGGGGCGTAGCCTCCCCCTACCTTAACATAAGGTAGCCTCTCCTTATCCATCAGCTCTAGCAACTTTCCTCCGGACGATACCGCTGCTACGTAAGCTTCCTTAGACAGCGCTTCCTTCACCGCACTAAGCGTCTCTGAAGTATTTCCTGAGTAAGATACTGCTACTACTAGCCAATCTTTCCCTATCCAAGTGGGTAAATAAAGGTCTTTGACTACGATTATGGGGGTCCTCGATACATCCTGTAAGAAAGACTTGACGTAGTCGCCTACTATGCCTGAGCCGCCCATTCCTGTAAAGGCTATTGCCTTGAACTTCAAGGGCTTAAGGTTCTCTACCTCTTCTTTGAGGATTTTCTCCGCCATTTTCCGCCATTCTCTATAATGATCAAGCAACTTCATGGAGCAGCCTCCAGCCCGCTATAACCTATACTTAACAGGAATTTATCAAAGTTAAGTGGCCTGTGCTAGGCTATCTGCTTCAAGTTAAGGTTTAACATGGGCTTAAGATGGATGAACATAGCCTCCAACCCCAAGGAGATAAATAGTATTACCGGACATAGTACTTTTGTCTCCTTGAGGTGGAGGCAGGTCCTCGTTGGATGAGGTAGAGGAGCTCAAGAGAGCTTTAAGCTTCTATAAGGCTCAGTATGATAGGTTGAAGACGGAGGTCTTTAAGCTTAAACGAGTTCTTAGGGCTATGAAGAACGCAGGAGCTCAATTCCCCCACTGGGCCTCCGACTTAAACCTAGACGAACATCCTTACATGTATAATGGTGTGCGTAGGGTCGACGTGGAGTCTATGAGGAGGCTCGTGTATCGAGCAGCTCTCGAAGCCTATAGGAAGCTTTCTAGGCCGGTGAAACCCAGCGAGGTTCAAGGAGAAGCAGTCAAGCTGAGCATCTACGTAGGTATAGATCCACCGAGCCGAGCCACCGTAGCTAAGATGCTGAGACAGCTATCAAGCAAGGAACATTATGGCTGTGAGCCTCCGCTGCTAAAGGTTGATGAAGGCTACATCCCCAAGGAAGCCTGCCAAGAGAGGTTTAACACGCTTGACGTGTTCATCTAAAGGGGTTCATAGGTTTACGGAGTAGGAAAGGCTAGCCAGACCAGTAGCAGCGTACTGAGTATGAAGGAAGTTAACGAAGCCAAGAAGGCTTTAACTGAAGGATGATGTCCTTCCCAGGCTTTCTCATGAAGATAGTATAGAACTGTGTTTAGTAAGTGGTAGGTTAGGGCGATAGTTCCTGAAGCTACCGGTGAGCCAGTGAGCATGTAGGATACTATGAATAAGGTCAATACACCTAGAACTTTCCATGAGAAGGTTTTGGCTAACACCTTAGAGTTGGCTACTAGGCATAGTTTGCCCTGTGCCTTTGCCATGTTTTTGGTCGCCACTCCGCCCTCCCCCAACTGTAATCTATTTATCTCCTATATATATCTTTACTTGTTATTTAGCAGTCTATAAGTTGTCCTTCAAATCCTAACCTCCACACCACGCTCTGCTAAGTACTCTTTAACTTGCTTGACTGTGTACTTCCCGTAGTGGAAAATGGAGGCAGCTAGAGCTGCGTCCGCTTCACCTTCAGTTAAAGCTTCATATATGTGGTGTGGGGAACCTGCTCCTCCGCTGGCTATCACAGGTATGTTGACTAACCTAGATACTGTCTTTGTAAGCGGAAGATCATAGCCGTCCTGTGTGCCATCACAGTCCATGCTAGTGAGGAGTATCTCTCCAGCCCCAAGCTCCTCTACCTTTTTAGCCCACTGTAAGGCATCTAGGCCGGTGGGCTTCCTACCACCGTGGGTATATACCTCCCACCAGCAAAGCCCTTCCTCTACCTCGACTAAAAGTTTGTCTTGAGCTTGACTTGGATACTCCACGTAAACTCTTTTCGCGTCTATGGCTACAACTATGCATTGGCTTCCGAACACCTGGGCGGCTTCCTTCACCAGCTCGGGCTGCTGGACAGCGGAGGTGTTAATAGAGACTTTATCGGCTCCTGAGTGTAACACGATCTTTATGTCTTCGAGGCTGGATATTCCGCCCCCCACGGTGAACGGGATGGATAGCTGATCGGCCGTCCTTGTCACGACATCCACAAGGATCTTGCGTTTTTCATGGCTAGCCGTAACGTCTAGAAATACTATTTCGTCGGCTCCCTGCTCCTCGTAGTAGGCAGCTAAGGTAGGAGGGTCGCCTGCATCCCTCAGATTTAGGAACTTTATTCCTTTGACTACTCTACCGTCCTTCATGTCGAGGCAGGGGATGATACGCTTCGCCAGCATAGCGCTAATGAAGCAGTTGGCCAGCTTAATATCGGTTTTCGTCCATCAAGCGAGCTCCATGACCTTAAGCTCCTTCAACCCTAAGGCTTCCTTTATTCTTCTCAGTGCTTCATCGAGGTTGTCTACGGTAGCTCCCGCTGCGTATCTATGGCCTCCACCCCCTAGCTTAAAGGCTATCTCAGCGCAGTCTATTCCGCTATCACGTCTTGAGCCTAAGTGAACCTTAAACCTGCTCCTTCTGGGAGTGATGACGCATGTTAGCTTAGCTCCTTTCTCCTCGAGCGTCAGCATGAAGGTCCTCACGGGGAATTTTTCGTCAACCTCCCTTAACTTAATGAAAAGGAAATCTTCGATAGGCACCTTCTCAACGAGCGTCTGCACCTTCCTCCTTCTGGCCTTGTTAACCTCAATCCAACCCTTGACCATAGGTTCACTGAGCGCTGCTAAACCCTTCATGGCTAGCAGCTTAGCTAAAGTTACCCTTTCCTCTATCCTTGAACCTTTTACCGCATCGTTTAGGTCCCAAGCTTCCTGAGACCTTATCTTAGCGGTGTCGCATTCATTAGCTAGCTCCACCAACCTGGCTGCCTCTTCGTCGCTTTCCAGCTGCAAGGCTTTCAAAGCCAGCGAGGCGGCTGAAGGAGCTTCAGGGTCATAGAACTCTACTTTAGCGCAGGGTCTCCCTGTCTTATGGTGATCTACGTGAAGCTTAGCTCTAAAGGGACAGGGAAGGTCGGCTACGAAGTCCCAGGCAAACCAGTTCAACCAGCAGGTCCATGTAGGCTTAATTTCCCACGGCTCAGCTAAGACCACGGTGGCTCCTGGATATTTACGTAAGAAGAGAGCTGCGCACGTTATACCGTCAGCGTCGTTTCCGTGGCTTAACCCTAGCTTGGTCAACTTTAGCCTAGCTTTCAATGCTTGAAGGAATCTACTCAAGGCTTCCCCCTTCTATGTGACCTGCGTAGTCCAAGCTCCTCTAGCTTCCTCAAGGCTTCACTAAGCTTGACACGTTTCTCGTAAAGCGCTTTGCCCAGCACTAAACCCGCTGCCCCTGATTTAGCTGCGTTCACTATATCTTCGATGCTCGCTACTCCACCAGCCGCCACTACCGGTATCTTAACCGACTTGACCATTCTGTTTAACGAAGCCAAGTCTAATCCGCTAAGCGTACCGTCTCTTTCAACAGAGGTGAAAAGTATCCACCCAGCTCCCGCCTTCTCAGCTTCTACAGCCATTCCATAGACATCTAGCCCCGTCTGTTCTACCCAGCCCCTCACGGCGACGGTGCCTGAACGGTGGTCCAGCGCTACCATTACTCTAGAGGAGCCAAGCTCCTTTGCGATCCTAGCTACTTCCTCCGGTTTCTCGATGAACCTCGTGCCCACTACTATCCTTGTAGCTCCAAGCTCCACTAATCTACGTGCCTTCTCTACGCTACGTATACCTCCAGCGACTTGGACCTCAACGCTAACCGAGGAGAGCACCTTCTCTATGGCTTCAAGGTTCTCCCCAATCCCCATAGCTGCTTCGATGTCAACTACGTGTAATGCATCGGCACCTTCCTCCTCCCATTCCCTGGCTGCCTCTACAGGGTCGTCGTAGTATACCCTCATTTCCTCCAACTTTCCCTTAGTCAACCTCACAACTTTGCCCTTGACCAGGTCCACTGAAGGTATTAACAGCGTGTGCTTTCACCTCTTAGCTATGCTGATGAAGTTTCGAAGCAGCTTCAACCCTGTTTTCCCGCTCTTCTCCGGATGGAACTGAGTAGCGTATAGTGGATCGGCCTCGACGATGGAGGGAAACTCTACCCCGTACTCCGTCGTAGCTAACACTACGTCCTTGTTGAGGGGATCAGCGTAAAAGGAGTGGACAAAGTACATGTAGGCTCCTTGAGGAAGGTCTTCGACAAACCTAGTCCACTTAGCGATGTTCACCTTGTTCCAGCCCATGTGTGGAACCTTAACACCTGCAGGAAGCTTCACTACTCTTCCCTTCAACAGGTCTAAGCCTCTATGTAAACCACCCTCCATAGACTCCGTGAAGAGGAGCTGTAGTCCTAAGCATATGCCGAGCAAAGGTTTTCCAGCTCTTATCTGGTCTTTCACTACCTCTTCAATGCTTCTGAGCCTCTCCATAGCGTCTTTAAACGCCCCTACTCCTGGAAGGACTATGGCGTCTGCCTCCGTTACCTCCGCCGGGTCATTGGTTATGACAGCTCTTCCCCCAGCTCTTTCTATGGCGAGCTTGACCCCTCTAAGATTACCCATGCCGTAGTCTACCACGGCGACCTTCAACTAGGCTTCAGCCTCCTCAGCCTCTCCTCCACCGATAAGGCATGTAACTTAAAACCTTCCAGCTCGGCTAGCTTAGCCGCTATCCATCCTATCCTTTTCATCCCCTCCTCGTTACAGTTAATGAACCCTACTTCTTTAACGAAGTCTCTCGTCGACAACCCTGAGTAGACTTTAGCGTACCCTCCGGTAGGTAAGACATGGCTCGGGCCGGCAGCATAGTCTCCGATGGCTATGGGTGAGTACTCACCCATGAACATTGACCCAGCATTCCTGACGGCGCCGAGCAGGCTTAAAGGATCTTTAACTATGAACTCCACATGTTCAGGGGCAAAGTCGTTCACTATCTTAACCGCTTCATCCAAGCTTTCAACGACAATGATCCATCCCCTCTCCTCCAAGCTCTTATCTAGCCGTTCCCTTTCAGCGCTGCCTTTAGGGTAAGCCTCTCTTCTACGGTCGATCTCCTCCACCACCTTAATCGCTAACTCCTTAGAGGTGGTGACAAGTATAGAGGTGGAGGCAGGATCATGTTCAGCTTGAGCTAGGAGGTCCAACGCTATATAGGCTGGGTCGGCTGAATCGTCAGCTATTACCAATACTTCGCTCGGGCCCGCCGGGAGGTCTATGGCAACTTCTTTATTGACAAGCAATTTAGCTGCAGTGACGTATAGGCCTCCCGGACCTACTATCTTGTCTACCTTAGGTATGGTCTCGGTGCCATAAGCCATGGCAGCTATAGCGTGGGCGCCCCCCACCTTAAACACCTGGCTAGCTCCAGCTTCTATGGCAGCTACTAAGGTTAACGTGGGGGCTTTACCGTTCCTCAAGGGGGGAGTACAGACTAACACTTCCTTCACGCCTGCCACCTTAGCTGGCACCACCGTCATAATGGCGGTGGAAGGATACCCTGACCTACCTCTAGGCACGTATACACCTACTCGGCTGAGGGGTTTGATCAATGATCCGGCTATTACGCCTTCTTCCACCTTTACCGAGAAGCTCGTGGGCCTCCTAGCCTCATGGTATTTCTTGACGTTTTTCACGGCTCTCCTGATGACTTCTAAGGCCTCCTCGCCAACTTCACGGTAAGCCTCCTTAACCTCCTCCTCGTCGACTTTGAAGCTCCACCTCTCTAGATCGACCTCGACGCCGTCGAACTCCTTGGAGAACCTCTTTAGAGCTTCATCGCCCTTCTCCTTAACCTCCACGACGACTTTCTCAACCTCTTTTAAGGCCTTGGATAGATCAAGGGCCCCGCGGCTGACGATACGAGCATACTCCTCCGAGGTCAGTTTTGAGGCTTCAACTACCCTCAATGTTTTCACCGTGAAGCTAGGGTTAAAGCCTAGCTAAGCTTCCTTTAAAGCTTTGATTAAAAATGTATTCAAGCCTACGTTAAGGACTAAACGTGGCTTAAGCTATGTCGCATCCTCCACTAAGCATCTTAAACTAAGTAAAAGCACTCTTTTACATATATCGTAGAAAAGCTTTTAAAGCTGTCAACCCGTAGCTAAGGGCTGAATTTCATCGTTGAAGGTGGATCCCTTGAACCCAGACATCGCTAGTAAAGTGGTGGTAAGCCCTCTTAACTTCCACCCAGAAGTGAGGGCCTTCATGAAGCTGCCGAGCGAAGTCATCATACATGACACCACGTTGAGAGAAGGTGAACAGACTCCTGGCGTCGTCTTCAGGCCTGAGGACAAGATAGCTATCGCAAGGATGCTGGACCTGGTGGGAGTTCAACAAATCGAAGCCGGCTTTCCAGCGGCGTCGCAGGGAGAGAGGGAGGCTTTGAGGAGGCTGGTTAAGGAGGGCTTGGAGGCTAAGATCTTTGGCTTCGCTAGGGCGGTGAAGGCTGACATAGATGAAGTCATAAAGTGTGAAACTTTCGGCCTCGTCCTCTCCTTTCCTCCCTCCGATATGCATCTTAAGTTTAAGCTGAGGATGAGCAGGGAGGAGTATCTTCAAAGAGCCGTGGAGCTGGTTGAGTACGCTAAGGACCACGGCCTATACATAACTTATAGCGCAGAGGACTCCACGAGGACTGACCTGGAGTTCCTGAAGCAGGTCTTTAGGGCAGTTATTGAAGCTGGCTGCGATAGAGCTAGGATAGTAGATACGCTTGGATGTATACACCCAAGCGCCATGAGGTTCCTCGTTAAACAGATCCGTGAAGCGCTGCCACCGGGCACGCCTATTGAAATACACTGCCACAACGACCATGGCTTAGGCTTAGCGAATTCTCTCGCAGCCATAGAGGTGGGGGCCTCCGTTATATCTTCAGTGGTGAATGGCCTAGGCGAGAGAGCTGGCGTAACACCTACAGAGGAGGTTATCTTAGCTCTTCACAACCTCTACGGCATAGGTGGGTTTAGGACCGAACACCTCTACGAGCTATGTAAGCTCGTGGAGCGTATATCCAAGATAAAGGTCCATCCCAATAAACCTGTGGCTGGAGAAAATATCTTCGCCCATGTGAGCGGCGTCCATCAACACGCCGTCATCGTCAACCCCACTACCTATGAGCCCTACCCACCGGAGCTTGTAGGTCAGCGTAGAAGACTGGTCATAGGTAAATTGTCAGGTAGACATGCCATTAAGGCTAAGCTAGAGGAGCTAGGAATAGCTATGGACGAGGAAGGATTAACCAAGATAACCGAAGCAGTCAAGTCTATAAGCGAGGAGAGGAAGTCAGCTTTAAGCGACGAAGAGTTCCTTCAGCTCGTAAACTCCATTCTGGGGAGCCCTAAATAAGCCTGAAAAGTAACAATCTTCTCTGCCCCCAGCTCTCTTGAGGGATAATGTCTAAGCATATACTTCGCTAAGCTTTTATATGTAGCCTCTATAACTTACTAAGTAGTGTAAAGAGGTGTTCTACCTTGTCCGCAGAGATTAGGCGTATCCAGCTTACTGGTGGGGCTACCTACGTGGTTTCCCTACCTAAGGACTGGGCTAGGAGTGTGGGGCTTAAACCTGGACACCAGGTAACCTTGATTCCTCAATCAGACTCCTCCCTCCTCATAGTTCCTAGAGGTGAAGCTAAGATAGAGCCTGGGATCGAGGCATTCATGGAAGTCTCCTCCTCCATGGACCCTGAGGTAGCGGTCAGGAACTTCATATCATACTACCTCACGGGACATGAAATGATAAGGATAAGGTTCCATCAAGGCACCTCTAAGCACCGTGCGGTGTTGAAGGAGGTTGCGAGGAGGAAGCTCATGGGAGTCGAGGTCATCGAGGAGTCGGCTGATGAGCTATTAACACAGTGTTTAATAGGTTACTCAGAGCTTCCGGTGAAGAAAGCGGTCAATAGGATGAGTATTATAGCCGCTTCTATGCATAAAGACGCGATCTCAGCTTACGCCAACTGCGATCAAGGCTTAGCGGGCGAGGTCATAAGTAGAGACGATGAGGTAGATAGGTTCTATTTCTTCATCGTTAGGCAGCTCAAGATGGCTGTACAGAACCGTGCGTTGAGCGAGGAGATCGGGTTAGGCAACCCTAGAGACTGTTTAGGTTATAGGCTCGTAGCTAAGAGTATCGAGAGGGTAGCAGACCATGCTGCTAGGATAGCCTACATGGCTCTAGCCCTAGATAGGAAGCTCAGCCCTGAAGCCCTCAACGACGCCTTAAAGGTAAGCGAGCTTGCTGGCCAAGTATATAGCGAGGCTCTCAAGGCATTGGAGGAGCTTGACGCTAAAGTAGCCCATCACTGCATCTCCAGGTCAGTGGAGGCGGTGGATGCTGGGAGGAGGACGGTGGAGGAGCTAGTCAAGCTTAACTTAGACGTGAAGTCTATCGTCAGCCTAAGCCTCGTACTCGATAGCCTACGTAGAATTGCCGAGTACGGTGCTGACATAGCTGAGGTCACCATTAACCTAGCTACACCCAACGCCATGGCTGTGAGGGCTAAGCCTTAAACCCCCTCAAGCCTTAAAGGTCCAAGCGGAGACGTATGTCTAGTTATAGGATAGCTGTCATACCTGGTGATGGCATAGGGCCGGAAGTGATAGAAGCGACCCTTCACGTACTCGATGCTTTACAGGACGTTAGCAAAGGGCTAAAGATGGAATACGTGAAGGTGGAGGCGGGCGATGGAGCCTTACGTAGATATGGCAAGGCTTTACCTGAGGATACCTTAAAGGTAATCTTAGAGGAGAGCGTTGCTTGCCTTAAAGGCCCGGTAGGAGAGTCGGCGGCAGATGTCATAGTTAAGCTGAGGCTCCTACTAGACCTATACGCAAACGTCAGGCCTTTCAAGGCCTATCCAGGTATACCGTGCTTAAGGCCCGACATAGATTTCGTGATCGTCCGTGAAAATACGGAAGACGTGTATAAAGGATGGGAGTTTGAGGTAGTTCCTGGTGAAGCAGCAGTTTGTCTAAGGCCCATAACTATGAAGGGTTCTCGGCGCATAGCTGAATACGCCTTCAAAATGGCGGAGCAGAGGAGCGGAAAACGTAGAGTCACGGCTGTGCATAAAGCCAACGTCATGCGCCTCACGTGCGGCCTTTTCGCTAAAGCCTGTCGTGAGGTGGCCTCCCGCTATCCTTCAGTATCCTTCGACGAGATGTACGTGGATGCTTGCGCCATGCAGTTGATCAGGAGGCCCCACGAGTTTGACGTCATAGTAACTACTAACATGTTTGGAGACATCTTATCAGATGAAGCAGCTGCCCTCGTAGGTGGTCTGGGCATAGCTCCAGCTGCCAATATAGGAGAGCGCTATGCGCTTTTCGAGCCTGTCCACGGCTCTGCTCCAAAGTATGCTGGTAAAGGAATAGCCAATCCCTGTAGCACAATACTGGCAGCTAAACTGATGCTTGAGTGGCTAGGTGAGGCTGAAGCTGCAAGGAAGCTGGAGTTAGCAGTAACGGAGGCCTTAAAGGAAGGGCTTGCTCTAACTCCAGACCTCGGAGGGTCTTCGGGTACCATGGACCTAGCTAGGGATATAGCAAGGAGGCTTAAGGAGGTTTAAGCTTGGACCTGGAAGAAGCTCTCTCTGAGTTGAAAGTAATCGTCGAGACTGTTCAAAAACAGGAGGAGTGGCGTGGTAGATCGACGCTTAACTTGATCGCTAGTGAAAATAAGATGAGCCCCCTCGCTAGGGCTCTTCTACCCAGCGACTTCAACCATAGATATGCTGAGGGCGAACCTTACGACAGGGAATACCAAGGAGGGGGGTTAATAGACCTTATCGAAGACCTATGCATCAAGTTGGCATCTCGAGTATTTAACGCCAACTTCGTCGATGTTAGACCTATCTCGGGAGCTCTCGCCAACCTAGCGGTCTTCTTTGCCCTGACCAAGCCAGGGGATGTTCTCCTCAGCCTTTCTATACCTGCTGGTGGCCATATTAGCTGCGGAGAGGTTGGAGCAGCTGGATGTAGAGGGTTGAAGGTGTACAGCATTCCCTTCAACCATGAGGACATGAACATAGACCTAGAAGCCTTAGCCAGCGTCGTGGAGAAGGCGAAGCCGAACCTCATAACGCTTGGAGCAAGCTTAATCCTGTTTCCCCACCCTGTGAAGGAGATAAGAAAGATAGCTGAGCCCTATGGCACCCTCATACACTATGATGCTGCCCACGTGTTAGGTTTGGTGGCTGGAGGGGTCTTCCAAGATCCTTTAAAGGAAGGGGCTGACGTCGTTTCATCCTCTACCCATAAAACCTTTCCGGGCCCGCAAGGAGGTATGCTGCTGGCTAACGATGAAACGTTATTTAGAAAGGTCAAGAAGGCCGTGTTTCCAGGCCTAGTGTCCAATCATCACTTAGCTCGGCTACCCAGCCTCGCTGTCACACTTCTTGAAATGCTTCTCTACGGTAAGGAGTACGCGACACAGATAGTTAGGAACGCTAAGACACTGGCTAAGGCACTCCACGACTACGGGATAAACGTTCTCGGTGCACATAGAGGCTTCACGGAGTCACATCAAGTAGTGTTCGAGGCTTCAAAGCTTGGAGGGGGAGGAGAGGCTGCTAGGAGGCTGGAGGAGGCTGATATAATTGTTAACCGGAACCTGCTTCCGTGGGATGCTGTAGGAAAAGTACACAACCCTTCAGGGGTCAGGATAGGGACGCAGGAAGTAACGAGAATGGGTATGAAGGAGAGGGAGATGGAAACCATAGCCGAGCTGATGTGGAGGCTTCTCATTAAACGAGAGGAGCCTGAAAGGATCAAGGAAGAGGTACATAAACTATTGGCTGACTTCAACACTGTTCGTTACTGCATCGATGGCCAGGACTTCGTTAAAGGGGTTCTTAAGGCTTTCTTTGAGCGCTAAACCTACGTCTCATGTATTCCACTAGCCCGCCTGACGATAAGATTTCCAAGAGCATAGGTGGGAGAGGTTTAAAGCTAACAGCCTTCCCCGTCCTAAGGTTTCTCACTAAGCCTCCCTGAAGGTCCACCTCAGCTTCGTCTCCTTCTTCGAAGATCCCTGGAGCTTCGGGGAGAGCGACGAGGGGCAGGCCTATGTTAACAGCGTTCCTATAGAAGATCCTAGCGAAAGAATCGGCTATGACGGCTTTAACCCCTGCATGCTTTAAGGCTACTGGCGCCTGTTCACGGCTTGAGCCACATCCAAAGTTCTTACCCGCTACTAAGATACAGCCTCCTTTAGCTTTCTCAGGGAAGGCTGGGTCTATGCCTTCCATGGCGTGTTTGGCCAGCTCCTCCGGCTCTATATGTATAAGGTACTTCCCCGGTACGATGACGTCGGTGTCTATGTTATCTCCATATTTCAATACCTTCCCCTTAACCACCCAGCTCAGCTTAAGCCACCTCTAGGGCTCTAAGAGCAGAGGCTACGTTTTTTAGGCTTTTCTAGGTATGGGAGTAAGGGTGGATTTTGAAGATAGCTGTGCTCAACAACTACCCTGAAGGTAAGGGCAAGACTGCGCTCAAGAGAATTAAGCGTAGCTTAAAGAGGCTTGGGGTTAAGCCGATTGTGGTTAGGCCTGAAGCTTGCTTACAGGGTGGTTACGATGCCTTCATCTTAACGGGCACAGCGCCTTGTAAAGGCCTTAACGGCCCTAAGCTAAAGGACGAGAAAATACTGGTACGTCACACCAGCGCCCCTGTGCTAGGCATATGCTTCGGTCTACACTTGATAGCACAGTCCTTCGGAATGCCCCTGGTTAAGATGACGGGTAGGCGTGTAGGTTTCAAGGAGCTACGCATACATGTTAAGGAGGCTCTCTTTGAAGGACTAGAGAACCCCTTGGTGTGGGAGAACCATAGGGCAAGGGTGAGCGAAGAGGTCTATGAGGACAGCAGGTTCACGGTTTTGGCATCGTCTCTCGATAACCCTGTTGAAGCTCTTAAGGTCAATGGCAGGAAGATTTACGGCGTACAGTTTCACCCTGAGAGGTACGATAAGGATAGGCCATGGGGCTTCTCGATTCTACAAAACTTCATTAATGCGATTTAAGGCCCCTAGCTTCTAGAGACTGGCTCGTGGTTTCCCAAGCTAGTTCTGTATACTCCTTTATCAGTCCAGCTAGTTCCTTGAGGGTTATCCGTAGGGTTAGCCTCCTAGAAGGCCTCCCTTCACGGACCTTGGAGGCTAACATGAATAGGGCTTCAGATCCATCAGCCACTACTACGTTTATCGGCAACAAAGACTTGGCGAGCTTCAGCTCAGCTAGACTGGCCAAGGAGGTGATGGCGTCGCTCTTCGCATACCTAGGGGAGGCTAAGGCTTTCACCTTTACCCCACGCTTCACAGCTGCTCGAAGCCGATCTAAGAGGCTTCTAAGGTAGGAGGGGTCGGCCCAGCCCACATGAATCACTACCTCGTGATTAGCATTATCAATTATCTCCTTTAAGGCAGCCTCCATGTCTCTGCGAGCCTTCAAGAGCTTGACTATAGGTTTCTCCAAGACCTCTAAGGAGTACAAGGGTTGAAGCTCTTCGATCAAGGCCTCTTCTGCTTGAGAGGCTACCTGGTTTAACTGGGTTCTAATGTTCTCAGCCACCTCATTGGGAGGCAAAGCTCTATACTTCATGGGTCTACTCGGTAAAACCTCGACCATTCCTTTTCGCTCCAGCTTCGATAAGGTGTCGTAGACCTTAGTGTACGGTATGCCCGCAGTTTCAGCTATGCGTCTAGCTGAAGCAGGTCCTTGAAGAGCCAGTGCTATGTAAGCCTTAGCTTCGTAGCTAGATAAACCACAGGCTTTAAGCGCTCGGTAGGCCTTGAGCTCCTCCATCCTCTCCAACATAATCCCACATAAATTTTCACCTCTACTAGTTAATAAAGATTATATAGGTTGTTTTGGTCGGTAGACTGATGTTCGCCGTTAGGACTAGGGGTCTCACCAAGAGGTTCAAGGGGTTAGTAGCTGTGGACTCCTTGGACCTTGAAGTGGAGACGGGTGAGATCTTTGGTCTCCTAGGACCTAACGGAGCAGGTAAGACCACGACCATAAGGATGATTTGCGGCCTTCTCCTTCCCTCTAAGGGCCACATAAGAATTTATGACCACGATCCCTTCAAGGAGGCTGAAAAGGTTAAACGGATACTTGGCTACATGCCTCAGAAGTTTAGCCTGTACGACGACTTAACCGTGTGGGAAAACTTAGACTTTTATGGCTCAGTGTATGGTCTATCCAAGTCTGAGCGTGAACGTAGGATCGAGGAACTCTTGGACTTTGTTGAGCTTAAAGGCTTTGAACATCATTTAGCAGGTAAGCTAAGCGGAGGTATGAAGCAGAGGCTTTCCTTGGCCTCTGCTCTCCTCCATAGCCCTAAGCTTCTCATCCTCGACGAACCCACGGCAGGCGTAGATCCTCCTCTGAGGAGATCCTTCTGGAGCTTTTTCAGAAAGCTGAATAATGAAGGGGTTACTTTACTCGTAACCACACATTACATGGATGAAGCTGAAAACTGCGATAGGCTAGGCTTGATGAATAAAGGTAGGCTAGTAGCGGTAGATTCTCCTAGAGGACTTAAACGTAAGCTTCATGGAGGAGACCTCATAGAACTAGTGCCTAAATCAGGGCTGGATGAAGTGATACATGTCTTAGAAGGGTTAAGCTTCGTCTTCAAGGTGGAGAAGGTTAATGAAGAGAGGCTTCACCTCGTCGTGGAGGACGCTGAGACAGCTATACCTGCTTTGTTCACGGCCTTAGAGAGAGCAGGCGTTGAGGTACGCTCGCTTAGCCAGGTCAACGTTAACCTCGAGGACGTTTTCATCGGGCTGGCGGGGTGAAGAGGGTTGAGGTTGGCAGCGCTGGTGATCAAGGAGCTTAAACAGCTTAGGAGGGATGTTAGAACCTTGGCCATGGTGATAGGTATGCCCATAATAGTGATGGTTCTCTTCGGCTGGGGTTATGGGGGAGGAATGGGGCACATACCTATAGCTGTCGCTAACCTCGACC
>QMSI01000007.1 GCA_003649615.1 Thermoprotei archaeon | reverse complement strand
TTCCTAGGCCACTCCTACATAGGGGAATGGGTTAACTTAGCGGCAGGGACCACTAACTCTGACCTTAAGAATACCTACGGGACGGTGAAGGTGAAAGAGGGAGGAAGACCTGTAGATACAGGGCTGCTCAAGCTAGGCTGCTTCATAGCTGACCATGTAAAGACTAGTATAGGCACTTATATCTACACGGGGGTCAAAGTAGGGGTGGGCTCCCATATACATGGCTTCATAACTCAAGATGTCCCCAGCTTCACCATCTGGGCTCTGAGCTTAGGTAAACGTCCAGTAGAGCTTAGGTTGCAAAGCGCGGTGGAGACTGCTAGACGAATGTGTTCCCGTAGAGGAGTAGTGTTCGGTGAAGAGGAGGCAAAGGTACTGGAAGAGGTCTTTAAAGCTACGGAGAGGGAAAGGGAGGAGGTTGGAGTAGTTAAAGGAGAGTTTAAGCCCTAAATGCTTCATGGTTAGAGGTAGCCATGTTTTGTTAATAGTTCTCTTAGAGTACTCGTTATAGGCATGGTTTGTAGATCGCTTAGCTTAACCCAAGCTGCGTCTAGCACTTCAGGGGAAGGTTTTACCTGAAGGTTTAAAGGTTCTCCCAGAAAGTCGACGATGACGAAATGATACTTAACTCTCCCATCTTCATCTAGGACTATCTTGTTGACCACGTCTAGAAGCCTCTTTAGCTTAACCTTAATCCCTGTCTCCTCCTCCACTTCCCTTACAGCGGCGTCTTCAACTTTTTCACCCAGCTCTACTAGGCCTCCTGGAATGGTCCAGAGCCCCACGTCGGGCTCTCCTCTCCTCCTAATCATCAAGATCCTATCTCCATCTAAAACTAAAACACCTACTCCTACGAGAGGAGCGGTAGGGTAAACCCTTTTCATATCTGTGCCCCTGCGTTAGCCAGATGAGAACTTTATTTAAGGTTACTTTCATAGATACCAAAAAACAGTAAATATTATAATTCAGGTTATTAAGAATAGAACTTTAATGGCCAAAGAGAAAGAGGATCTTCGCGAAGCCGTGCTTAAGGCCATAGACTATGCCCTACAGCTCTTCGGGGAGAGCGTGTATCGGGTAGTGTATTATTATTGTGAGGCGAAGTTTAACGTTAAGCGTGATGAATTAACTGACCCGGAGAAAATTGTGTGTTTAGCTGATTGTATTACTGAGATTTTTAAGGGGGCCTCAAGTTTCTTGGAGGAGCAGATTATATCTTCTATTTGTAGAAGTCTGAATGTTGACCGCAAAACCTTGCCCAAGGGGTTTAAGGAAGCCTTAAAGAAGCTCACCGCCTACGCGAGTGGAGCTAAGCCTTGAAGTACCATCCTCCACTAACGCATATGGTCTCTCCTGTTATGTAGTTAGCATCGTCACTAGCTAAGAAGGCTATAACGCTAGCTACTTCCTCAGGTCTTCCACCTCTTCCTAAGGGGATCTGCGATTCAAGTTCTCTAAGCACTTCCTCCGGGTATACTTTAACCATGTATGGATGTGGTATTAAGCCAGGAGCCACTGCGTTTACCGTTACTCCTGTGCCGGCTACCTCGAGAGCTAAGCAGCGAGTAAAGGCGAGTATGCCTGCCTTAGTGGCTGCGTAGCAAGCATCGCCGTGCCTAGTAGGCATCCATGCATACACCGAGGATACGTTTATGATCCTGCCATAGCGCTGCTTAAGCATGAAGGGTAACACGGCTTTACAGCAAAGGAATACGCCTTTCAGGTTCACGTTAACTATATAATCCCAAGACTCTTCGTCCATCTCCAAGACGGGCTTAGGCTTATTCACCCCGGCGTTATTAACTAGGATATCTACCCTACCATATTCCTTCACTGTGCCCTTTACCAACTCCTCAACTTGGTCGCGGCGTGATACGTCACAGGGTATGGCTATTGCCCTATACCCCTTAGACTTTAAGTCCTCAGCCACCTTCATGGCCCTACCTTCATGGATGTCGGACACTACCAAGTATGCTCCTTCACTAGCCAGCCTTCTAACGGTAGCTTGACCTATACCTGCACCTGCTGAGGCTGTAACTATTGCCACCTTACCTTCAAGCCTTCCGGCCAAGGCAGTTCACCAGTGATGATTTAGGGGGCGAAGGCTTAAACCTATATGTGGTTTATAGAGGTCCCAAGTGAAGCTTTTCTTAAAAACTCAGCCATTCTCACCGCGTCCAGCGTGGCTGCTACATCATGTGTCCTGACTAGATCTGCTCCGTTATACACGGCTATGGCTGTGGAGGAGAGGGATCCGTAAAGCCTCTCCTCAGGTTTTTCTCTACCTAGCAATGCACCTATGAAGGACTTTCTCGACACTCCGATACATATAGGTCTCTTTAACTCCTCTCTAATTCTTTTAAGCCCGACGATAATTTCGCAGTCCCATAGATACCAAGGATGCTCCGTGTGTCTAAAGAAACCTATAGCTGGATCTACGACTATTGCTTCCTCCTCTACGCCTGCCAACGAAGCCATTTGTAGGCTTTCCTTGAGAGCTGCGATCACTCTTGTCACCGGCATGCCTCTTGTCGGTATTGCTTCTCTAGCTGAGATTATCAATGCAGCGTGGTGATCAGCCACTACCCTAGCCATTCGAGGATCTCCTTTAAGCCCTGAGACATCATTGATTATCTCCGCCCCAACGCTCAGCGCTCTTTCAGCCACTATACTGCTCGTGGTATCTGCCGATACGGGTTTATCGACGACATCCTTCACTGCTTTCACAGCTTCCACCATTCTTCTAGCCTCTTCTTCGAGCGGTATGCCTGTGTCTAGGTAAGGAGCGGTTGACTTAGCGCCAATATCTATGATATTAGCGCCCTCCTCCGCCAGTTGAAGTGCTGCCCTTGCTACCTCGTCACGGCCTGTTTTAACCGAACCTTTATAGAAAGACTCGGGGCTCACGTTGATGACCCCCACTATCTTGACTGAGCATCCGTCGCCTACCTCTACACCAGCTAGCTTAGCGTAGATCCTCACCCTTCCACCTCTACCCTAGCTCCAACGTTATCGGGGTGAGCTAGAAAGACTTCAGCCTTACTAAGCGCTCTTTCAGCCTCATCGAGTAACTCCTCCGCTTTCTTGGTTTCAACTAAGCCGTAGACCGATGGCCCCCAGGAGCTTTGCCCAACGCCTTTAATGCCCAGCGACATCAAAGCTTCTATCGCTTCCTGCGAAGGTTTTCCGTAGACTCCTCCTTGAGCAGGGGAGAACATGCTTCCCACGATTTGCTGCAACTCTGTTAACCATTTGCTGAAGCTTTCGAAGTCGTGTTCCAGTAAGGCTGGTATAAGTTTCAGGAGGATGACGTAGCTAGCTCTATAGATCAGTTCCTTGGGAGGTTTAAGAGACCTAAAGGCCTCAGCTTCTCCACCTCCATGGAGCCCTAGACCCTTAGGGATAGCTACTATGAAGGACCATTCCTCTGGGAAGGGGTGGTTAAAGATTAAGGGTGGGAAGGAAGTGTTGGCTCCTCTACCTCCATCAACTATGAAGCCTCCATGCTTGAAAGCATAGGTACCTACCCCAGACCTAGTACCTCTACCCATGACGATAGAAGCTTCAAGAGGATCGAGGTCTAATTTATGAGCCTTTGCTGTGGCCATCGCTATGGACAGCGCTAGCTGAGTAGAAGAACCTAAACCTACATGGACAGGCGCTATCGATAAAACCTTTAGCTTAACCCCGCGCAAACCTAGGGTTGAAGTTATTTTCCTAGCGAAGTTTTCAGCATCCTCGGTTCTTAGGCCCTCTGCCTTAACCTCCCCGTAAGGCTCAGCTTCCACAACTGTGCGAGGCCTATCTATCGCTAACCCTACTGAGCCGTAACCTCTACCCTCAAGCTCTGAGGGGTTTAAGATACCGAAGTGGAGTCTAGCCGGCGAAGATACTTTGACCTTCAACTCAGAAGGGCTAGCTAAACCCTAGCGTTTAAAGCTTCCTAGGCATATGTTAAGCCGCTTAGTAAACTAGCTGGCGAGGGGGATGGAGGTCAGCAAAGCTTATCGAGATAGGAGGCTCGTTGAAAAGGTAGCTGAAGCTATCAGGAAGGAGGCTCCTCCTCAAAGGCTTAAGATCATGCATGTATGCGGTACTCATGAACAAGTAATCTCTCATTACGGGCTGAGATCCCTCCTACCCGACAACGTAGAAGTGATAGCTGGCCCAGGCTGCCCTGTATGTGTCGTGCCAGCTCGAGAAATCGATGAAGCCGTGACGCTGGTGCTTCAGAGAAGCGAGGTGATGCTAACTACCTTTGGAGACATGTATAGGGTTCCTGGCACCCATCTATCTTTAGCTGAGGCTAGGGCGCAGGGGGGCGATGTGAGGATAGTTTACAGTGTTAGCGATGCTGTTAAGCTGGCGGAGGAGCATCCTTCAAGACAGGTAGTGTTCTTCGCTATAGGCTTTGAAACCACTGCTCCTACCACTGCCAGTGAGGTGTTTAATGGTCCTCCGAGGAACTTTAGCGTGCTTACCTCCCATCGCTTAATCCCTCCAGTCATGGAGTTATTGATGGGGGTGGCTGAGACCTACTTCGACGGCTTTATCTGTCCAGGGCACGTGGCCACTATCATAGGCACTAAGCCCTTCAAGCTTTTCCCAGAAGCCTACCATATGCCCACAGTCATAGCTGGCTTTGAACCTCTAGACATTATGGTGGCGGTGAAGCACATTGTCGACCAGGTGGCTAGGAATGAAGCATACCTCGTCAATGAATATAAAAGGATGGTTAAGGAGCAGGGTAATCCACGCGCGCTCAGGTTGCTTGAGGAAGTCTTTGAAGTTGTAGATGGGTACTGGAGGGGTATAGGTAGGGTGCCGCTCTCTGCTCTGCGGTTGAAGGAGAGCTACGTTGAGTACGATGCTAGGGCTAAGTTTAACGTGGAGGTTAAGGCTTCTAGAGACCTTAAGCCAGGCTGCTCATGTCACTTAATCTTGACAGGCAAGTTAACGCCTAATGAATGTCCTCTCTTCGATAAAGCCTGTACGCCCAGGACCCCTCAAGGACCTTGCATGGTATCCAGTGAAGGAACCTGCAATATATGGTATAGGTATAGAGGTTACCCTCAGAAATACTTAAGGTAAACTCTCGCAGAAATGAAGAGTAGCCTTACATCATGATACAGTCTTAAAAGTTAAGGTAGACCGGTAGTTAATCCCACCTTAAGCTATCCCTACTTCTTTTAAGAGGCTCCAGACCTCTTCAGCTTCTTGTTTGTCCACTATTTCAATAGCGTAACCTGTATGTACAAGCACATAGTCACCAGGCTTAACCTCTCTAGGTAGAAGAGT
This sequence comes from Thermoprotei archaeon, assembly GCA_003649615.1. GTDB lineage: Archaea > Thermoproteota > Methanomethylicia > Nezhaarchaeales > B40-G2 > B40-G2. Next base: position 30,702 of record QMSI01000007.1, on the reverse strand, counting down.
TAAGGCAACTTCTCTACGCACTCCTCCAAAGTCAACTAGGGCTTTAAGCCCCTTCACCTCTACTACGAGGCCTGGGATCGCCAGACACATCGAAGTGCGCCGAACCTACCTTAAAACGGCTAGGATTTAATTTTGGCGCTTATCCTATACTTGAGCTGTTGAGGGGTGGATGTTACGGAATTATCTCCGTAGTGTTATTGTAAGGCGGGTAGAGAAGTTCACTAAGCGACACCATACCCTTCCGTACAAGGTTTGTTACCTCCTGCTTAATCTTGGTTAAAGGCTTAATTAAACCCAAAGTGAGCCTACACACGGCTCTAAATCCTCCCATCCCCCATAACCGTTCTATATGGCTGTAGAGGCATCGTCCTCCGCAGAGATGAAAATAACGACATGAGGAACAGGGCTCCCCTATAGTTACCTTACCTCTGACACTCCTCCAAGTAGTCTCCTCAAGTTTTCCTAGGTAGGCCCAATCCTCCTCCACGGCTATAGGGCAAGCTAGGACCCTACCGTCAGTTGAGATAGCTACTGCCGTCGACCCTGCACCGCAGGGGGGAACCTCTATTGGTTTTCCTGTAAGTAAGGTTTTCAAGACGCCTAGGAAGGGCACTATGCCCAAGACTTTACCTTTCCTTAAAGCATCGAGCCAGCAGTCCATAAGCATCCTTAAACCTTCAATGTACTGCTTAGCCCAAGCATTGAAGTGAAGCCACCTAGGACTCCATATGACGTCTAGCTGCCAGTGAACATGGTCAAAGATCTCTAAGGATAAGAGGTGAATCACGTCAAGGTATACGTCGCTTTTTTCAGACAACGTCATCCTTGCTATGAGATCTCCTCTAAACCCTTGTTCTCTCAGCTTCTTGGCTCCTTGGACTACAGCCTCATATACTCCATGACCACGGTAGCCATCAGTAACCTCTCGCCTACCATCAATAGAGACGAGTACAGTATCCATCTTGCGCCAGTACTTAGCTGGAAGGGCATCGATGAGCGTAGCGTTGGTTTGTATCACAAACTTAGCGTCGGGTTTTTCATCCATCACCTCTTGAATGAAGGAGGGGTTTATCAGGGGCTCTCCACCATAAAAGGCGATGATGGGCTCCTCGTCGCCCTTCATGAAGCGCTTCAAGCTCTCTAGACTATATCTAGGTCTACTGGGCACCTTAAACTCGGGGAAACTACCGCCACAGTACTTACAGTTAAGGTTGCAGCGGCCAGTGGTGAACACTATGTACAGCATCCTAAGTTAACAGCCATACAGGCAGGTTTTAAGATTAGTCTCCAACCCTCTGTCGTGATATTACTCTACGGCTTTCGGAGCGGAGGTTAGGTCCAAGCGCTTTATCTCGATGTAGATGAACTTTTCATTGTCCTTTAATCGATCAAGGTAAGCATTCAGGCAGCTACGACAAACAGCGAAGCGCATAGTACCAGTAGAGGACCTTGAAGGGTGCTGGGTCACGTACAGCTCCTCCACGGTAAACTGAGCTTTATGTGTACGGCATAGGCTGCAGAGCATGGTCATAGCTAGCCCCATCGACGTCGGAGGGTGGTCAGGTATATCTTGTACAGCTTCCTTTTTAAGGGGTGAAGGTTAAACGACCAGTTCAGGAGTTAACATCCAAAGTAACGCCCATTTGCCCTTAACGTCTCTTTCAAGGCATAGGACCCCAGCCATCCTGAACTTGATGGGCTCTATATCTGGGCTTCCGGTGAGTAGGAGGCCGGCTAGCTTGCTTAAGTGAGGTAGGTGGCCAACCAGCATTAAGTCTTCCTTAATGTTCAATAGCCTATCAGCCCAGGTTTTAGGGTCAGCGAGAGGCTCAAGCGCGTCGGCTTGTTCGAAGCCTCTAGATGGCTTTAGGTGCTGAGCAAAGATTTCAGCTGTCTGCGCAGCTCTAAGCTTACCGCTATGTAGGATCTTATCCATATGAATGCCTAGCTTAGCTATGTGTTGGGCAACGCGCTCGGCTTCTCTTCGTCCTTTATCAGTTAAGGGCCTTGAAGGATCTTGGCTTTCAGGTACAGCCTCACCATGTTGAACGAGGTAAAGCTTCAAGGCTCCTCCCCATAACTAGTTAGTGGCTACCTATGTTAAGCTTGACGGCGCGCTAGGCTTAAACTATGCTTCGACTCAGCTTTTAGAGGGGCAGTGAGTATGCATGCCGCGTCTGAAGCGTGATGAGAATAGTCCTTCACGAGCCCCCTTAGTCCAACTCCTCGACTTGTGGTTTAGGCTTCTTAAACCTTGAAGTTTTCCTAGGCTTAATTAAGGTCTTGACGGCGGTGGTAAACACATATTCAGCTACGTCTACCCTTGATCCTCCGCCGGTAACAATGACGTATCTACCCCTACATAGCTCGTCAGCACAGGCCTTTACAGCAGCCACCAGCCTCGGGTAGAAGTCGGGGGTTAAGCCTCGATCTCCATAGTCCCCTTGACAAGTATCGTGGCCTAAGAAATGGAAGATGAAGTCCGGCTCGAAGGCGTAGGCTCGTTTAATAAACTCCAGCTCGACTTTACGTAAGTACTCGTCGTCAGTAGTCCGCCAACCTACATTTACATCTACCTTTAACCCCCCCTCCTCTACACGATCGTAGCTACAAAAGCATACATGTAGTATAGAGGAGTTGCCTGAGAAGACTTCTCGATCACCGTCTCCATGGTGGCTGTCGGTATCGAGAACGGCTATTTTACTGGCTCCAAGCTTCAGTAGATGCTCCACGGCAGGCCCAAAACATGAAAGGTATGTCCCTCCCCAAGCATATGAGCGCCCTGCATGATGACCTGCAGCCACGCTGAAAACTAGGGCACTGGTCAGTTCCCCTTTCCATACCTTCTCCGCGGCCTCTATGCATCCTCCTACGCTTAGCAAGGCACCTTGATAATACCACCTAGACTTAACATCCCTTAAGTATTCCTTTGTGTGTACTTTGAGAAGTAGTTTTTCAGGAGCAGGCTTAGGCTCTATTAGAACAGCTTTCCCCTCCTTGAATAGCGGGTTTAAGGCTTCAGGGAAAGCTCTAAATTTATCTCCTATGATGGGCCAAGGTTTACCCTTAAAGGATCTATGAAAGAAAACGCCTACAGTAGCCATCAACTAAATAAATTCATCCCTTTAGAGTTAAACCTTGCGTTAAATCTACGTCGCGTTGAACCAGAGAATTAATAATCATCGTATCCCTATGCCGAGAAGCGGGGGAGGAAACTGAGGTTCCTAGTAGCTTTCATGGCTCTCATGGCTCTCGCCGCCATTTCAACCAACAGCCTAAATACTGGAGTGACCGTGGACTTGAAGAGTGACGGTTCAGCGATAGTCACCCATAAAGTAACGGTCCACGAGATGACGGAGTTCATAGAGATTAAGCTGCTAGGCGAGCCTGAGGAGATAGTGGCCTATAGTGAAAGCGAAGTATACTCCACCGAAGTATACAATAACGTGTCAGGCTGGTTTGCCAAGGTCCTTTACCCCGATGCCTCCTTCACTCTAACCTATGCGACAGTCTCCATAGCCAACTACAGTGAAGGGTTTTGGACGGTGACCTTTTCCTCTGAAGAGGAGGTTGAGGTTAAGCTTCCGCCAAATGTTGTACCTGTTAGCGTGCCTGAAGAGGTTCTCGATATAGATCTGGAGGATGATAGGTATGTCTTATGGCTCCCTCCAGGTACCTATACGGTTGAGTATGTGGTGCTCGTGGAACTACCCAGTGTTGAGGAGGAAGGAGGTACCACCAACCTGTTATGTTCAGCTATGTACCTGGCCATTGGCGCGGTGGCTGGCTTATCTATCTACGTGGTAATTAAACTGTTGAGACGTAGGAGGCTTCTACCTGAGCTTGATGATACTGACAAGGCTATCTTAGATCTGATTAGGCGTAGAGGACCGCTTAGTATAGGCGAGATAGCTGACCAGTTAAGTCTCCCCCGAAGCACAGCTCATAGAAAAGTGTCCAAGCTTGCCAGGTATGGTTTAATAAAGCTTGAGAGGGTGGGATCAAGACTTGTGGCTAAGGAATAGTTTCTCGAGCTTTTCTCGAATTTTTCTCGAATGCTTCTTGATGGTTTCTCTTATCACTCCCAACCCTGCAGGGTTAGGTGGTGGCCGCGTTGAAGGCTAAAGTATTTGCCCTTATCTTCACAGCGTTGATGTTAACATCCATAGCTATACCAGCGGTGACGGTTAAGGCTGAAGAGAGCGGTGCCCCCCGGAAACTGAGAGCTCTTAGACAGGCTATATCCTGCATCCTATATAGGGCAGAGGTTCTAGCAGAGGAGCTTAACGTTGAGGAAGTAGAACAGGCCATAGATGAGTTAAAGCAGGAGCTAAGTACTCTGGACTCGCTTATAGCGGAAGGAAACTATGAGGAGGCTTGGACCTTAGCTATAGAACTGCTAAGCGAGACTAGGCAACTTTTAAGGCAACTCTATGGCTGTGAGTGCGTGCAAGAAGTATTAGATGAACTAAGCGAAGAAATGATTCAGCAAGGCGTTAAAGCACGTGGACTTGCTATGGCCTCCATATTGATGACCGTCGCTGAGGCCAGCAACGCTACAGAGATTACGCAAATCCTCGCGCAGGCTCAAGAACTTTTTGAGGAAGGCAATGTAACGAGCGCTAAAAGCCTAATGGCTCAATGCATGCTTCAACTTAAAAGGAAAGCTATGGTCCACACCGCGTTAAGAGCTCTAAACTTCACAGGATGTGAACTAAAAGCAGCCGCTAACGCACCCAATGGATTAGAGGTAGCGGCCGTAAAGATCGAAACAGCCATAGACAGGTTAGAGTCGGTGGTTGAACACTTACAGTCCGTGAATGCTAGCGAGACCGCAATAACCTCGGTGGAGGAGGCAATCGAGCATTTAGAGAATGTAAAGGAGAGATTAGAGGAGAGGCTTGAGGAAGGGGTTGGCCCTCACGGCTCTCATGGCCCTCAAGGCGCTGGGGACCTTCTGAACGAAGCGCAGTGTGCTATAGAAGAGGCTCAGCATCGCTTCGGTCATGGACAAGGCTCCAACCAAGGCTCTGGTCATGGACAAAGCTCTGGTCAGTGCCAGGGTCCTGGACATGTACATCATCCACACGGGCAACCTGAGATAAACAAACCATGCGGCGCTCATCATTAACCAGCGCTCTCGCTTCAACCACTCGCCTTTTTTCATTACAGAGCTGATAGGCTTAAGTTTTCTTAAATAGGCTGAGTTAAAGGAGAGCTTGATGTACGACGTGGTGGTAGTGGGGGCAGGTCCAGCAGGTTCATCGACCGCTCTCTCAGCCTCTAAGAGAGGTCTGAAGGTTCTTCTATTAGAAGAACACCGTGAAGTAGGCCTTCCATTACATTGTGCTGGCATCATTCACCCTCCGAGCTTTGAACGTTCAGGGCTTAAAGTACCTGAAGAAGTGGTGGAAAGCCGAATTAGAAGAGTATGTGTCTTCACCGGTTACGGGCAGCCCTTAACGGAGCCTTTTAGACTGGGCTTGCTTGTGGTGAATAGGGCTAGGTTTGATAAGTGGCTGGTTAGATTAGCGGTAGAGGCAGGGGCAGAGCTTAAGCTGCAAAATCGGTTGATGTCGGCAGAGCGAGCAGAGGATGGATGGAGGCTAAGTATTAAGGCTCCTCAAGGTTACGTAAATGAGGAATGTAAATTATTGGTAGCGGCCGACGGTGTAGGGAGCACTACGATTAGGCTGGTTGGCTTTCCGGCTAGAAAGGAATTGGCTTCTTGCTTACAATACGAGCTTGAAGGTGTAGAGCTCGAGGACCCTGAACGCATAGATCTTTACTTCACCAGCTTTATTGCCCCTGGTGGCTATGCCTGGGTTATCCCATTGGAAGGTGGTAAAAGGCTTAGAGTGGGGCTAGGGGTTAGGAAGGCTGAGAAGCCAGCTAAATATTACTTGGATCTCTTCGTACGCCGCCTCTTCAGTGAAGGTAGGGTGGTCAAGGTTTATGGAGGCTGCGTTCCGGTGGGTGGGCCGGTTAAACCTAGCTATGCGGATGGTTTCTTAGTGGTAGGTGACGCTGCAGGACATGTAAATCCATTGACAGGGGCTGGCATCGTTGGGGCGGTCAGGTGCGGGTTAATAGCGGGTGAGGTGGCTGCATCTAAGCTTTCTAGACCTAAAGCTGAGGAGCTTAAGGTTTATGAGGATAAATGCGACGAAGCGGTCGGTAAAGGATATAGAAGAGTGTTAAGAGCTAGGGCCGACCTAGAGAAGCTGTCTAGCGCTGAGATCAAGGCTTTTATAGATAGGGAAGGGTTGATAGAGGATCTTAGGAGAAGGAGGTACTTCAGGGCTTTCCTTAAAGTACTTCTCAAGAAACCTAGCTTAGCCTTCACTGCGGTGAGAATTTTTAGAATAAGAGATGCTATATTGACTTAGCTGGGGTTAGTCTTGGCTAAGCCCAAGGTGCTGCGCGTCCTAGACTCTAAGGACATAGAGGAAGCAGTGGAAGAAGCTGCACGAACGGTTAAACATAGAGGATTGATAGTGTATCCCACTGATACGCTTTATGGTTTAGGGGCCGACCCCTTCAGCGAGGCTGCGGTTAATAGAGTGTACGAGGCTAAACATAGGGAAGCTAAACCTATGCCTCTTTTAGTGTCAAGTAGGGATTACGTTGGGCGTATCGCTTACGTTACAGATGAAGCTAGGAAGCTAATCCAACTGTTCTGGCCAGGTCCATTAACCCTAGTCCTATCAAAGAAGGCTGTACTTCCAGACCTAGTTACCGCTAACCTACCTAAGGTTGGAGTTAGGATGCCTAACCATGAAGTCGCCTTAAGGATTATTGAAGCATGTGGAGGCTTTCTGATCGGTACTAGCGCCAACATTTCTGGGCAGTCTCCGCCTAGGACCATTGAAGAGGTGTTAAGGCAGCTCAATGGCAGCGTAGACCTAGTGGTGGATGCAGAACCGTTGCCGATAGGCGTGCCCTCTACGGTGATAGATCTTACCAGTGATAAACCCCTATTGATTAGGGAGGGAGCGGTGAGGTTGGAGGAGCTTGAGAAGGCCTTAGGCAAGATTATTGAGCGTTAAGGCGTCAAGAATATGTAAGGGGCGTTGCTGGCTACTAAAGAGGGGATGAAGAGGAAGGGAAGAGGAGATCAGTGACCGGAATCCGCGGGTCTGACCAAGGCAATATGCAATTTAATCTTTTCCTCCGCGATAAAGATGAAGTCGATAAATTTATGCTGTTCTCCCCCATTTTGGCAGCGTTTAGCGTTCTAGGGGTAATTCGTAGTTAGTAGAGGTGCTGTAATGGTTCATCTACACTCGAATGTTAAGATCTTGATATCGACTTCAGCCTTACTCAGCGCCTTCATGGGCATAGCTTACCCATACTTCTCGGAGTACGTCTATGCATTGACGGGGAGCGCCTTTGTAGCGGGTAGCGTAGCTTTCATCCGCAACGTGATGTGCGTCTGTATCTTCATCCTCGGTGGCTATTTAGCTGACGTTGTTGGTCGTAAACGACTTATCTGGGTTGGAACCATGTTGCTGGGCATCGCCCAGCTGCTATATGCTGCTGCTTCCTCGACCTATGAACTGATCTGCGCTGCTCTCTTTGAAGGTGTTTCCTTCTTCTACTTCCCCGCCTTCAATGCCATGATTATGGACTCCACCCCGGATGAGGAGTTACTGAACGTTTTCACCTTAGGGCTCATTGCCTCTCACTTACCCTACATGGCTTCCCCTTTGGTGGGCGGTATCCTTAGAGACACTTATGGTGTTTTTGGCCTGAGACTAGGTTTTGCCTTATTTGGTCTTGTCACGTTGACTATTTCGGCTATCAGGTTGAAAATGTTGTTTGAGACCCTTGATCGGGTCGAGAAGGTCAAAAGAGGGATGTTCATTAAGGCATACATGGAGGTTGTTGAGTACTTTAGGCGGCTGCGTAACCCCATTAAGAAGCTTCTGGCTCTTCGCTCCTTTCTGCTTTTATCCGCTATCTTTATGCTTGAGCTTTTCGCTGTGCTCTACGTTACCAGATATGCAAACCTTTTGTCGTTCACCGAGTGGGGGCTGGTGCAAGCCTTAGCTTCACTAGCGTTTTTAGCTGCTTTACCTCTAAGTAAACTCATTAGTGGGTGGAGACCGCCCTTAATCTATGCAGCTCTTATCGTGATGGAAGCTTCAACCCCTCTTCTCATTCTCACCAACCTCAGGCCGATGATCTTTCTTTCCTTAGCCCTACTGAATGTCTGCGGAGCCTTGACCTACTCTATTGAGAGAACGCTGATAGCCAAATTAGTGGAGCCGGTTATGAGGGGTAGAGCTGAAGGTTTTATGAACATATCACTTTATGTAGGTGCAGCCATAGGCTCGATGCTTGGAGGCTACTTATTTTCAGTGCATCCACCCTTCTTACTTTTGGCAGCCTCCTTCAGCCTAATATTAGGTGCTACGCTGTCTCCCATGATATTTAAGGATGTTAAGCTTAGTCAACGAGAGGTCTATAGCTAGCTCAATTTTTCATCATTTGAATCCCTCGAGGAAGGCTTTAACGTTTCTACCTAGTACCTCGTGGTTATAGCCTCCCTCCAATACTGCAAACCTACGCCCGTCACATTTACGTTGGGAGAACTCTCTTATCACTTTGCCCACCTCCTCGTAGTCCCGAGCGCTCATTAATCCTCCCCAGTCCTCGAGCGCTCGGTCAAAGCCAGCCGATACCGCTATTACGTCAAAATCCTTGGCCTCGAGGAAGCGTTCTAGGTCAGACGTGAAGTCCAAGGCTGGTAGGTGATGATATTCCACATCTCTCCTGTTTTTGAAGGCTTCATTGGTACCGTCGCCGAAATGCAGGTCAAAATCTACAATAACCGCTCTCTTAGCCTTGCCTGTTCTCATCAGTTTCTCAACAGCTATCGCCACGTTGTTGAAGTAGCAGAACCCCCAACACTCGTTTGGGCTTGCGTGGTGTCCTGGAGGCCTTATTAAAGCAAAGGCTGGCTCACCTTCAAACGCTATTTCAGCAGCTTTTAGGGCTCCTCCAACAGCTAATAGAGCTACCTCGTAGACCCTCGTTAAGCTCTTGACATAGTTTAGATGGTTTATCGTGTGGATAAGCAATACGTCGTTATCAGTGGCAGGCTTGGGCTCCACGAACTCATATAAGCCCTGGAGGGCTGAAGCTATAGCCTCCATGCGTCCAGGTGCTGCTGCAGGATCAGATGTATAAGCTTCCTTATACTTTTCATGGAACACAACCTTCAATGAAGCCCACCTCGAAGGTTCTTGAAACCCATCTACAACTAACTATCATGTCAGTAAAGTTTTACGTTACTCGTAGAATCTCCGGTATTTCTTAGGCAAACCTATGATAGTGTCGGCCTGTACACCTAGGTAAGGTATAGGGTACCTAACTCCTCTCATGTATAGCTGTTGCAGCCCCTCCGCCATGTCGGCTAAGGCTTCAGGGGGCAGGGAAAGTACGAGTTCATCGTCCTGTAAGTGGCCAAATCTACGCTCACCGAAGCAAGGCACAGTCAACGAGGGCTCATGGGTTACCATACATTTGGCTATGGAATCGGCGCACGCCGACTCTCCAGAGTAAGTGAAGGTAAACCTCCTATACCTATGCCACTGTAAAGCTGATAGGGCAATACATGCTTGAGCTGGATTTAAGTACCATAAAATTAGGTTGGGCGTAAACCTAGCTTTATCTAGGGGTGCGGTAATCACGACGGAATGTCTAAGCTTAGGCACTCTATAAAGCTCTTTGAGCTTCACGAGGCCGTCCTCTACGTTTCTAAACCAATACTTCGCATATTCGTTAGCTAGTTCAGGGGGCAGCTCATCTATGAGTCCAGCTACGTAGCTGCAAGTATAGGCTAAGGTATTCTTATCGGCTTGTATTATCCAACCATGGGTCCTAGAAAGCGTGATCATTTGACATAGCCTTAACACCTTAACGTCCAGCTTATCGGCCTCAAGCGCTCCATCAAGCTTCTCTTTAAGAAAGCCTAGAGCTACAGGCTTAGACCTAGACCTTAACAATGCCTCAATCCTTGAAGCCAACTCCTGTAATCTCGCGGCTTCAAACAAGTTCTCACCGAGCTATGTTCATTTAAAGCACCTTTTAGCTTCTCGGCTAGCGATGGAGAACCCTTGAAGGTTAGAGATCTTGTAAATGATGGGGGGATAGCGATGGTGCTTCCATTTCTCGTAGTTCCGTCTAGGTCTATGAGCACGACTTTAAAGCACGCTTCTCCTTTAGTTTCCTGGTTAGCGAAGCCATCCTTAACGCTGTCTCCTTGCTTATGAGATGTTCCAGTATACAGCTTTCCTTTGCTGCTAGGTCTTGGTCTATTCCCAAAACTTCGTTCAGGAAGCTGAGTATGCTTCGGTAGCGTTCCTCCAATTCCTTGACTACTTTCATGCCTTTTTCGGTGAGGCTGACCTCGCCATAGTTCTCATGCCTTATCATACCAGCCCTCATAAGTCGCTTGACAGCCTCGCTAGCACTCGGCACTTTAACCCCTAGAGCCAAGGCTATCTTTTTCACGGTAGCCTTACCTTCTCTGCGCTGGATGAAATATATCGCTTTTAAGTAATTCTCAAGCTTAGGAGTAAGGGTCCGCGGCAAGGCTGAATTTTTTCTGTGCATATGCACATATTTTTGTTTTGTGCATATGCCCATAATAATGCTTATATAGGAGTTAGGCAAGCCTAAGTTAGGCTAGCCTAAAACAGGGGGGCTGGTCATGAGGCTATCGGAGGCTAAGACCGGCTGCTACTACGAGGTCATTAAGGTCGAGGGCTCAGGCCCAGTAAAGAGGAGGTTTATGGACTTAGGCTTAGTTTCCAAAACCAGGCTAAAGGTGGTTCGACTTGCCCCCCTAGGCGATCCTATTGAAGTTGAAGTGAGAGGTTACAACTTGTCTATCAGGAAAGATGAAGCTTCACTCGTCATCGTGAGGGAAGTGAGTTGATGCATAGCTTTCCTCTAGCTTTTGCACCTGAAGGCACCTACGTCATCGTGGAGGACGTCAAGGCTGGTCATGGCATTCAGCGTAGGATGGCTGAGCTGGGGATAGTAAAGGGTTCGGTGTTGAGGGTGGTTAGAGCAGGGCCTGGACCTGTAATTATAGAGAGGGTTTCATCTATCTCTAAGGAAAGTTCGTGTCGTTGTTTCGTAGGGCCTCTCTCTAATGGCTTTGGTCGATCTTGGAGGCTTTTGATTAGCCTTGGCATGGCCTTGAAGGTTTTAGTCAGGGTGAAGGAGGCTTGAAGGTCGCACTTGCAGGGAACCCTAACGTAGGGAAGTCCGTGATCTTCAACGAACTAACTGGTGGTAGGGCTTGGGTTGGTAATTGGCCTGGAGTAACGGTAGAGAAGAAGGTGGGCAAGACCCGCATCGACGGGTTAGACGTCGAAGTTGTAGACCTTCCAGGCATCTACAGCCTGACAGCCTATAGCGTTGATGAGCTCATAGCTAGAAACTTCATAGTTGAAGAGAAGCCTGACGTCGTAGTCAACATTGTCAATGCATGCAGCCTAGAACGCAACCTATACCTAACCTTATCCCTCATTGAGATGGGCGTAAGGGTTGTAGTAGCGTTAAATATGGTTGACATCGCCGAAAGTGAAGGCTATAATATCGATTCTGCTAAGCTATCCGAACTCCTCGGGGTCCCCGTAATACCCACGGTGGCTATTAAGCGTCAAGGGCTGGCTGAGCTCAAAAAAACCTTGGTCGCTAAAGAGACACCGAAGAAGAGGAGGGTGGTGAGCTATGGTAGGGTTGAGGAAGCCATCGAGAAGCTTAGAGCCCTCATTGAGCAGGAATCTGACCTTAAACGACTATATGAGCCTCGCTGGGCTGCTATCAAGCTGTTTGAAGGAGACGCAAACGTGGAGGAGAGGTTTAAACGGATTCCTTCAGGTGAGAGAATTGTCTCTTTAGCTAGAGAACTTAAAGCCGAGCTCGAGAAGGAGATGGGGGTGGACCTCGAAGGGTGGATTGTTGAACGTAGATATGAAGCGGCCTCACGGATAGCACAAGCTTGCATTGCTGCGGTTAGGCCAAGAGTTTTAACCATGACCGACGTCGTCGACATGGTGGTCACTCATAAGGTCTTAGGGATCCCCGTCGCCTTGGCAGTATTCTACATGATGTTCCAGTTTGCTTTCGCCGTCTCCGCTCCGCTCTCAGACTTAATAGATTGGTTTTTTGGGTGTGCACTTTACGAGGCGGTACTCAGTGTACCCATGCCTGAGGTACTTCAGTCCTTCCTAGCAGATGGTGTTGTGACGGGGCTAGGCGCTATAATGGTCTTCCTTCCGCCCATAGCCTTCCTCTTCTTGGCGTTTTCAGCTTTAGAGGACGTAGGTTACATGGCACGGGCAGCCTTCGTTGTTGATAAAATCATGCATAAATTCAAGCTCACAGGGCGCTCAATTATTCCACTGATATTAGGCATAGGTTGCAACATCCCCGCCATCATGGCGGCTAGGCCCATTGAAGATGAAAACGACCGCAAGACCACTGCCTTGGTGGCGCCTTGCATTTCATGTAGCGCTCGCCTACCTGTCTACCTAGTCATAGCTGGGGCTTTATTCACTGGGTACGAGGGCTCTGCTGTGCTGAGCATGTATCTCATGGGCTTCATCTTCGCGCTGCTGCTAGGTTTACTGTTCAGGAAGTTGTTGTTTAAGGGCCCTTCAGCAGGCTTCGTCATGGAATTGCCCCCATATATGGCGCCCACCGTTAAGAACGTCGGCATTAAGACGTGGGAGCGGACGAAGAGGTTCCTCTACAAGGCTGGTGGCGTGATATTATTAGCCACGATACTAGTGTGGGTCCTCTGTGTAACAGGGCCTGGTGGCTGGCTAGGGCCAGCTGCCTTCGAAGACCCAGAGCTGATAGAGGCGAGCTGGGTAGGTGTCCTTGGATATTCTTTGAAGCCTATCTTCGCCCCGATGGGATGGGGCTGGAGGGAAACTGCGGCTTTATTCTTCGGCTTCGTGGCCAAGGAGGTAGTGGTGGGCGCCATGGCCATACTCTACGGAGTTGGTGAAGAGGGCTTGACAGGGATCTTGGCTGGATACTTCACACCAGTTTCCGGCTTCGCCTACATGGCCTTTGTCCTACTGTATGTACCGTGCCTGGTAACCGTGGCTACCCTCAAGAGTGAGCTCGGTTGGAGGTACGCAGGCTTGGCTGTAATCTATGAATTAATGTTGGCCTATACTGTTGCTCTCGTGATTGTTGGCATAGGTGCGTTGATCGGGGTGGGCTAGGTGGTTGTTGAAGCACGCCAAAAAATTTTAAGGATAGCTTCCCTATTGGCGGGCTGTTCATACCTTTTCTTTACACTAGTCTTGTTGCATAACTGGTTCGTCTCTACCTTTCCACTAGGCCTCGTAGCCGTGGAGGAGATGGTTTGGTTACTGGTACCATGTGACTTAGGCCTTGGGCTAGCTTTACTCGCTGTTGCTCTTCTCTTCCTTTCCTCGGCCTACTGGGGCCTAGGCGAGGCTAAAGGTGTAGCATCTCTACTAATGGCATGTGTTGTAGGCTTAAGCCTACTTGTACTGCAGCTCCTCATCTGCATAGCCAATATAGCAGATGTGGGTGTACTTGTCGTCCTCATTGGCGAGGAGGCGGATTATTCCGTCGTTGAGGACCTGCTAAGGCCAGACGTTGTGCTTGGACTATTGCCGCTAGCGCTCTTCCCATCGTCTTGGAAGAGTTGTAAATTGTTGATTAAAGCATCGTCCGTGTCAGGCGTGGGCTCTCAAAAACGACTAACATGATGTATCTAGGCTCCATGGCTTGGCTTTACACCGCGCGATGGAATGTAGGCTGAAGGAATGTATGTACATTTAAAAACGGTAGCTTTATCTTGCGGGACAACAAGTTTCTCGTGAAGTTTATGTCTAGCGGAGGATTTGGACGAGGAGCAGGTAGAGGTTTAGGAAGAAGGGTTGGCCCTCCAGGAGATTGTATCTGTCCACGCTGTGGCTATAGGACTGCGCATATGCCTGGCATGCCTTGTAGACAGCAGCTATGTCCTAGGTGCGGCACACCTATGATGAGGGCTTAATCCTTGCCTCTACCTTTGAAGCTAAGTCCATAAGGGCCTGGCGGGCAGGGGTATGTATAGACGACTTTATGAGGGGCTCGCCTCTGACGTAGGCTTTGAAAAGCTCTTCGTCGTAGGGCACCTCTACGGCAACCTCAATGCCCCTAAGTCTACAGGCTTCCAGTATTTTTTCCCTAATTCCTCCAGGGATGTCTGCTCTATTGAGGACGACCCAGGCTTCTATGCCTAGCTGGCTCAATAGGTCTAGTATTAAGAAGAGATCATTAAGTCCGAGAGGGGTAGGCTCTGTAACCACGAGCGCTAAATCGACTCCCCATAAAGCCTGGACAACGGCGTTATGTAGGCCTGGGGAAGTGTCTATGATCATTACGTCGTAGTCTCCTCTCTTAAGCTCCTCATCCACCTCTAGTTTAAGCTCCCTCGCTACAATAGGCGATCTGGCTTCCCCAGGGTTTAGTTCACCTATCTTTAACCTGATAGGTCCTGCTTGAGCACTGTGGAGGAACCCTATCGTCTTTGAGTCTTCTTTAATGGCTCCATAGCTACAGACTATCTGACAGGCCTTACAGCCTGAGCATAGTTCCTCGAAGAGTATCGGAGGAGCCCCTTCCATAAAGGCTAAGGCGTGTTCACGGCAAACCTTGGCGCAGCTTCCGCAGGGTTTACATAAGTCTCGATCTATCAAAGGCTTAAAGATCTTAACGGGCTTGCTTTCAGTAAGCTTAGCGTTGATGAGGATGGAGGTGCAAGGGCCATCCACATCACCATCAGCCAATAACACCTTAAAGCCCCTAGCGCTTAGCGCTGCCGCTAAGTTGACCGCTACAACGGTCTTACCCGTGCCTCCCTTACCACCGGTAACTGCCAGCCTAAACGTCAAGCTTTTCTCACCTTAAAGCCCAACTATCTCTTCTACGCGATCAGCTAAGCTTCTCAAGGCCACGCTTATCCTAGCTTTGGGATTAAGCTCTGGAGGTGTCTTCATGTTTGCCAGTGCCCTCACTGCTTCATAATCTACAGGCAGCTCTACTAATATAGGGACCTTTAGGTTGAAGAGCGCCCACTCCTCTAGCTTCCTAGCGTAGTCACTTGATAGCTCAGCTTTATTGAGCACAAGCCCGACAGGTACGTTAAAGTGGCGAGCTACCGCCACTAACCTCTCAAGGTTCCTCTTGGACGTAGGAGTAGGCTCGGCCACCGCTATGACATAGCTAGCTCCTGACAGTGAAGCTATAACTGGGCAGCCTATGCCAGGTGCAGCATCAACAATGAGAAGCTCTGCTCCCTCCACTTTTGCTCTCTCTCTGGCCATCTCCTTAGCTGCAGATACCAGTTTCCCTGAGTTGTGTTCACCAGCCCTCAGCCTACCGGTAATGGTTACGAACCTGTGTCGCGTGCGTTGAGCCACCAACACGCCGGTTACGTATGGCTCTATGCGTATGGCTCCATTAGGACAAACTAAGCTACAGGCGCCGCAACCTTCACATAGAAAGTCGTATACCTTGGCTATGCCGTCCTCTACCCTGATGGCTCCATAAACACAGGTGGATTCGCAGGCTCCACAGCCATTACATAGATTGTCGTTTACCCTAGCTTTCTCGGAGGCCTCTATTTTACGCTCTTCAAGTTTTTCCCCTCCTCCAAGCGCTAGTATGAGGTCGGGGGCGTCGACATCTGCGTCTACGGCGACTAGCTTTAACCTTTGGTGCAGGAGGTAGGCGAGGGAGGAAGCTACAGTGGTTTTCCCTGTACCCCCCTTACCACTAGCCACTACTAATTCCCTTAGCTCCAAGACGTCTACCTTCCGAGCACATACCTATTGATAGCATCTCTAACCTTTATTCCTGGAGGCACGGTTATCGGCTGGATGCCGAACTGTGTCATAGCCTGATAAGCCCATGGGCCAAACCTACCTGCTATCGCTATCCTAACTCCCATGTTAGCTATCGCCTGGACAGCCGCTATCCCAGCTCCGTGAGGAGCATACATAGCTTGGTTGGGCAAGGTCTCTATGCTCTTCACCTCTCCACCTTCGATTTCGATCACCGTAAAGACTGGACATCTACCGAACATCGGTGAAACCAGATCGTCAAGCCCTCCCTGACCCTGCGACGCTACCGCTACCTTAACTCTACCTGACACTTCGAGAGGTCTCTGAGCTGGCATAGGTACTTGAGGAGGGGTTACTGGAGGGGTAGGCCATGGCCTCATAGGCCCTGGGAAGGGAGGTCTCCAAGCCGAGGTAAAACCTTGTTCTTCTAAGCCATATCCACCCGCGCAGGCTTCTTCAGCTGTCATTTCCTGAAGTTCGCCTCTCAAGATCTGGTTGATGGCCTCCTCGACCCTATCTGCAGTTACTCGGTAGACCTTGATTCCAGCTTGGTTTAGCCACTCCAGGGCTTTGACTCCTAGTCCTTTAACTGCGACGGCGTCTACGTTTAGCGACGTTAAAGCTTCAGCAGGCCTACGGGGATAACCGTAATGCTGCCCCCCACTGTCTACGACCTCTACCTTCACCGGCTTAGCGCCTTCAACCTCCACTACCGTGATCACTTCTGCGCGTCCAAAGTGAGGACATACCTCAGCACTTAAACCGCCAGGGCTATAACTTGGTACAGCTATCCTCATCCTCAACCCTCCCTAAACACTTCTTTTCTTGCTGAATGATCTAATAAATAATGCGTAGGCCGCGAATGCATGCATACGCACCTTTACTTACGTGCATATGCACAGAAAGCTATAAGGATTACGCAAAAAAGCTAAGCCAGTACGTGGAACCAGCTTTCAAAGGTATGCAGGAGTCGCCGAAGACTTTTCTAAGCTCCTCTAACCCTCTTTCGCCTGTACAGTGGCAGGGAGCTACCTTACTCACGTTCATCCTCTTAAGCTCCCTGGCGATGTCCTCAGCCTTCCTCCTAGGGACGTTGAATAGGTGTAGTCCTCCTATGAGGATAGCTATGGAGTTTGCTCCTGTAAGCCTCAATGCTTCATCCACCAGGTTCAAGACACCGGCATGAGCACATCCAGTCACAATCATTATCCTCCCGTTAACATTTAAGATAAGGGCGCGGTCATCCGGTACCTCGTCCTTCACAATAACTCCATCCTTGACGACGTAAAGCCCTTTAACGCTGGGCTCATCTATCCTCCTCTCTATCCTTCCAGTCAACGTTACTCCTCTAGCCAAGAGAGTAGGTTTAACTGTTAACACTAAGGTTCCTCCAGCTGCTTCTATTTGCCAAGGCTGGAAGGGAGTTCCTATGTAGGTTAAGGCAGGTTTATAGGCTAGCTTCGTACTGAAGGCTTCAGGATCTACAACTATAGGTATCCTTCTCCCGATAGTCTTGATCGCGTCTAGTAGTCCACCTGTGTGGTCGTAGTGGCCATGGCTCAGCGCGATTACATCAACTTTTCCTAGCTCTGTCTTCATTGCTAGGGCATTGTTTAATAACGTGGTGTCAGGTCCAGTATCGAACAGTATCTTAACCTCTTCCTTCTTGTAAAAGCAGTTAATTAACGCGGCGAAGCCGTGAGCTGCGTGTAAACCGCTTTGTGCGTTATCATCAACTAACACTACTACCTCTACTTTAACAAGGTCTCCGTTCTCCGTCAAGCCTCTTCGCCTAAACAGCCTGTGGTGGAACTTCATGTGTTACTATTAAAGGTCTTTTCTCAGCCAGCATCGTAGCCAGCTTCTTACGGGCATTCTCTAGGCAGCGCCATAAAGTCCCTCTAGATATATTCATCCTCTTGGCAGCCTCCTCCTGCGTTAACCCTTCATAGAACACAAGCCTATAGGCTTCGAACTCGTCAGGGGTCATGTAAATGGGTGGTGGAGGCCTTGAGGTGTCTTGCGGGAAAGGTATGAACTGGAAGATCTGAGGCTCAAAGCCTAGGGACCTAGGCTTCACAGGCCTTCCACGAAATCGGCCTCGAGGCCCCCACCGCCACATAGATTGTCCTCCTAGCTAAAAGGAAGCTGGATGAAAAATAAGTTTACGGCTATAAAAGAAGGGGGGCTTTATGGGCCTCCTAGGCTTTTCTTGAGTTCGTTTATCCTGGCTTCTACGCTCTTGAGCTCCTCCTCTAACCATTTCTTGTACTCTTCGAGAGCTTTAAGCTCTTCTTCAGGGCTGGGCGGAGCCCATGGAGGAGGCGTTGGATAGTAGTAGGGCGGCGGAGGCGGATAATACCACCATTGAGGGCCGTAGCCGGGCGGCGGTGATGGTGGTGGAGGAGAGCCCTGATCTGTTGGCGTTTGTTGACCAGTAGGTGAACTCTGCATCCACCAGGGACCCCATCTTCTACCTCTTTGCCAACCGTAGCTCATTCGCTATATCCCTCACCAATACCATATCGGTGGCCATAGATAAAGGTATGGCCACATCCACATCGTTAAGAGCCATGGAGCGAACCCTGCGAAGGGCCACCAAGCCATGAAGGGGAACATGGGCGGCGTGAAAAGCCATGAGTAGCCCCAAGGGACGCTGTAGTAATCTGTGCTATACCTAGTAGGCTGATAGCTTTGAGAGGTGGTGCTCCAAGGGTCATAACCATAGTAGGCGATGATACCTCACCACCAGTAAGGCGCTAGGAACCAAGACCTCCACATCCATGGGCCAAAGAGCCACCAGCAAGCTCCTCTACCAAATACCCAGCCGGGCCTCATCCATGGAGGCAGCCAGCTGAAGGGTCCTCTGCCTGGCCAGGGGCCCATCCAGCCCCATCCTCTACCCCAACCCCACCAAGCCACTTAGACATCACCTCCTTTTCTGTGCATATGCACAGAAAACTCGGATATAAACTTTATGCAAAAAAAGATGATTAACCTTTCTCCTCGAACAGGTCGAGGAGTGCCATAGAAACTAACAATGGGTTAAAACATCTTTTTTCTTAATGGCCTCTAACTGCGTGGTTTTTGGGCCTTAGTCCTCTTAGCCTTCGGCGCAAACTTTGCTATGGAGTCTGAGCAAGTACCTGAAGCTGATGTAGGACAGGAACCACTTGAAACGTCCTTCTGAAGCTGAGTTCATATTCATCGGGGGGTACATGCAAGCATTAGTGAAAACGAGATAAGGTACATTAAGGATGGGGAGGGGGTTTACTAGGTATTTTCATGAGAAGTTTGTTCCACCTCTTGGGTATATTAAAGCAAACACTTTTGAGGACGCTAGGTTTCTCTGTTGGTGGAATTATGGATTATGATCATAGACTACGAGGAAAGAGGCTCCGTGCTTTATGCTCCTTCAGCTGAAACATTATGGACTGTGTTATGAGAAGTACAGGATCTCGCTCCTCACGGAGTGGTCTTAGATGTAGCTGTAGCGCTGACTACATGCAACGTTACAGAAACAGTCTGTATAGCTGAGAGGTATGGCGAGATAACCTTCTATGTGGAGTTTCCTGAGCCTGAAGAAACAGTATACTACGGTATTTTCGAGGTGATAGGAGATGGGAGGGCATAGCTACGCTTAAAATACAGTGAACACTCGCGTCCATTGTCCTTCTCAGACCAAGCCCTTACCTCCGTGGTTCGATCGCAAATGGAACCTAGACGCGAAGTACGCGAAAGGTTCCCTGATCTCCCACCATTGTAATGTATTCTTAATATCATGGAGAAGCCCGTTAAATAATGTTTGTAAAAGAAGGGGGTTGACTATAGAGTTTATTATTAGGAGTCTCCTCTACTGCTTGAAAGCTCTATGATAAAGGTCTTGGAAGTGTACCTTAATCAATGCTAGGAAGGTCGCTGTTTCTCTAACATGTTCTCTAGTTTCTCTACTATGGACATGAACGCTTTCGCCACAGGGGTGTCTGTATGTTCGACTATGAAGGGCATTCCCTTATCAGAAGCTTCACAAACTCTAGGGTCTAGCGGAACCTTACCTAAGAATGGAACCCCCATTTCCCTCGAGATTCTCTCTCCACCTCCTGAGCTGAAGATATCGACGTAGTGGCCGCAGTTAGGACATACAAACCCGCTCATGTTCTCGACTATGCCTAGCACCCTTGTCTGTAAGTTACGGGTAAAGGTGACTGCTTTTTTCACCACGAGTTGGGATAGGTCTGAGGGTATTGTGACTATTACTGCGCCATCCACACCGGGTATTGCTTGGAACACTGTGAGTGCTTCATCACCTGTGCCTGGAGGAAGGTCGATAAGCAGGTATTCAAGATTGCCCCAAACAATCTCTGCGAGGAACTGTTTAATGGCCATAGATTTCATGGGGCCCCTCCAAATAACAGGCGTCTCGTCGCTTGGGAGGAGGAAGTCCATGGAAACTACCTTCACCCCAAGCGGGCCCATTACTGGGAAGATCCCTGGAGGACCGCCCGTAAGACCTTGTCCTCTTACGCCTAATATCTTTGGTATGCTGGGACCTGTGATGTCAGCATCTAGTATGCCCACTAAATTAGGCCTACCCTTCCAAGCGAGCGCCACCGCTAAATTAGCAGCTACAGTACTCTTACCTACACCGCCCTTACCGCTCAGTATAACCACTTTATGTTTTACTTTAGACATCCAGGCCCTTATCTTCTCATCCAACTCTTGAAGCCTTGACTTTGCCTCTCCACTCATCGAAATCCTCCCTCAGAGTTTTGTGCAAAGGCACAAAATCCTCGATATAAAGCTTCCGTGAAGCTCTACGTCTTCTCCAACCTTAAGATCTCCTTCTCCACGTCTACCTCTGTGATCCTACAGTTTTCCAGAACCTTCTCTTCGCCCAGCACTGTCCTGAGGAGAACTCTACCAGTTTTCTCCTCTGCGTAGATTACATCGCTAAATACTTGTTCCCCGCTCAAGAAAACCTTAAATTCACACACGGAAATCCCCTCCTTAAAGAGGTTAACCTACCCTTAAACCTTTTTGATAGCCCTTCTCCTCTGCTAAGCAGGGGTGACGCAGCTTAGAGATAGAGTTTCAGGTAGGAGGGAGTGTTAAGAGTTTCCAGCTGCTGAGAGATCCTTACCCTCACATATTAGTGCCTACGCGTAAGGAAGTGGTTCACGGCTGGTTCTATGGATATAAAGATAGGGGGAGACGGGAATGTTCTGCTGAGCGTATCTTATTGAACCCTTACAACGGCTGCTCCGTGAACTGTCCTATGTGTTATGCTAGAGGTTTCAAAGGATACTTCGACCTCTGGAACCAGAAGGGCATAGTCACGGTGTTTCAAGGCTTCGACGCGAAGTGTGCAGAAGAGCTCGACCAGCTCTACGTAGCCTCCTGCGGCTACCTAAGCCCAATAACGGAACCTTTCCAATACCCCCTCGAAAATAAGTACGGTCTCAGTGAACGTACGGCTTACGTGTTTCTTGACCGAGGCCTCCCCGTGGAGTTCATCACTAAGATGGGAAGTAACGTGCCTAGTAGACTGCTCGACCGCATGGCTGAGAACCCTCACAGCTTTGCTCAATTTACCATTCTCTCAGCGGACGATGAGGTTAGGAAGGTCTTCTCCCCAGGAGGATCCACAGTAGAGGAGCAGTTTAAGGCTGTGCGTAGAGCAGCTGACCGTGGCCTCTACGTGGTAGTTAGGATGGACCCTATGTTCCCCGGCATAACGGATGACCGTAGGTCCATAGAGGAAGTAGTATCTAGAGCAGTGAAAGAAGGAGCTAGGCACATTATTTTCAGTATTTGCGACTTGGCAGACGCTTGGTTTAAGAGGACATTGAACGAAGTCGAGAAACACTTCCCCTCTGCTTTAAAGCTATGGAGAGAGGTGTACAGAGAGAGACGCGGAGACCGGTTAGAGGCCAACGTGAAGTACAGGAGGAAGGTGTTTGAAACAGCAAAGGAAGTATGTACGTCTCACGGGGTCACCATGGCCCTCTGCATGGAGTTCGAGGAGACGCGAAGGGGGAAGAAAATTTGGTATCGGGGCCTCAATGAAGACTACATGACCTCTTCCTGCTGCGAAGGAATGGAAACCCCAATTTATTATAGGAAATCTCTTAGCGAGCATTTCAAGCCTCTTAATGGATGTAACGGCAACTGTTTAGCTTGCGCTAAGAGGATTCAAACTCCCGTCTGCGGTTTATCTCTGCTAGCTAAAGCAGAGGCCCTTAAATTCAAAGATTATAAATCACTCAAATTACCTGAATCTTCAAGCTTAGAGAGGTGGACACCTCGAAAATATGAAAATACAGCATGAAGCAAGTGGTCTCAGGGATTTTTTGCTAAGGTTTCCTGCATCTTGAAGGCGCTATAGAGCCCTCCTATAGCTGAGAGCCCAGCTGCTATGAACATGTAGTTTCTGAGGCCTACGAAACTCACGGTGGCTGCTGCAAGGCTTGAACCAATTATCCATGATAAACCGGTAACCGTGAAGAGAAGGCTCATCATAGCCCCATGAGCATCCTCGGGAGACTCGTCGCCTATGTAGGAGGTGGAGGCGGTTATGAGGGAGCACCATGAAAGTCCTAGTAGTATGTGGATGGGTATGATCCATAAATGGTTTTGGGCCAAGCCATAAAACATAAACACTAACGAAGAGCCGAAGAGACCGATAAGGAAAACAGGTTTTCTCCCGGCTTTATCGGTTAGGTTCCCGACACACCCCATTAAGGCTGTCTGCGAGGCTAGGTTTACCATGTATAGTAGGCCTACCCATAGATCTGAGGCCCCTAGACTGGCTAGGTAAATGGGTAGCAAAGCCCAGATTCCTGTGGCGCCTATGTTACGGAGAGCGAAGCCTACATACACAACCTTAACCTTCCTTAACTCAACCTTCCCCTTGATTCTTCTGGGTTCAGGGGTTTTCCATCCTCTTAGCCCCAACGCCATGAAGGCGGCGAGGATCGCTGAAACGCCTCCTAATAGGAAAACAGCTTCTAGGCCGTAGAGCTCTGAGACTGCTCCTCCAACTATGGAGCCAGCTAAGTAGCCTGAAGATACGCTTAGATTGAAAACCCCCATGGCCCTACCTCTTAGGGCTTTCGTGGTGCTCATGGAAGCCATGGCTGCTCCCATCGGTGCGACCAACGCCCAGGAGACACCCTGCGCTGCTCTAAGCATCATTAGCTGCTCTATGCGTCCTACTGTTGGTATTAACATGCAAGTGATGCCTGTGGCCGCTGCACCTATGGCTGTAAAAGCAAAGTACGTCCCTATTCTATCCGAGAGCCTCCCGTAGAGTGGGAGGCTAGTTGTGAAAGCTAGGTAGTAAGCGGTGGTGAGCAGGCTGATTAAGGATAAGCTATCCGTTAATTTTAGGGCGTAGAGAGGGATAAAGACGATGGCCATGTAGGTGGCTAAGGAGGTGAAGAAGAAGGTGGTGAAAAAAAGCGCAGCTCTCTTGCGGCCTTCCCCTAAGGCTTCGAGGGGGAGTAAGTGAGCTAGTGTACTGGTCAAAAAATGGCCTCCATAAAAAGGAGGCGGGAGAGTTTTACTCGAACTTAACTTCCTTGCTCCACACTTTCTCGATGAAGTCAGGGATGCCGGAAGATTCCTTAGGGCCAACGAACACCTTCCATCCCTGTAGTAGGTCCTCGAGCTCGCCGCTTATCCTTGCAGCCTTGCCGGGTATGATAATGGTCCTATGCTTAACCTTATTCTCTATGCCAGCCTCCTTTAACGCCTCAACCACTTTATCAGCCGTAAACCTCCTACCGGCTACTGATGACTCTACGCTTATGCCCTCCGTGTCCACGCATATTAAGTAGCCTTTACCGCTCTTCTCCACGTCGCCCCTAACTAAGAAGTATGTTAAGGCTGAGTTCCCAGTTACGAAGATAGGTGTTTTTTCATCTACTAGGCCTATCTCGTAGAGCCCTGCCTTCACCGATAACGGTACTCGTGGATCAGTGTAAACGTTCTGTCTCCAGACCAAGATTGGTAGGAGGGCCCAGATATCGATGGTATGCATGACTAAGAGGTCAGCGAACCTTGTTATCAAGGCGTTAGCTACGTAACATTCTTTCATCTTAGTGGCCACTTCGTCCCCTTCAGGTGATAGCCATACTGCTGCTGGTACGCCCATGAGCGGGTAGCCTACGTCCTTATCCTCCTTCTCTATGGCTTCCCTTCTAAGCATTGTGAACATGTTTATGGTCTCGGCGAAGGAATCCCCCTCAACGAAGGTGCCAGGGTCTAGGATCAGGTCATCTAGCCCAGCTTTTCTAGCGGTAGCTGCTAGCGACTTAAGCATGGAAAGGTCTCCCGGTGCCGATAAGGCTAATGGACAATTATACTTAGAAGCCAGCTTTATCATCTCAGACCAGTTATCCTTGGTGGCGGCGTAGATCAACGGTTTCTTGGAGCCTACGACTATTAGCGCCTCCTCCATGACGTTGGGATCATACGAGCATAATATTAAAGGCAGGTTACTAACCTCGGTTATCTTCGCCACCCTTTTAGCGAACTTTTCAGGGCTGCCTGATACGCACCGCACAGCAATGCCATTAAGCTTAAGCTTGACGCCTATACGTTCAAGCTCGAAGTCCTCAACGTACTTAACTTTCTTAATGGCCTCATCTTCGGGCATTTCATCATCTACGTCGAAGAAGAGCGCGGTCGGCCTATACCAAGTCAGCTCATGTCTATATACGCAAACTTTACCGCCCACGGTTATAGCGCGATCGCCCACCCCTATGGTAACCTCCTTTACTGGCGGTCGGAGGACCTCCAATAGCTTCTCTAGCTTAGCCTTATACTCGGGCTTAAAGAGAGGCTTGCAGTCCTCTATGCCTTTTTGCCTCTCGATGAGCTTGGCAGCGAAGGCCATACAGTTTACTTCGCCACACTCTCCACAGTTGGTTCCAGGTAGGTGTCGGTAGACGTCTAAGGGTCTTAGAAGCTTAGGCATGAAGCCACCTCCTACAGCTTAGCAGAAGCCCATTTCTCGTAGGCTATCTCCTTCAATTCTTTCTCTACTTTGGGCTTCGCTAGTACCTCAGCTATCTTCCTCAGCGTCATGGCCGCGAGCGGGTGGAGCATCATAAATAGGTCGGCGCCCGCAAGCATGTTAACTAACCCTGTGGTTATCTCCCATAGTGGTCCACGGTACTCTCTAGGACCCCACTCAGCCATCTCCATCCATGCCTCTCTGGCAGCCCAAGCATTGGTGGCGGCGCAGGAGATGGGGACTTGCATGGTTTCATCGCCCATGAGCCCAGCCAGCCTCATCCTCTCCATGACGCTAAACGTGTACTCTATGCCATAGCCTAAGCCTCCTGTGGATGGGTCGGTTATGATGTGGTCCTTAGGCATCCCGGCATCCAACAGCTTCCTGTTAAGCTCCTTGACTTGGTTGATGTCCAAGAACGCCAGTGCTATTACGTTGTGTCCATGCTGGCTTATCGTCTGAGCCGCCTTAGCTACATCCATGTCTATGGTAACCGACGCCATGACTAGCCTTTCTCCGCTCGTTACCTTGGAGACCTCCTCGAACACTACGAGGTCTTTTTCTGGGTTGCCTGAGCCACCCACGATTACGGGGATGTCGATCTGGTCGAGCACTTTCCTAACGAACTTGGCTGCTTCAGCGGCTGGCCTGTTTTCAATGGCAGGATCTGTGCTTATGAGATGTAGGGTTACTAGGTCTGCCTTGAACTCCTCTATGCATCTGTTAACCCAAGCCACATGGTCCTTGAGCACGTCTCTATAGTAGCTCTTAATGGTCTTTGGGAGTGGAGGGAGAACGTCGAACACGTCTAAGGCTATTACAGGCCTATTTGGAGGTACAAACTCAAACCTATAAAATGGAGGGCATTTCTCGCCGCCTACCTTTATCACTTTACCCCTTGTCCCTCCCTCAGTGCTCGTAGCTCCTATCTGAACCTCCGCTATGCTACCTGGGTAGCTGAACACTGGGGGCTCGAAGGCTGTCTTCACCAGCTCAGGTACAGGCACGGTAGGTGCAGGTGGACTTGGCGGAGCTAAGGGGGCAGAAGGCGGTGCCGCTGGTATTCCTAAGGCCTGCCTAAGTAGTTTAACTGCCTCCTCGAGGTACGCGTGAGCTTGATGTACTGATGGAGGTACAGCCTGCGCTGCCTGAGGAACTAAATGTAAAACAAGTTCCTCAGCTAGTATCTCGACGTCCCTAAGCTCAAGCTCCTTCGCTTCGTCTAGAGTATCTAAAAAAGACTTAACTTCTTTAGGATACTTTTCCTTAGCCACCCTTACCACCTTGCTTAGTTGGTGAAGGCAACTCTAGGACTAAGAGATCAGCTTCCAGCTCCACGTTCTCCAGCTCAACCTCCTTAGCCTTATCAAGTAAAAGTAAAAGTTCTTCGAGTTTAAGTTCCTCGGCCATCCTCTCCCCCACAGCGCTTTTCACTGCTTCTTGATCACTATCTTGTCGATGCGTATCTTCGCTCCTTTAAGCTCTACCCTTAAGCCTCCTACGGCAGGGATGGTTATTGCGCCTGGTGCTGTAGGCGCAGGCATGAAGGGCATGGGCGCAGCAGCCTGAGCGGGAACAGCTGTGGGAGTTGCAGCTTCAGGGGCTGCAGCCTCGGCTGGAGCAGCAGCTGCTACTTCCGGAGCCTCCATTTCCTTTATCCTAACCGCTAATGGATGCCCTCTCTCGACGAGGAATTTCTTCAGCGATTCTATGTCGCGGGCATCATTCTCGGTAGCTATTTTGTCTTTCAGCTCCTCAGGTATGGCGTCCTCAATTCTCTTCCAAAGTGTGGAGCAGATCCAAACTATCCTTCCCCAACCGCCATCGGCTTGGAAGAACTTAGGAGACCTGAAGTACTCCATCCCAACGCCCAGGAATCCCTCGGTCTGGATGCCTCCGCCGGTCTGGGCAGCCATGGTGGAGAAAGGCAAGCCGTTAACGGTGGGTTCCTTGAACCCCCTATCGACCACGCCGAAGCCATCCACCTCTGGAATGTAGAAGGCAATACACTCGAAGCAGCCGCATGAAGTATGCGGGCTTCCAAAGGCGCTATACAGGAAGAACCTCTTGTTTGCACCCAGCGAACGCTCCTCTACCACCTTGTTTACTCCTTCGTACTCGCCTTTGATAGGGTCTATGAGCTTCCCTTTAGGTATGGGGAAGTTGGGGCCCTTAGGATCGACGTTTGCAGCAGCTCTGGCGTCGAACCAGTTCATCGCTCCGCATAGCGAAACCCTGTTGGGTGGTATGACACATACGTGTTGAGGAGCGAAGCTTTGACATAGAACGCAGCCATAGAACGTGTCTACGTCTTCATCGCGTAGTCCACGTACTCTCGCGTCTCTCGCCTTGTATACCTCCAAGGCTTGCTCGTAGACCTCCTTAACCTTGGCAGGATCGGTGTAGAAGGTTACCTGCATCTTCTCTATGAAAGGCATGGCGCTCTTGAATAACCTTATGAGCGCTAGCCCCCACCATTTTAAGCTATCGAGACCTTTCTTCACACTCTTCTTGCTGAGCCTAATCCAGATATCGTAGCGCTGGTTGAGGTGCATGAACCCTTCAACGTAGTTGGTGAAGTCGTGGATACGCCTCTCGATAACAGCCTCCAAGTCTTTCTCTACCTTGGTTCCAGCAGTATAGATTACTATGGCTAGTGGGTAGCTTCCACCCTCCTTCAAATCCTTAAGGTCAGGCCCTACTATCTCTACCTTCCCATCCTCCACCTCATCCATGGGCATGGCGAGCACTAGCTCGCATTTAACATCAACTTTCGGCCCTCCAAACTCTATGTACATATCTTCCTTCCTGATTCTTTCGCCTTCGTACACTGGCCCTACGTCCATGGGAAATCCTTCAAAAGATGACAAGCCCGCTACCCCCTCCTTTAATTTACACCGGAGTTGCTGAAGAGCTATGCACTATATAACTTTAACTACTCTTCATTTCGCCGAGACAGGACTCTTTAGATGATTTGAGGTTTAGGGAGAAAGATAAGGAATGATACATAAAATAGATGGAAGATTTAGCTTAGGGCTTGCACGAGATCATCTAGAAGCTTCTTCCACTCCTCGTCCTTTACGTTGGGGAAGCTCCACGAGGCGTTAGGGTGGTACCATTTACATAGCGTCAAGGTTTTCAGGTGCGGAGCGAAGTGTTTGAGCGTAGCTAGCCCTTGAGAGGCGAACTCATAACGTATGCCTAGGAATAGTACTAGATCGTGGGGAGGTGCTTTAGCAGGGTCAGCAGTGAATGTTGGGTCTTGGAGCCTATTTACTATGTCTACGAGGCTCATGCTTTTGACTGGACACCCGCGCTCTATGAAGCCCTTTAAGGTATGAGCGGTGGCTATTATGGTGCATTTACCTTTCTTGGATATCTCGATGGCATAGTCTATTAGCGGCTTTCCTCCAAGCTCTACCTCATACATGTAGCTACCGACGATAAGTAGGGGGTTTTTGGCTCTCTTTATCATCGATGCGTAGATCCTAGGCGGGTTGTCGGGGCACATGGCCATTTTCGGTCCAGGGACGTTGCCCCACTGCCAAGGTGAAGCCCGTTTAGTTAAGAGAGACACGTTCTCACCTTCTCGCCCTTATCAATCGTTCCAGCAGCGTCGGGTCGATGGCAGGGGTCTCTGAAGGCTTCCATCCTTTAGCCTGCAGGAACTCCATTACCTCGTCCTTGTAAGTGATGGGTATATCAGCCTCTGTCCTGACGAGGAGAGGTAGGTCTTCAGGTAGCTTGCCGTAGAAGCGCTTGTGTAGGTCTATGTAGTGGGTGAGCTTGATCATTCTTCCCTTGGTGGTGTCGTTAGGCCTAATACATAGCTTCGCCGTCCAGACCATGCATTCCTCCTTGGTCTCACACACCATGATTAGGTGCTCGGGTGCTGGGCCGATGTAGACCTTCTGGCCAGTCCTAGCGTCGTAGACCTTGAAGCTCTCCTCGTCCTCAATCCTACCTAGGTACAGCCTCCTGTACTTGGATCCGTGAGGACCTACGATTACAGGTATGCCTAGCCTGTTGCAGCCAGTGGCGATGGAAGCTGCCTTCTGTGACATGGCGCCCCACGCCACTCCCACAGCGCCTACGCGGTGTAGGACGTAGTCAGCAATCTCTTCGTAGTTAGCCCTTAGTTTCCTCCTAGCGAAGATACTGGCTATCTTGATCGCGGCTCCAGTGATGTGTGAGTTGGCGACGCAGCTTCCAATGTTTAATAGGCCTCCACGGTCAAATACGCCGGGGAAGACCTCGTAGGGCGACCTCCCTTCTTCGTCGCGATACTCGGCTATACTCATGGCGGCGCAGCCGGTGGCCACCACTATGTAGCCTCGTTTAGCGAACTCATAAGCCATCTCACCTACGTCTCTCCCCGCTCCTGGGTAGTTGCCGCAGCCCACGTGAGCTACTACACCAGGTATCTCGCCTAGAACTATCGGGCTACCTACCTCACGTATCTCGGTGTCTAGTACTGGTCCTCTACCTACCCTTACCTTGAACTTCTCGGTTAATACCTGTTTTCTCGACGCTGCCTCTATTAAGCTGAGAACAGGTATATCCTGTGGGCAGGCCGACTCGCAGCGTAAGCAACCTACGCAGGCGTCGTGAAGCATGGCTAGCTTGGTTATGTCGCCTTTCTTGGCTGCGTTTACCGCATCGCTCACCGGTAGGTTGTTGGGGCATGCACGTGAACAGGTGCCGCAGTAAGTACACTTTGCTGCGACCTTTACTATCTCCTCTTCCGCAGGTATTACCTTATACTTCTTCCTTAACGGAGCTACCCTCACTGCAACCTTCGCGGCTACGGAGGCGGCCTTCTCCAAGTCCAGTATGAGTACTCCCTTAAGCTGACCCGACACCAAGGCTTCCACTATTTTATCCTCAGGCTCGTCGCTCATGTCCGGTAAGCCATGGCATGCCTTCTCCGACACGGCTATTACCGGGGTCTTTACATCGGCGGCTATGTCCACGATGTTGGTCCTGATGCACTGCTCATCCGCCATTATTACGTCGGCGATCCCGCTCCTAATGAACTTGACCTGGTAGGATATGGGACCTATGATCTTGGCTCTATTCGTATACCTAGTTATGTCGTGAGCAGTACAGCAGATTCCAACTACTTCTATGGTTTCGCCTGGTTCACCTATACCTACCTTGCGCATGTAGTCCACGAGTTCGACGGCTGAGCATACGTTGTGGCCTATGAGCAGGATTACAGGCTTGGTGGCATCGGCTACAATGCCTAGCCCAATGTCGGTGAGGGGAGCGTCGCGGTCTCCCTTGGGGAACCCGAAGGTGACTATCTGCTCTATGTCAGCTACCTCCATGGCCACGTGGTCTATCATACTCACGTGTAGCGCTTTGGATTCGAAGTCTAGGTAGCTGCCTTCCTGGCCCGTGTGGATGGCCGCGACGCAGTGAACTATCTGTTCCTCACAGTAGTCTAGTACGTGGACGAGGTCACCAAGAGTCTTGGGCTTAATGCCAGTTACCAGCCTAATATGAGGGGCCTCCACCTCTATCTCGCTGCCTAAGTTAATGGGGTAGTCAGGACCGTACTTCTCGAGTAGGTAGTGCAACATATGTCTGGCGTGGGCTGTGTGGGTGGAGGCTCCTATACAGCATGCTATGAGGATAATCCTAGCAGTCTGGCCCTTAATGTCAAGGCCGCAGGCTCCTCGTTTATCCCCCGTTAAGTCGCATTTGCCGAAGGTGCAGAGACAGCATAAATCGCAGAAGGGGGCGTAGAATGGCTTATAGCGGTTAAGTAGCTTCATGTCCCAG